>JBILHX010000130.1:0-8078 GCA_044350285.1 Chitinophagaceae bacterium | reverse complement strand
GGTAAATATGTGGTGACTTATTTAGGTGATTCTACAGAGCCCAAAAATAACAAAGTTTATTTCAAAATTGATTTCAGTAAAACGGACACAGTTAAGAATAAGACAGAACACTTCATGGTTACACCCAATGCATTCATGGTAAAGTCTGAAGAAGGAACGCAACTTTCTTCAAATCCTGGGTCTAAGCATTATTTGTCAAGCGATATCTTTGTTTACATCACATCATGGTTGAATCCTGATAACGTAAAAGACACTGCCAATTTCAGGAATGTTTCCATAAAAAACGGGGACACAGTTTATTATTCCAATGGTTTTGTCTTGGTTAACAAGGTCCTTACTGCCAACAAGAACGACAATGCAGATTTGCCATTGGTAGACAGTGCATGGTTGTCTGAGCTGACAGTAGTATCAAAAGAAGGACAAACAACACAAGTAACCCCAGCATTTTTCGTGAAAGATGGTCAGCCTACTTTCAAAACAGATACGGTGATGCAGCAAAACCTGATTTTAGGTTTGCAGCGTGCTGAAAACGGTAGTGTACAGCTGGCTGTAAAAGAATCATCTGCCGTCATGCGTTATATTACACTGAAAGCGTACAGGTTTCCATGGATTAACTTGCTTTGGTTGGGTACGGTTATTATGGTAATCGGATTTATGATAAGCATGTTTTTTAGGTTAAAGAGTAAATTATACGTTGTTTAGATTTTTAACAGGAAATTTTAGTGATTTAAGGTTCGTGTTTAAGGTTAAATGCTTAAAATTGCTTTTAGATGAAAGTGATTCGTTTAATAGTGATGTTCTCTTTGATGGTCTTGGTTGTAAAAAGCTATGGACAATCACGCTATGGTCCTAACGACACACTTACCGTTCCATATATTGTTTATGAAGGAGATACGATGACCTATGCTCAATTGGAGATGGTTTTTGTCTTTGCCAAGATGAGTGCTAAGCAAAGGGAGAATTACCGTAAATGGACCAGATTACGAAATGCCGTGTATGTTACCTATCCTTATGCAAAAAAAGCAGGAGCCATCATCAATGAGGTGAATTTGCGGTTAAAGGATATCAAAGACGAAACGAAGCGAAAAAAGTATCTCAGTTCCAAAGAAAAAGAGCTCAAAAAGGAATTTACCGAACCTCTTACAAACCTCTCTGTTTACCAAGGAAAGATTTTAATGAAACTCATCAATCGAGAAACAAGCAATACTTGTTATGCCTTGGTCAAAGAGTTTAGGGGAGGTTTTTCTGCACATTTTTGGCAAACCCTCGCATGGGTTTTTGGCGGCAGTTTAAAGCAAGAGTATCTCCCATATTCGGATGATGCAGAAATGGAAACCATCGTACATGAAGTAGCCCGCATGTATGGACATGAATCATAATTGATGCCATTGGATAGTCAACTTTTTTTCCCTCAAGCCTAAATTGTATCTTTGCGTCGAAATATAAAATCAATGAAATTATTTGTTTTAGCGATAGGCGTGCATCCTGATGACGTCGAATTGAGTTGTTCAGGAACGCTGATTAATGAAATCCGTAAAGGAAATGCAGCTGGTGTGTTGGATTTAACAGCAGGAGAGTTGGGTACAAGAGGTACTGCTGAAACCAGGGCTTTGGAAGCAGCGAAAGCAGCAGAAATCATGGGTTTGTCTGCACGAGAAAATTTAGGCATGCGCGATGGTTTTTTCAAAAATGATGAAGAGCATCAGTTGATGGTTATAAAAGCCATCAGAAAATATCAACCTGAATTGGTGCTGGCAAATATTTTAGACGATAGGCATCCTGATCATGGAAGAGCAGGTAAGTTGGTGGCGGATGCTTGTTTTTTGGCCGGACTTACTAAAATAGAAACGACGGGAGATGATGGTCAGCCTCAGAAAAGGTGGAGGCCCAAGCACTTGCTGCATTATATCCAAGACAGGTTTTATGAGCCGGATTTGATTGTGGATATTTCTGATGTTTTTGAACAACGCATGGAAGCTGTAAAGGCCTATGGGACACAGTTTCATGCATCGCCAGAAAGCAGCAAGGGTGTTCAAACCTATATTTCAACACCTGATTTTTATGAAGCCTTGGTTTCAAGAGCCAGGTTAATGGGAAAAAGAATAGGAGTTAAATTTGCAGAAGGGTATGTCTCTCAAAAAAATATTGGAATACGCTCTCTTGGTGACCTGGTTTTAAACGAAACCTAGACTTTGTATCATTCAACTTTAAACTTTCAACTTTAAACTAAAAAAATGTCTTTAGTAAAAATAGGTTTGGTTCAAATGTCCTGCACCGCAAGTGTTTCAGAAAATCTTAAAAAAGCTGAATCAGGTATTCGCGAAGCTGCTGCAAAAGGTGCGCAAATTATTTGTTTACAAGAGTTGTTTACCTCTTTGTATTTCTGTGATGTGGAGGAATATGAAAATTTTAAATTGGCAGAACCTGTTCCAGGCCCATCTTCTGATGCACTATCTCATGTAGCAAAAGAACTGGGTGTTGTAATCATTGCATCACTGTTTGAAAAAAGGGCACAAGGACTTTATCACAACACCACTGCTGTATTGGATGCCGACGGTAGCTATCTAGGCAAGTATAGGAAAATGCACATTCCTGATGATCCTGCTTATTATGAAAAATTTTATTTCACGCCAGGGGATCTTGGTTACAAGGTATTCAAAACAAAATTTGCATCTATTGGTGTATTGATTTGTTGGGATCAATGGTATCCAGAAGCCGCAAGACTCACTGCCCTAGCGGGTGCTGAAGTGTTGTTTTTTCCAACTGCCATTGGTTGGGCTACTTCACAAAATGAGGAAACAAACAACGAGCAATACAATGCATGGCAAACGATACAACGCAGTCATGCAATTGCCAACGGTGTTCATGTTGTGAGTGTAAATAGGGTTGGATTGGAACAAGAGGGTAGGATGAAGTTTTGGGGAGGGTCATTTGTATCCAATCCATTTGGATCGTTGATAGCAAAGGCTTCTCATGATGAGGAGGAAGTGATGGTGGTTGAGGTTGATTTGGGTAAAACGGATCAATACAGAACCCATTGGCCTTTTTTGCGTGATAGGAGAATTGACTCTTATGGGGAGATTGTGAAGAGGTTTATAGATTGATACAGCTAGGGAATTCAATACAGCCAGGGACGAGGGACAAGGGACGGGGGACAAGGGAACAGCCAATACAAATGAAGAATGAAAAATGAAGAATAAAAAACCGAAGAGCCCTTAAACTCTTAAACTCTTAAACCTTAAACTTTTCAACTCCTTCAACCCCTTCAACTCCTTCAACTCCTTCAACTCTTTCAACCAACTTCAACTCTTAAACTTTACTGAGTTTTAAAATATCATTAATAAAAATTACATGAAAAAAACGCCTAAATCGCAGGGCTTTTATTTCCCGGCTGAATTTGCTCCTCATAAGGCTACTTGGCTTAGTTGGCCGCATAAAGAGGCGTCATGGCCGGAGAAGATTGATAGCATATTTCCTTCGTACATGGCGTTTATAAAAAACTTGACCAAGTATGAAGAGGTGAATATCAATGTGTGTGACAAGCAAATGGAGGATCGTGCGAGGGGTATGTTGCTTGGTTTTGGTGTGGATCTTTCAAAAGTTCATTTTTATTTGCATCCCACTAATGATGCTTGGTGCCGTGACCATGGTCCAGCTTTTTTGTTGAATAAACTAGATCCTTCAAAAAAGGCGGTTGTTGATTGGGATTATAACGCTTGGGGCAATAAATACCCCCCATTTGATCTTGATGATGTGGTACCCACGTTGATAGCAGAAAAGTTGGGTTTGCCGGTTTTCAATCCAGGTATTATTATGGAAGGTGGATCGGTTGATTTCAATGGAGCAGGTACTTTGATCACTTCAACAGCTTGTTTGTTGAATGAGAATCGGAATCCGCATCTAAACAAAGACGAAATTGAGCAATATCTAATGGACTTCTATGGTCAGGATCAGGTGCTGTGGGTTGATGAAGGCATTGTTGGAGACGACACAGATGGTCATATTGATGACACGGTTAGGTTTATCAATGAGGATACGGTTGTTACTGTCGTGGAAGAAAGAAAGTCTGATGATAATTATGAAATCCTACAGCATAATTTGAAGCAATTAAAAGAAATGCGTTTGCTCAATGGGAAGCAATTGAACATCATCGAAATCCCCATGCCAGGTGATGTGATTTGGGAAGACCAACGTCTGCCTGCTTCGTATGCAAATTTTTATATTTCAAATGGTTCTGTTGTTGTTCCAACTTATCGTTCAGCTAATGATGACAAAGCCATCCAACTTTTGGAAGGTTGTTTTCCTGGCCGTGAAGTTGTTGGCATTGATTCAACGGACATCATCTGGGGCTTGGGTAGTTTTCATTGTTTGAGCCAGCAAGAACCGGCTTAGTTTAAGGGTTTTAAGTTGAAGGTTTTACAAATAACTGCATTCCCTTACCCTGCGGGAGAAGGGGAAGGAAAATAAACTTTCAACTTTCAACCTTCAACTATTCCCCCCAAACTATGCTTCTCATTGCTTGAAATATTATGCACATCCCATGATACCTTTTTTTCAAAAGGATGTTTTCTCTCAGCGCAATTTGATTTGTTACAAACCTTACACGAAAAATCAAGGCAACCATCGGCGTGAACAAAAAGCTCCACGCTTTCGCCAAACTCATTTCTTGCAATGGCAGAAAATGCATCAATTTCTTTATGGGCTTGGTGTACGTTAAAAAACCAGGGTACAGTAAGGTGGCAATCTACATGAATGACCGATCCAAATTTGATGATGCGCAGGTTGTGTAAATCTATCCAGTTTTCTTGTCTGTTTTCATTGATTCTTGAAACCAACTTGTCTAGCAATGCATGATCCGCCTCATCCATAATACCTGCAAGAGAACTTCTGATGATGGTGTATCCCGTGTAAATGATAAAAAACGCAAAAGCAATGGCAACTGCACTATCAAGCCATATCCATCCGGTTAAAAAAATTAATGCCATACCACCAATAATTCCAATTGTTGAGTAGGTATCACTTTGCAAATGCTTACCAGAAGCAACCAATGCCAGTGAATTATTTTTGGTGCCAATTTTAATGGTGTACCATCCTGTAACATAATTAATTATGGCAGTAGATCCAATAATAATCATTCCTGTGTCTAGTTTTTGAATAATATGGGGATGAAGAATATTGTCGATCGCCTCATAGATAATAACAAGCCCGGCAATTGCAACTAGACTCCCTTCAACCGCCGCTGAAATGAATTCAGCTTTGCCATGTCCGTATGGATGTTCTTTGTCACGTGGTTTTGCTGCAACAAAAAGGCTGTATAAGCTGATGAAACCCGCCACTACATTGACAGTGCTTTCAAGAGCGTCGGTAAGCACAGCCACAGACCTTGTCTTCCACCAAGCAATTAATTTGAGTATAAAAAGGATAATTGCTACAGTAACCACAATTTTTTGTAGCCTATAGTTTAACTTGGATTTTGTTTGCATCTTGTTTTAGATTCAGGCTAAAGTATAGAATTGATGGTAGTAAAAAAAACAATAAAGCATTTTATGTGTTTTTATCTTTATTGCAATCACCTTCAAGGGAAGAAAAAAATTTCTTGTAGTCGTTCATTGCTTACATTGTTGTTTGAAAAAGGTTCTTTAATTCGTAAAAAATAAAAAATGGATTTCAACTTAACAGAAGAACATCTGATGATTCAAAAAGCAGCACGGGATTTTGCAAATGCAAGTTGTTTGCCTGCTGTCATTGAAAGAGATGAAAAGCAAATGTTTCCAATGGAGCCGGTTAGTCAATTGGCAGACCTTGGATTTTTGGGAATGATGGTAGACGAGTCGTGGGGTGGTGCTGGACTAGATACTATTAGTTATGTTTTGGCGATGGAGGAAATAAGCAAAGTTGATGCAAGTGTTAGTGTTTGCATGAGCGTAAACAATAGCTTGGTCTGTTGGGGACTGGAAAAATACGGAAATGATTTCCAAAAGAACAAATACCTCCGTCCACTTGCCGCAGGCAAAAAAAATGGCGAGCTATACATTGGCGCTTTTTTGTTGAGTGAGCCGGAAGCTGGTAGCGACGCCACTTCACAACACACGACTGCTGAAGATAAAGGTGATTATTTTTTGTTGAATGGAACAAAAAACTGGATTACAAACGGATCATCTGCATCTGTTTATTTGGTGATGGCTCAAACTGATGTAACTAAAGGACCAAAAGGAATCAATGCATTTATTGTGGAAAAAAATACGCCTGGGATTTCTATAGGTGCCAAGGAAAATAAAATGGGAATCCGTGGCAGTGATACGCACAGCATCTCATTCTTGGATGTTAAGGTTCAAAAGGAAAATCAAATAGGGGAGGATGGGTTTGGGTTTCAGTTTGCGATGAAAACATTGGCTGGTGGAAGAATAGGCATTGCTTCGCAGGCGCTTGGGATTGCATCGGGGGCATACGAAAGATCAGTGGCGTATGCAAAACAACGCAAAGCATTTGGGAAGGAAATTGGTCAACACCAAGCCATTCAATTTAAACTCGCTGATATGGCTACCCGAATAGAAGCCGCTAGGCTGCTTTGTTTTAAGGCAGCATGGGAAAAGGATCATCATTTGGATTACACGGTAAGTTCCTCAATGGCAAAAGTATTTGCATCTGAAACGGCCATGTGGGTTACTACAGAGGCTGTTCAAGTTCATGGTGGTTATGGTTACGTGAAAGAATATCATGTGGAAAGAATGATGAGGGATGCAAAAATCACACAGATTTATGAGGGCACCAGTGAAGTGCAGCGCATTGTAATTGGAAGGAATGTGTTGAAGTGATGTTCAGAAAAAATATAAAATTGTAATAACAAGTAAAGCTCAAAACCTAATTAATTTATGTCGATAAATACAGATGCCTACAAAAGCATTAAAACAAAAACAGACGCTGCAAATGCTTTGCTGGTTGCAGTATCAAAGACAAAACCCAATGAAGATATTTTAGCATTATATGATCTTGGACACCGTGATTTTGGAGAAAATTATGTCCAAGAACTGTTGAAAAAACAAGCGGAACTGCCATCAGACATAAAATGGCATTTCATAGGACACCTCCAAACAAATAAGGTAAAGCAAATTGCACCTTTTGTTCATTTGATTCATGGTGTTGATAGCTTCAGGATGCTTGATGCCATTGAAAAGGAGGGGAAGAAATTAAACAAGAAAATAAATTGTTTGATTCAAGTCCATATCGCAGAAGAGGAAACAAAATTCGGTTTTGATTTTACTGAGGCAAGAGAGGCGGCAACTCATTTTTTTATAGAAAAAAAATATCCCCATATTAATTTGTGTGGACTGATGGGCATGGCATCATTTACAGAAAATGTAACTCTAATAAAAGAAGAGTTTACTGTTTTGAAGTCATTATTTGATGAAATAAAATCATTGAAAGAGAAAGAAGACGATAATGATTCAGCTTCTTTCAACACGTTGTCTATGGGGATGAGCGCTGATTATTCAATCGCTTTAGAAAAGGGAAGTACTTTGGTAAGGATAGGAAGTTTGTTGTTCGGTGCAAGAGGGTGAGGTTAGTTTAGAGTTTTTAGTTTAATGTTTAAGGTTTCTTGATTTAGTTTAAAGTCTCATGTTCAAGCATTCTTTTTTAAAGCTTGGATTAGCAAAAAACTATTAATTTAAGAATTAAACAAAAAAGAGGGACATAGCGAAGTGTATTTCCTCGTCCCCTGTCCCTCGTCCCTTGTCCCTGGCTGTATACCTACCTCTTCCCTCATTGAAAGTTCTTTCGCTTCTCTTAAGGAAAGATCTCATGCTTCACTCATGATGACGTCTTTGTAATTCATTGAAAATCAAATTGTTAGATTTCCTATTTTTCTTCCCATCACAGTCTCACGAATGTGAAATTTAACCAATTGCCATATTTCAAATTGTGAAGAAGCAAGGAGGTGACAGTATCCCTTTACATTACGGTGGCTTCGACAGGCTCAGCCACCGCCATACTTTTCCGCAATGTGAAATAAGGTATTGAATAATTTTTAGGTTAGTTACACTTAGTAGTTCTGTCAATCAAGCTAGAATTAACTTAAT
>JBILHX010000037.1:0-27178 GCA_044350285.1 Chitinophagaceae bacterium | reverse complement strand
AACGGAAGACCAATTCACGCTCAGCCGCCAAGGTTTGAAGACCTCAGTACGGCATCTGAAATATTATACACAGGCATCAAAGTAATCGATTTGATTGAACCATACGCAAAAGGTGGTAAAATCGGATTGTTTGGAGGTGCTGGTGTTGGTAAAACAGTATTGATTCAGGAGTTGATTAACAACATTGCAAAAGGCCATGGAGGTTTGTCTGTATTTGCAGGTGTTGGAGAGCGTACACGTGAGGGAAATGATTTGCTAAGAGAAATGATTGAAGCAGACATCATGAAATATGGTGACGACTTCAAGCATAGCATGGAAGAAGGTGGATGGGATCTTGAGAAAGTGGACATGGAAGGATTGAAAGATTCCAAGGCTACCTTCGTATTTGGACAAATGAACGAGCCGCCAGGAGCACGTGCACGTGTGGCTTTGAGCGGATTGACTATAGCTGAGTATTTCCGTGATGGCGAAGGTGATGGCAAAGGAAAGGACATCCTTTTCTTTGTAGACAACATCTTCCGTTTCACACAAGCAGGTTCTGAAGTATCAGCCCTTTTAGGAAGGATGCCTTCAGCGGTGGGATACCAACCTACATTGGCCACAGAAATGGGATTGATGCAGGAGAGAATCACTTCAACCAAAAATGGTTCTATCACTTCCGTACAAGCAGTTTATGTACCTGCGGATGATCTTACCGATCCAGCTCCAGCAACAACATTTGCTCACTTGGATGCAACAACGGTATTGAGCCGTAAAATTGCGGATTTGGGTATCTATCCTGCAGTAGATCCATTGGATTCTACTTCAAGAATCCTTTCACCAATGATTGTAGGTGATGCTCATTACAATTGTGCCAACAGCGTGAAACTTATTTTACAACGTTATAAGGAACTTCAAGATATCATCGCAATTCTTGGTATGGACGAGTTGAGTGATGAAGACAAACTTATTGTAAGTCGCGCGAGAAGGGTACAACGTTTCCTTAGTCAGCCTTTCCACGTAGCAGAACAGTTCACCGGTTTAAAAGGAGTATTCGTTGGAATTGAAGATACCATACGTGGTTTCAACATGATCATGGATGGAGAAGTTGATGAATATCCTGAAGCGGCTTTCAACCTTGTTGGTACCATCGAAGATGCCATCGAAAAAGGCAGAAAAATGATGGATTCAGCCAAGGCTTGATGACCAAAAACAAATTGTAAAATCATGCAAATCGAAATACTTACTCCAGAGAAAAAACTGTTTTCAGGTGATGCCTACGGTATTCAACTTCCTGGGGTTAACGGATCATTTGAAGTGCTTGAAAAGCACGCTCCAATGGTTAGTGCTTTAGGCAGTGGGGCAATAAAAATTTTATTGGACCGCAAGGGAAATACAGCAAAATACACCATTTCAGGAGGCTTCGTAGAAGTCCTCAATAATACTGTTTCTGTTTTGCTTGAAAAAGCAGTGCTGGTATAATTTTTAGGGTTTAAAGTTTATTGTTTAAGGTTTACATCTTAATACATTAAACTTTAAACCCTAAACTTTTAACTAAGTTCATAACGGAGAATCATCCAAAAATTCCAGTGCTCAAAAAAATCACTCCTCCACAGATTGCTATTTCTGTGTATTTCTTTATTTGTGGACTCATTTTTTCTTCTTGGGCTTCCCGCATCCCCGCCATTAAAGACCATTTCTCATTTAATGAGGCTGAACTTGGTGCAGTTTTATTTACTTTGCCATTAGGTGCATTGAGTGCTTTGCCTTTTTCTGGCTGGGTGGTTCAAAAGTTAGGCAGCAAAAGAATCAGCATTTATTCTCTGTTGCTATATTCAATATCGCTTTATTTTATTTCTACAGCAAACACAGTAACGGCTCTTTCTGTTGCGCTTTTTTTGTTTGGTTTTATTGGCAATTTGGCCAACATTTCAATGAATACACAAGGGCTGGCAATTCAACAGATTTTGGATAAACCAATTCTTTCGAAATTGCATGCCATGTGGAGCATTGGAGCCTTTCTGGCAGCAGCGATCAGTGGTTGGACAATGAAACTTGATTTTACAACTTCAGCACATTTTATCATGATAGCATTGATGGGTTTGCTGAGTTGTTTGTCTGTTTATAAATTCCTTGTTAAGGACCAAGAAAACAGTCAACCTCAAAAGATATTTGTATTGCCTACAAGAGGCTTGATTTTATTGGGTTTTATTTGTTTTTGTGTAGCTATGTCTGAAGGAGCCATGGCCGATTGGAGTTCATTATACTATAGAATGGCCTTAAAAGATTTGCAGAAAATCAGCACCACAGGTTATACCGCTTTTGCATTTTCGATGGCAATAGGAAGATTTATGGGGGATAAACTGATTCAACTATTTGGTTACAAGCGGGTGTTAAAGTTAAACGGTTTGTTTATTTTGATTGGGATGTCTGTAGCGCTTGTTTTTCAATCTCCAGTAACCGTGATTATCGGATTTTCCTTGGTTGGTCTTGGGGTTTCATCTGTCTTTCCTGTTGTATATATCTTGGCTGCCAAAACTACCTCAATGGCACCTTCTGCTGCATTGTCTGCCGTAAGCAGTGTGGGATTCGTTGGTTTCTTGGTTGGCCCACCCATGATTGGATTCGTAGCGCAGCAAACTGGACTTAGGCTTGCGTTGGGAATTGTTTCCTTTTTGGGATTGTTTATTTGGTTATTGACTTTTAAGATCAAGAAATAGCCACTAATTTAAGGAAGGGTCAATCGGATAGTTGATAATGGGTAAAAATTCTTCTCCAAGATTTTTGACGGCCTTGGCCCAAATTTCTTTCTCATGTTGATGGAACACCAATTCCTTGGATGCTGAAACAGTAAGCCAACTTTTTTCCTTCATTTCTTGCTCAAGTTGGCTTTCGCCCCATCCTGAATAACCAAGATAAAACCGGATTCCCTCTTTTTTGATGTTACCATTTTTTAGGAGACTTGTGGCAATGGAGAAATCCCCACCCCAATAAATGCCATTGATGATGTGTTCACCACCTGGAATTTGCGTTGGATATTGATGGAGGAAATGAATCTCGTTCCTGCCTACCGGGCCACCATCGAATACGGGTATTTTGGAGTCTTCGAGGTCGTTCATAAATGTTGACAAATCAGCGCGGAGCATTTTATTTAGAGATATGCCAAAGGTTCCTGCCTGCTCGTGTTGGCATATTAGCACAACGGAACGCTGGAACTGTGGGTCTTTCAAAAATGGTTCTGCAATCAGTAGTATTCCTTTTTTGATATTTTTCATCGGACTAATGTAAGAAATTGAATGTAGATGTGGATGCAATTCTTAAAAAACTTCATTGAGATTTGATAATCCGCATCTTAAACCTACGTTAATTGTTTGTTCATTCCGTATCTTCATTCTCCGTCATACTTATTTTTGTATTTCATGAAGAAAGTTTTTACGATTATCACCATACTGATTTCACTGTCCCTCGTAGGCATCATTTTGATTCAATATTCTTGGCTTAAAAACATGCTCATCATTAAAAATGAGCAATTGAGGGATAAGCTTAACATGGCAGAATATGAGGTCGTGGAAACATTGGTGGAAGATCTTGAAGTAGGCATAGGTTTGCCAGCACTGCCCTTGGATGTTCTGCCCAAAGATGCCAATGAACAAGTTTTGAAGATGTTGGGTAAAAGGACAATTGCTGAGCGTTTTACTGCCGCTGAAATTCAAAAAAAATTTACTGAAGCATTCGCAATAAATGGTCTGTCTCAGGCCAAGTTTCAATTTGCAATCGTCTCGAACACCAATAATTCAGGTACTGAATTATCTTCACCTGACTTTCAACGGCAATACGATATTGGTGTGAAAGACACTGCTAATTATTGGATTGATGTCTGGCCATTGATGTCCTTAAACGAATCGGATGAGGAAAATCTCAATCCAGAAGAGAAACTAATCGTTGTCGTTTCTGGAATGAAATCATTTTTATTGATGTCTGTGGGGTGGATGATTGCAGCTGCGGTATTCTTTTCACTGATCATCATCACAGCATTCTATTTGACAATCAGAACAATCCTCACACAGAAGAAGCTGAGTGAGATGAAGAGTGATTTCATCAACAACATGACGCATGAATTGCGCACACCGTTGGCCACCATTTCAATAGCGGTGGATACCCTAAAAAATGAAAAAGTAATAGGAGACCGTGATAAGTTAAAAGCCATTGGTAACATCATCAAAGCGGAAAACACAAGAATGAATTTGCAAGTAGAACAGATTCTACAAGCTGCTCAGCTGGATATAACGGAAGTGTTGAAAGACAAAGTTCCTTTGCATGTGCATGATGTCCTCAAGTCTATCAGCGATAAATTTTCACTGCAATTGGCTGAGAAGAATGCCACACTTGAATTGGATTTTAATGCAGCGCAAGATGTTATATCAGGCCATAAGGTACATTTTGTAAACATGTTAAGTAATTTGGTAGACAATGCCTTGAAGTATTCAAAAGAAGACGTTGATCCAGTTATCGTCGTTTCAACCAAAGTTGAAAAAAACAGAATATTGATTTCTGTAAAGGACAATGGTTTGGGGATGACAAAAGATACGGCGTCTAAGGTATTCGATAAGTTTTACCGGGCACATACCGGTAATGTTCACAATGTGAAAGGGTTTGGATTGGGCTTGGACTATACAAAAAAAATGGTTGAAGCGCACAATGGAACAATCTCGTTGGAAACAAGTTTGGGGAAGGGAAGCACGTTTACGGTTTCTTTACCGTTGGTATAAGGTTGATTTATTCTTGATTGATCAACAACAAAGAACCGTCTCCATAACTCAAGAACCTGAAATTATTGTCAATCGCATGCTTATAAACTGTTTTCCATTGATCACCAAGAATGGCTGCAATAATCAACAGCAGGGTTGACTGGGGCTGGTGAAAATTTGTAATCAAGGCATTCGCCACGTTGAAATGATAGCCAGGAATGATACAGATTCCTGTAACCCCTACAATTACTTCACGGTTGTTTTTTTTCATCATCGTTAAGACAGCATTGAAGGCATCTTGTTTAGAGAAGGAACCATGTTTTCCCAAATCGAGGTTTTCCCATTGAGACAAGGATCCTTGATTTTCTTCTTTGAGTGCAAGCAGTTTTACGCCAATCCAATAAATGCTTTCAATGGTTCTCAGAGAAGTGGTACCAACCGCTACAATCATTTTGGAAGGGTCTGCCAGGATTTCCAGTGTTTCTTTGTGGACTTCAAAATATTCCTGGTGCATTTCATGGTCTGCAATGGTTTCAGCGGTTACCGGTTTAAACGTTCCTGCACCAACATGCAGCGTTATAAAGGAATGGTTGATTCCTTTGTTATGCAAGGATTGTATCACTTCATCGGTGAAATGCAGTCCTGCAGTTGGGGCCGCAACCGAACCCTCTGTTTTTGCATATACAGTCTGGTACCTTTCCGTATCGTGTGAAGTTGTATCTCTTTTGATATAGGGAGGCAGTGGGATGTTTCCTGCACTGGCAATTATCTCTGAAAAGACAACAGACTCGTCATCCCAAGAGAATTGAACCTCACAATATTCTTGATATTTATTCAGAAGCTTCGCTTTAATCGGAGTATTTAAATTTCCACCTGCCACACTTTCCAAAATTTCATCATTTTTCCACTTTTTGACACCGCCGACCAAACATTGCCAATTTGAGCATCCTTTTTGGGATAATGCTTCGCTATGCAGCATCCCTGATGCCGGTTCCAGCAAGAAAATCTCAATCAAAGCACCTGTAAGCTTCTTGAAAATTATGCGTGCAGCAATAACCTTGCTGTTGTTGAAAATCAAATGTGCATGAGGAGGAAGATGTTTATAGAGGTTTTTGTACGTGTCTTCATGCATTTCATCACCATCAAGGACCAAAAGCCTGGAATCGTGCCTATTTTCCATTGGATTCATGGCAATATGTTGCTGTGGAAGGTCATAATCAAACTCAACCATGCTGATTTTCTGCGGAACTGTATTTTTTTGTTGGTTATTCATGCTTTATACACAGTTTATTCACACGTCGCTTGACAATACGCACATTCTATAGGGGGATATTAAGCTAAATGCAGTCCTGTATTGACTTGTAGCTGTGGATAAATATAGAATATCTAATTAGTGTTAGTAAGTGGGAAATTGTGTTATTTTGTGTCATTATATGTTGCTTTCTTTCTAAATTGGTGTAAATGATTGGTTTTTTAGGTGAATATGAGGCTACCCTTGACAGCAAAGGTAGGTTTCTTCTTCCGGCGGGCATAAAAAAACAGCTGCCAGAAGGAGTTGAACCTGTATTTGTTATCAACAGGGGTTTTGAAAAATGCCTCACTGTTTACCCAATGCAAAGCTGGACACCGATTTATGAGAACATAAGTGCGCTGAATGATTTTGATCCAAAGGTTCGTGAGTTTAGGCGTCACTTTTTAAATGGAGCAACACAATTGGAGCTTGATGGTGCTGGCAGAATTTTGCTTCCAAAAAATTTGATGGAACATGCTGGTCTTGAAAAAGACATCGTGTTGGTGGCGGCAGTTAGCAAATTAGAGATATGGGATAAAGAGCAATATAGAAAGATCTTTGAAACTTTTTCACCTGACGAATTCAGCAAAATTGCGGCTGAGGTTATGGCAAAAAAAGAGCAGTCCTAAAAAACAAATTTAATTATGCCGGATAAAAACATCAAGGAGATAGAAAGCGAAAGCGGCGGTAGCTCCTACCATATTCCGGTATTGCTGAAAGAGAGTGTGGATGCTCTGAATATCAACCCTTCTGGTGTTTATGTTGATTGCACATTTGGGGGAGGTGGACATGCGCGTGAGATTTTATCCAGATTGAACAAGGATGGTCGGTTGTATGCTTTTGACCAGGATGAAGATGCTCGGGCCAACTTACCGACTGATGATCGCTTGATCTTTATCCCTCACAATTTCCGTCACCTTTCGAGGTTTCTGCGCCTGCACAAGGTGCTTGCTGTTGATGGGATTCTTGCAGACCTTGGTGTAAGCAGTCACCAGTTTAATGAACCTTCTCGTGGGTTTTCAATACGTTTTGATGCGCCTTTGGACATGCGTATGGATAAGAGTGCGGAGAAGACTGCAGCTGATTTGTTGAAGGAAAAATCTGCTGAGCAGCTGCAACATATTTTTCAGGAATATGGGGAGGTAACGAATTCAAAGACATTGGCTTTGCTTCTTGCTGATCACACCAAGCATGCTCCTATAAAAACCATCAACGACTTGAAGTCAACGATTTCTTCTGTTGTAAAGGGTAATCCCAACAGATATTTTGCGCAAGTCTTTCAGGCCTTGCGCATGGCTGTTAATGAGGAAACGGCTTCTTTGTTGGATTTGCTGGAACAGTCTGCAGGATTGTTGAAGCCGGGTGGCAGGTTTTCGATCATTACGTTTCACAGCATCGAAGACCGTATAGTGAAGAATTTTTTTCGTCAGGGTAGCCAATTGGAAATATCCCGTGATCCTATTTATGGGATAAAGTTGGAGCCTCCTTTTGAACCGCTCTTTAAAAAGCCGATTGAGCCTTCTCCGGAGGAAACAAAAAGAAATCCAAGATCGAGGAGTGCGCGGTTGAGGGTAGGGGTGAGGAAGAATGAAGAATGAAGAATGAAAAGAGAAGAATGAAGGAGCTGGTTTTTGAAGATTTTATGTAGCGGACAAGAATAGAAAGAGACAAAAGTTAAACAATGAAAGAGAAAAAAACTGAATCAACTGATTCATCAATCAATGTTCTAAAATTCTTTATCAGTCAGCAAAGATTGGTCAAGAACATTCCTTTTTTCATTTATCTATCATTTTTGACAGTTATGTATATATACAACGGGCATCAAGCGGAAAAGACAATAAAAGACATTAGCAGGACTTCAAGAGAGTTGAAACAGTTGCAATATGAGTTTAAGATGATTCGAAAAGATTGGGTGTATCAAACCCAGCAATCAGAAATCATTAAAACAGTGGAACCATTGGGTATCAAAGAAATTCTTGAAGCGCCTATAAAACTAGATAATTTAAAAAAAGAGAGCAACTTAAAGTAAAATCATTTGGAAACAAGAAAGGACATATTGTGGAGAAGTTACTTGGTATATATTGTTATGCTGATTTTTGGCGTAGCAATATTTGCCAAGGCCTTTTTTATACAAAATGTTGAAGGGAAATACTGGAAAATAGTAAGCGACAGCATCCAGCTTACGTACAAGGATTTGGGTGCAGTTCGTGGTACAATATATAGCGAAGATGGAAAGATGCTGAGCAGCTCAATTCCGTTTTTTGACATCTATCTTGATTTTGGTGCTCAAGGAATCCAAGAAAAAAATGGGAAAAGGTTCAAGGAATATGTTGATAGCATCGCCATTGATTTATCTAATATCCTTCAGCAAAAGACAACAGCAGGATATAAGCGCGAACTTCTTGCTGTTTTTTACAACAAAGAAAGATATCATTTGCTCCAGAAGAATATTGACTTCAATCAATACAAGGCACTTAAAAATACCACATTTATCAAACTCAATAAGAACAAAAGTGGCTTCAGGTTTGAAGAAAAAGAAAAAAGATTGGCTCCATTTGGCATGTTGGCAAGACGAACCATTGGATTGTCTAGAGAGTATATTGGTGAAGATGGAAAGTTGGTCAATATAAATGTGGGACTTGAAAAAACCTACGACAGTTTATTGAAGGGTGTTTCAGGCAAGCGATTGGTGCGCCGAATTTCAGGTGGTGCAACTGTGCCAGTTGAAGAGGGCCTTGAAGTTGAATCTCAAAATGGCAAAGACATCATTTCCACACTGGATGTAAATATCCAAAATGTAGCTGAGCAGGCTTTGCTTAAAGTAATGGAAGCCAACGAATGTTTAAATGGCACTTGCATTGTCATGGAAGTTAAAACAGGAAAAATAAAAGCCATTGCAAATTTGGGAAGAAACTTGACCACTGGGGAGTATGCAGAGGATTTTAACTATGCGGTGAATCGTTCGGAGCCTGGTTCAACATTCAAACTGATGACCATGTTGGCACTTTTGGAGGATCAATACACAACCCTAAACCAACACATCAATATTGAAGGTGGGCGTTGGGATTATAAGGGTCGTACGGTAAAAGACGCTGAAGGTCATGTGAGGAGTGATGTAACTGTTCAGGAGGCATTTGAATTGAGCTCCAATGTGGGAATGGCGAAGCTTGCCATCACTTATTATTCCAATAATCCCAAAAAATACTTAAAACACTTAGAGAGACTTCATTTGACTGTTCGTTCAGGTATTGATTTAAAAGGGGAATCTTTTCCATTGATTCCAAATCCTGATAGAAAAGATTGGAGTGCTACTTCTTTGCCTTGGATGAGCTTTGGCTATAATGTTGCAGTTAGTCCACTTCAAACACTGATGGTTTACAATGCCGTTGCAAACAATGGGAAAATGATGCGACCATATTTGGTTAATTCCATTGTGCAAGAAGGTAGGGTAATTAAATCCTTTTCTCCTGTAACTGTTGAAGAATCAATTTGTAGTGCAACAACTTTAAAGCAATTAAAAATTTGCTTGGAGGGCGTCATTAAAAGAGGAACCGGGAAGCGGATGTCTAATGAGTTTTATACACTTGCCGGAAAGACAGGAACAGCAATGGTTGCGAATGGGAACAAGGGCTATACAGAGGATACGTACAATTCTTCCTTTGCTGGTTATTTTCCAGCAGAAAATCCAAAGTACTCTTGCATTGTCATGATAAAGAACAAACCTCATGCCATTAGGTATCATGGTGTTGAAATAGCGAGTCCGGTTTTTCAAGACATTGCAAATAAGTTGTTTACGGTTGATTCAGATTTATATTCAAGTTTTCGGCAGAGGAAACAAGTTGATAGCAGCAAAATTGAATCGAATGGGTCTAGCAAAGATTTTAAAAAAATTGCAGCGAGTTTGAATTCAAGATTGAATCAAGATAAATCCAAAGGAGATTGGAGTAAAATGCGTATCGACAAAAAAGAATTTGTTGGAAGCACATGGAACGTGAAGTATGAAGTGATGCCGGATTTGACAGGATTTGGCTTGAAAGATGCACTTGAAATTATGGAAAAGCAGCAGCTTCAAGTAATTGCAACAGGCAAAGGGAAAGTTATATCTCAATCAATTCAATCAGGAACATCGATACAAAAAGGACAAACCATTTATCTCACTTTAGGAACAGCAACAAATTAAGATGCCCATACTACAGGACATATTATATAAAGTCAGCATAAAGTCTATCATTGGCAATACCAATGTTCAGGTAGACAATATCCAGATTGACTCTAGGCTGATCAAGCCAGGTGGTTGCTTTGTGGCTATCGAAGGTGCTTTGCAGGATGGAAATCAATTCATAGGAAAGGCGATTGAAAACGGGGCTACTTCCATCGTTTGCGCTCAATTGCCAAAGGATCAAGTTGAAGGTATTACATATGTTCAAACGGTAGATGCTGCAAATGCCGTTGGTATTATGGCTCATGCCTTTTATGGATCGCCCTCTCATCAATTGAAATTGGTTGGGGTTACAGGCACAAATGGTAAAACAACCATCGCAACACTGCTTCATAAATTATTCATGGCCTTGGATTCAAAGAGTGGACTGATTTCAACCGTGAATAATCAAATTGGCGATGAAATCATTCCCTCAACACATACAACACCTGACGTGATCAGTCTCAATGCATTGTTGAAAAAGATGGTTGATGCAGGATGCAAGTTTGCCTTCATGGAAGTCAGCAGCCATGCCATTCATCAACAAAGAATTGCGGGACTTCATTTTGCAGGTGCTGTGTTTAGCAATTTAACGCACGACCACCTTGACTATCACAAAACATTTGATGCATATCTGAAAGTTAAAAAATCATTCTTTGATAAGATCTCATCAGATGCATTCGCCATTTCCAACATGGATGATAAAAATGGTACGGTGATGCTGCAGAATACACCAGCTGATAAATTTTATTACAGCCTAAGGTCCATTGCCGATTTCAAAGGCCGAATAATCGACAACAGCTTATCAGGCTTGCAAATGTTGATCAATGAGCAAGATGTTCATTTTCGTTTGATAGGAGAGTTCAATGCATACAACCTTTTGGCAGTATATGCTTCAGCAATTTGTTTAGGTGAAGACAAACAAGATGTGTTGACAGCATTGAGCAATTTAACAGGTGCAGAGGGCAGATTTGATTATGTGATTTCTCCTAAGGAAAACATCATTGGAATCGTAGATTATGCACATACGCCAGACGCCTTGTTGAACATTCTTTCTACAATCAAAAAACTGATGAAGGGCGGTGAACAGATAATTACGGTTGTAGGATGTGGGGGTGATAGGGATAAAACCAAGCGCAAGTTCATGGGAAGTGCTGCTGCTGAGTTTAGCAACAAAGTAATTTTTACGTCAGACAATCCACGCAGTGAAGACCCCGCTTTGATTCTCAAAGAAATGGCAGAAGGCCTTGATATCACTTTACAAAAGAAAGTGCTTTCTATTGTAGATCGTAGGGATGCGATTAGAACGGCAGTAATGATTTCGAGGCCTGAGGATATCATTTTGATTGCAGGAAAAGGGCATGAAAAATATCAAGAAATAAAGGGAGAGAAATTTCCTTTCGATGACAAGGAAATTTTGAATGAGATATTAAATGAACTCGATAAATAAATAATAAAGCATGTTATATCATTTGTTTCAATGGTTACAGAGTGCAGAGATTAAATTCCCTGGTATTGGATTATTTCAATTCATCACATTCAGGGCCATGCTTGCTATTTTGTTGTCGTTGTTGATTACCATGGTTTTTGGAAAAAAAATTATCCTTTTCCTTCAAAAAATGCAAGTGGGTGAAAGCGTGAGGGAGCTTGGCTTGCAGGGTGAGGAACAAAAGAAAGGAACTCCAACAATGGGTGGATTCATCATCCTGCTGGGCATACTGATTCCAACTCTGTTGTTTGCCAACCTTGATAAGGTATACATCAAATTGCTGTTGTTAAGTACTGTATGGCTTGGGCTTGTAGGCTTTGTTGACGATTACCTCAAGCTAAGGGCTAAGCGCATGGCTCAAAAGCAGGGAGCCACATACAAGAAAGGCGATAAAGATGGTTTGGCTGGTTGGTTTAAAGTGGCAGGACAAGTGGGATTGGGAATAATAATCAGTGCAACATTGCTATTAAATGAGAACGTGAAAGTGATGCGCGAATACAAAGGGAAAGTGAAACCAGCTGGGGCCATTGAAATCAAGTATCAGGGAGACACCCGTTTTTTTGTAAAAGCCAATGAGCCTGTAACTACAATTCCTTTCATCAAGAATCACGAATTCAATTATGCCAAATTGCTTCCAGCATCGCTACGCTCTTATGGTTGGGTTCTTTACATGCTAGTCATCATATTTATTGTTACCGCTGTTTCAAATGGAGCTAACATAACGGATGGCTTGGATGGATTGGCCACCGGTGTTTCTGCAATCATTGGAGTTTGTTTGGCATTGTTCGCTTATGCAAGCGGGAATTTGTTGTTGGCTGATTATCTCAACATCATGTACATTCCAAACCTTGGAGAAGTCTCCATATTTATTGCGGCCTTAATCGGTGCATGCATTGGCTTCCTTTGGTACAATACTTATCCAGCGCAAGTTTTCATGGGTGATACAGGCAGTTTGGCACTGGGTGGAATTATCGCAGCACTGGCAATAATGGTGAGAAAGGAATTGATGATTCCCCTTTTCTGTGCTGTTTTCTTGATTGAAAACATCAGTGTCATGCTTCAAGTGGGATACTTTAAATACACACGGAAAAAGTATGGTGAGGGGCGTCGGATTTTTTTAATGAGTCCTTTGCACCATCATTATCAAAAGAAGGGATTTCATGAAAGTAAAATTGCTGTGCGTTTTTGGATTGTCACGCTACTGTTTGTTGTCTTTGCCGTGTTATCATTAAAAATCAGATAAAACACCAAAAATAAAAAAAGTGAAAAGAAAGATTGTCATATTAGGTGGTGGAGAAAGCGGCGTTGGTGCAGCCTTGTTGTGTAAGCAACAGGGGTATGATGTATTTCTTTCAGACGGAGGAAAATTGAAAGAATCATATCAAGAAGAGTTGACATCTTATGGAATAGAATTTGAGCAAGCTGGTCATACAATTGAAAAAATATTGTGTGCTGACGAAGTGATGAAAAGTCCCGGTATCCCAAATTCTAATGCAATTGTAAAAAGCATCGTTGAAAATAAAATTCCTATCATCAGTGAAATGGAACTTGCTTATAGGCACAAAGGAGAGAGTAAAATCATCGGCATTACAGGCAGCAATGGCAAGACAACTACAACTGCTTTGATCTATCATATTTGTAAGACAGCAGGATTGGATTGTGCCCTTGTTGGAAATATAGGCACTTCAATTACAAAGCAAATTGCATTGGATCCAAAGCCTGTTTATGTAGTTGAAATCAGCAGTTTTCAGTTAGATGATATTTATTTATTCAGACCTGATATTGCTATACTTACAAATATTACGGAGGATCACTTAGATAGATATGATTACAAGTTCGAGAACTATATCGCATCGAAATTCAACATCGTAAAAAATCAAACTGAGCAGGATTTTTTCATCTACAATGCTGATGATCCTGTTACGATAAAGTATCTTAATCAATTCCCATTTCATTCTAAACCACTACCGATTAGTATGCACAACGAACAACCTCACGGGGCTTTTATCAATAACAACAACATGAATGTAACACAGGGAGAAGGACTTTCAATGAGCATCTATGATTTTGCACTTAAAGGCAAACACAATCAGTACAACACAATGGCTGCCTCACTAGCAACCTCTGTTTTTGGAATCAGGAATGAAAAAATTAGAGACTCTGTTGCCTCTTTTGAAGGAATTGAACACCGCTTGGAGAATGTGGCGACAGTGCGTGGCATACTTTTTATCAATGATTCCAAAGCAACAAATGTAAACAGCACTTGGTATGCATTAGAGAATATAGAAAGGCCTGTTACACTCATTCTCGGAGGAGTGGATAAAGGAAATGATTATGAATTGTTGAGGGATTTGATTGAAGAAAAAGTGAAGAGAATTATTTGTTTAGGATTGAACAATGAAAAAATTCATGAAGCATTTGGCGATATCGTTGCTGAAATGATTGATGTTACAACTGCGGAAGAGGCCGTTTTAACAGCTTACAAAATTTCAAATAAAGGGGATGTTGTTTTGTTGAGTCCAGCTTGTGCAAGCTTTGATATTTTCAAAAATTACGAAGACAGAGGTGAACAATTTAAAGAAGCAGTAAGAGCACTTTAAAATATATAAATGCAAGAGGAAACTATACATACAAAAGAATATTCAATGAAATCCATATTTCGCATCATACAAGGTGATAAGGTTATATGGGCTATCGTTGTAATTCTCTCCATGATGAGTTTGTTGGTGGTGTATAGCAGCACAGGCACTCTTGCTTACAAGCTGTCCAGAAGCCCAGAATCTTACCTATTCAAACAGGTGTTATTTGTTGTTTCTGGAGTGGGGCTTATCTACGCCGCGCACATTGTGAAGTATACTTTATATTCAAGAATTGCGCAAATACTTTATTGGATTTCAGTTCCATTGCTTATTTATACATTGTTATATGGAACCAATCTCAATGATGCAAATAGGTGGATTAAGCTCCCCATCATTAACTTGACATTTCAGACATCTGATCTTGCTAAGTTGGCCTTGTTTATGTTCCTCAGTAGGAGATTAAGCAAAAATCAAGATGTTATCAAGGATTTTAGTAAGGGGTTTATTGCACTTATTTGGCCAGTTGCATTAATATGTGTTTTGATAGCACCCGCCAATCTATCCACAGCATTGTTAACGGGTGCTACAAGTTTAATTTTATTGTTTATTGGAAGAGTCAGTTTAAAACACATTGGCTTGGTGATTTTGGTGGCTGCAGTTCCTGTACTTATGTTAATAGGTATTGCAAAATCCTACTACAACGAAGCTCAAGGAAAACCTGAACCGCTTCCAGAAATTTTAACCATAGGGCGTATTGACACATGGATTAATCGTGTTCAAAGTTTTATGTATGCAGACAAAGCAGAATCTTCTTATCAAGTTCAACAATCTAAAATTGCAATCACCAAGGGTGGTTGGACTGGTTTAGGTCCAGGAAATAGTGAGGCTAGAAATTTTCTTCCGCACCCTTATTCAGACTTTATTTACGCCATCATCATTGAAGAATATGGCTTGTTGGGTGGTTGTACTGTTTTGTTCATTTATTTGTTGTTTTTGTTCAGGTGTATTCGCATCATGAAAAAATGTCCTTATGCATTTGGTGCTTTTTTATCGCTTGCGTTGAGCTTCACTTTGGTTATTCAAGCACTAACAAATATGGCGGTTAACGTCAGTTTGCTGCCTGTTACGGGTGTTACCTTGCCATTGATTTCTATGGGAGGAAGTTCATTCTTGTTTACTTGTGTCTCAATAGGAATTATTTTGAGTGTTGCCAGAAATGTAGAATCTCTTGAAGGAGATGCTGCCAATCCTAAACCTACTGAAACTGTTACTGCATGAAACTGAACAGCATCATCATAGCAGGTGGAGGCACTGGGGGACATATCTTCCCAGCGATATCGGTTGCCAACGCGTTGCGCAGGATCAACCCTGCCATAAGAATTCTTTTTGTTGGCGCCAAGGGGAAAATGGAGATGGAAAAAATACCACAAGCTGGTTATGCAATAAAAGGAATTGATATTGCTGGTTTCAATAGAACCAGGCCTCTGGCAAACTGGAGTCTTCCTTTTAAATTGATAAGAAGTTTCTTCCAAGTTAAAAAAATATTCAAGGAATTTAATCCTGATGCAGTTTTTGGTGTAGGTGGATATTCAAGTTTTCCTGTGCTAAAGTATGCACAACAAAAGGGGATTTCAACATTCATCCATGAATCGAATTCTTTTGCAGGAAAATCCAACATCATGCTTGGTAAAAAAGCAGATTTAGTGATGGTCGCAACAGAAAACATGCATAAGTTTTTCCCTTCTGATACATTATTTGTTTCAGGCAATCCTGTACGATATGAAATTGCACATTCAACTGTATTGAAAGAAGAAGCAATGGAATTTTTTGGCATGAAAACAGGAATATCGACCATCCTCGTCGTTGGTGGAAGTCTTGGTGCACGAAGCATTAATGCTGCCATTGCCAACAACATTCAAAAATTACTTTCCGCTGGTTTGCAAGTTATTTGGCAAACCGGAAAAGGTAATTTAGAACTTGTAAATGCAGACTTAAGGGGAAGAAAAGAGTTGTGTATAACTGAATTCATTGCAAAAATGAATTATGCCTACACTGCAGCAGACTTGGTCGTTTCAAGGGCCGGAGCAATTGCACTTGCTGAAATCTGTGCCATGAAAAAACCTTCTGTATTGGTTCCCTTTCCTCATGCAGCAGAAGACCACCAAACAGTGAATGCTTCAATACTTGTTCGCAATGGTGCTGCTGCATTGGTTTCTGATGCAAACGCTGGTGCAAACTTGGTTGATGAAGTAATCAAACTGATAGCTGACCAGGAAAAATGTCAGGCTTATGGAGAAGCTGCCGGTAAGTTGTTTGTGCCTGATGCAGATATGCTGATTGCAAAAAAAATCATTGAAACAATCGAACATAAAAATGGGTAAGATACTTAACATAGAAGATATCAAGAATGCCTATTTCATTGGAATTGGAGGCATCGGCATGAGTGCACTTGCCCGCTTCTTTCACGCCCGCGGTGTGCATGTTTCTGGGTATGATAAAAGTCCAACCACACTTACCGACACATTGGCTCTTGAAGGAATCGAAGTATGTTTTGTGGATGAGGAATCAATGCTCCCAATAGCGGTGGATGTTGTTGTGTATACACCAGCCATTCCAGCTGACAATAAAATATTAAACCTTAGCAAAGAGAGAGGATTGACTTTGTTAAAACGAAGCGATTTGTTGCAGCTCGTTTCGAGGGATACTTTCAATATTTGCATCGCAGGTACACACGGTAAAACAACCATAAGTACAATGGTTGCACACATTCTAAGGCATACAGGATATGGATGCAATGCATTTCTTGGCGGGATTGCCTCCAATTACGGAACTAATTTCTGGAGCAATCCAAGACCTGTTTGCGTAATTGAGGCAGATGAATACGACAGGAGTTTTTTAAAGTTGCATCCAAACGTGATCGCCATAACGGCAATGGATCCAGACCACCTCGACATTTATGGCACTGCTGAAGAAATGGAGAAGTCATTTCTTGAATTCATAGGAAATTTAAAAGACGGTGGATTGTTGATTACACGAAAGGGGCTAAAGCGTGAACAAGATTTATCCGCTTCACATCACATTACTTACCAACTGGAAAACAAAGAGGCAAGTGTTTATTGTTTGAACTTGAAAATCGACAATGGGTCCTACTGCTTTGATGTTCAAGGTAACGGGTGGACCATCGATGGCTTAAGGTTGAATATGGGAGGAATGCACAATGTTGAAAACAGCCTTGTTGCCATTGCTGTAGCCAAGCACTTGGAAATCGAGAATGAAAAAATAAAATCAGCATTGGACGCATTTTTAGGGGTGAAAAGGAGATTCGAGTTTATCGTTAAGTCTGATAACTTCGTTTACATCGATGATTATGCGCATCATCCGGAAGAGCTAAGGGCATTGATTTCGGGAGTTAGGGCATTGTATCCATCTCAAAAAATCACCATCGTTTTTCAACCACATTTGTTCACAAGAACGCGCGATTTATCACTGGAATTTGCACAGAGCCTAGATTTGGCCGACGAAATATGGCTTCTTCCAATTTACCCTGCACGTGAGCTGCCAATTGAGGGAGTTTCAAGCAAGATGATAGCAGCTCAAATGAATAAAACTGTTAAGCTAATTGAGAAAGACGAAGTGATTTCATTATTAAATGAAGAAAGGCCAACGCTTTTTTTAACAGCAGGTGCAGGTGATATAGACAAATTGATTCAACCAATTAAAGAAAAAATGACTTTATCATGAGAATCAATAAAACAAAAATATTTCAAGTAGTTGGCATGGTCGTCTGGATGATGATCGGGGCATCGATTGTGGTATTGCTTGTCAGCGCCATAAAAAAGGAAACTTCAACAGGTTGCAAGGAAGCCATAGTTACGTTCATTGATAAGAAAAATTATCGAATGCTCAATGAGCAAGAAATTTTTTCTGCATTATGGCCAAGTGAAAAAAATCAATTTCCAACTGGAAAACTGGCCAAGGATTTTGATTTGTTTAAACTGGAAAAGCAAGTTGAAAAAAATCCTTGGGTACTATCTGCAGATCTTTATTTTGACCAGAATCAAAAAATGCACATTGATATCAAACAAAGGGAACCCATTGCCAGGGTATTTACCCCCAATGGGAATTCATATTATATGGATAAAGAATTTTTTATTCTTCCTGTAAAAAGCAATGACATCATTTCATTACCGGTCTTCACGAATTTTTATTTCAATACTTCATCAGCATCAAATGTTGACTCTGCCGTATTACAAAAAATAGCCTCGCTGTCGTCTTTCATTTTGGCAGATGCTTTTTGGGCCGCACAAATAGAAGCCATAAACATCAATGCAGACAATAGTTTTGAAATGACACCTCAAGTTGGAAATCAAATTATTGTATTGGGTGATAGAAGCGATTGGACGAATGTTTTCGGTAAACTGAAATCATTGTATCAGTACATCAATGTAGAAAATGAATGGAATAAATACAGCAAAATAGACCTTCAATTTAAAGATCAAATAGTATGTGTTAGAACCAATACATCGGTAATTAAAAGCGACAGCCTTGCAGTTGATGAGCCTTTAAAAAATTCAATTGATACACTATTAGATAAAAAGCAGGATGAAAAAAACACTCCTTTTGTTAAGTTAGAAAATCACCCAAATCCAATTAAGTCAATAACCATCAATAAACCAAAGGCACTCATGCCAGCCAAAAAAAAATAAAAATCAATAGCCATGAAAAATACCGAAAAAACCACATCACAAGCACTTGATATTAACCAAACTAATGAGACCGTTATGAGTAATGAACAGCCAATTATTGTGGGCCTAGATATAGGTACTACAAAGATCGCAGCTATTGCAGGTAGAAAAAACGAATTTGGAAAACTAGAAATCCTTGGATTTGGACTTGCAAACAGCAATGGCGTTCAACATGGAATGGTTTTAAACATAGACCAAACAATACATGCAATTGAAACAGCACTCAAGAACTGCTACCAGTCAAACCCTGCATTGGAAATCAACGAGGTTTATGTTGGCATAGCTGGTCATCACATAAAGAGCTTGCAAACCCGTGGTGATATTGTAAGGAAGTCTACTGATGATGAAATCAAACAATCTGAAATTGATCAGTTGATAGATGATCAATACAAAACATATATTCCTGCAGGTGATCAAATCATTGATGTCATACCACAAGAATTTACGGTGGATAATTTTCAGAACATCGCTGATCCAATCGGGTATACAGGTGTAAAAATTGGTGCAAATTTTCACATCATAACTGGCGATCGGAATGCAATCAGAAACATCAATCGTAGTGTGAAAAAAACTGGGTTGACGGTGAAGGACCTTGTACTACAACCATTGGCTTCCTCTGCTGCTGTAATGAGTGAAGAGGATATTGAGGCTGGGATTGCAATTTTAGACATCGGTGGTGGTACAACAGACCTTGCCGTTTTTTATGAAGGAATATTGAAACATACGGCCGTGATTCCTTTCGGTGGAGAAAATATCACCAATGATATCAAAGTGGGATTGGGTGTGATGAGAACACAAGCGGAACAGATGAAAATCCAGTTTGGAAGCGCACTGGCAGACGAAGCACAAAACAATGCATTTATCAAGATTCCAGGATTGAGGGGCATGCCTTCGAAAGACATCAGTGTAAAAAACCTCGCAGGAATTATTCAGGCGAGAATGAGTGAGATATTGGCTTTCGTTACTTTTCATCTTAAGCAGGTTGGATTGGATAACAAAATGCTAAATGGTGGCATTGTATTGACAGGTGGTGGCGCACAGTTGAAACACTTGATTCAATTAACTGAGTATGCAACAGGATTGAATGCACGAATCGGATATCCAAATGAGCACTTGGCAGTAAATCATTTTCCTGGATTGGAAAAACCAATGTACGCAACCTGTATCGGGCTTATTTTGAAAGGATATAGTGTTTATGAAAATAACCTTAACCGTTTGTATAGTGAACAAAAAAGAGCAGGAATTAAAATTCCCGTCACGAAAGAACCAATTGAAGTTAATTCAGAAGAAGAAGCTGTTCCAGAAATCAAAGGAAGAAAAACTTTGTCTGATTTCATGAATTCAATAAAAGACGGACTAATTGACCTGTTCAAAGAAGATGCTGACAGAGCGCTTGAAGGAACAAAATAAAAACCATTTAACACATCATATAACCTAGAACGTTAATACTAACCCCATCTTAAAAATTTAATATGATACATTTCGATTTACCAAAGGAACAATCATCAATCATCAAAGTAATTGGCATTGGTGGCGGAGGAAGCAACGCCGTTAACTACATGCATAGCCTTGGAATTACAGGTGTTGATTTTATGGTCTGTAATACAGATTCACAGGCACTTGCATTGAGCCGGGTTCCAAATAAAATTCAACTTGGACCATCCTTAACCCAAGGATTGGGAGCCGGTGCAAATCCTGAAATAGGTAGACAAGCAACAGAGGAAAGCTTGGAAGAAATTCGCAGGATATTAGAAGTTAATACCAAAATGGCCTTCATAACCGCTGGAATGGGCGGTGGCACCGGAACAGGTGGGGCTCCAATTATAGCAAATATTTGCAGAGACATGGGTATCCTTACCGTGGGTATTGTAACAACACCTTTTTCATACGAAGGAAAGAAGAGATTACAACATGCAAACCTTGGCATAGAGGAAATGAAGTCTTGTGTTGATACATTGTTGGTGATAAGCAATGATAAACTGAGGCACCAATTTGGAAACCTCACCATGAGCGCAGCCTTGTCAACGGCTGACAATGTCTTGGCAACCGCTGCAAAATGCATCACGGATGTAATCAATACTACTGGTCAAATCAATGTTGATTTTGCTGATGTATGCACTGTTATGCGCAATGGCGGCGTGGCAATACTTGGCAGTTCAAGGGCGAGCGGAGAGGATAGGGCACAGGTTGCCATTGAACAGGCATTGAATTCTCCTTTGTTGGATGATAACGATATAAAAGGGGCTAAATGGGTGTTGATCAACATCAATTCAAAGCGTGGTGAAAATGAATTTACCATGGATGAAGTTGATACCATCCAGCAATACTTACTTACCATGGCTGGTTCAGATACCGATATCATTTTAGGTTTGGGTTATGATGATACTCTCGGAAATGAAATTGGTATTACTATTATTGCTACTGGATTTGATCAAAAATCGGCTTCTGTTAGCACCCAATTAAATGAAAAGCTAACTCCTAAAGACGACAAAATTGTTTTTACACTAAACATGCAAGCAAAACCAACAACGGCGCCGGTTCAACCGGTTGTTGATGCAGCACCTGTAAAACAAATAATTGATGTTGTCGTTACATCCCAGTTGGAAAAAGATTTCAGTCCAACATTGGTGGTAAATGAACCAACACAAACGCCATTGGTAAATGAGTTCCCTGCTGATGAAGCCCCCATCATTTTTGAGTTGGATTTGAATTATACAGAAACACCAACTAGAGTTGAAAAGGTGGAGGTTCCACAGCGTCAGCCGTTGCCAACAGCGATGCCAACTGCCAATGGTTCTTCTGAAACAAAAAAAACACAGAATAACCAATCAGGATTCCTTGTGAGACCTTCAGTGATATATTCAAGTTCAGAAGTACCTGCCACGGCTAAACCCAATCTAGAAGAAAATACGCAAATACCTCCAGTTGCAGAAACCAAGGTAGAGAAAACAGCCGACACAGAATCGAATGATGCGATGCAATTGGTTTTTAAAGAAGAGCCAAAAGAAATTACTCCATCATTTCAACCCTCTGTGTTTGAGCAGCCTTCGACAAATTTAAATGGTTCATTTGATGAAGCTGAAGCCCAAAAAGCAAAGGCCGATGAAAGATTATATAAATTGAGAAACCTGTCATACAATTTTAATTCGGCAGACCCTAACAACGAATATGAAAACACACCCGCTTACGTTAGGCACAATTGGCAAATTAACAATCCAAACTTTGCCTCTGTTGAAAAATTCTACAGCAGTTATGCTGTAGGTACAGATGATAATAACGTTGCCCAACTCAGTACCATCAATACTTTCCTCGAAGGGAAAAAACCGGATTAATGAAAACCATTTTTAAAAAGCAAGGCCCTGGGATTTATTCCGGGGCCTTTGTATTTATAGTTAAAACCTGTCATAGCATGAGATGAATCGGGTTTTATTGATTAGTTATTTTATATTTATGACCTACCGACAAAAACAATATGCATAAAATAATATTATTGATTGATATTTCAGAAGAATATGGTCAGAATTTATTGAAGGGCATAGTAAAATATTCCAAGGAATTTGGTCCCTGGGTCTTTTGTAAAATGCCCATTTTTTATCGTGAGATACATGGCATTGAAGGTGTTATCAGCTTTGCAAAAGATTGGGGTGCAGATGGTATCATTGCCAGATTACACAGTGAGTCTGATGTCAAGGCAATTGTGGATGCCGGAATTCACTTGATTATAGAGGATTTCAAGGAAAGGTCTCTGGGCGTAACCAACATTACCGGCGGTTATTTCGAGGCCGGAGAAATGGGTGCTGAATATTTCATAAACAAGGGATTTAAGAATTTTGCCTTCTATGGATTCAAAAATATCGTTTGGTCGCGCGAACGATTTGAAGGCTTCCAGAATTATCTGTCAAATCACGGGTTTGATGTTTCTCATCTAGACCAAGATTATCAATCTTTAAATGAATTGTGGTATTATAAACCATCATCACTTAGCCAATGGCTCCTTTCATTGCCCAAACCCATTGCCATCATGGCTTGTGATGATGAACGAGCTTAGCACATCACAGAAGCATGTAAACATGCTCAAATCCAAATACCTGAAGAGATTGCTGTATTGGGTGTAGATAATGATCAGATGACTTGTAATCTGTCTGATCCCCCATTGTCCAGCATAAATCTTGATACCGAAAAGGGGGGGTATGAAGCCGCCCATTCAATGGATTTGTTAATAACAAATGGAATTAAATCTCCCAGCAATATCATTGTCAAGCCTACTCACATCATTACAAGGCAGTCTACAGACATCACCTCTGCAAATGATCAATATATTGCAAAGGCTTTAAAGTTTATTCACCAAAATATCGATAATAAAATCAATGTTTCGGATGTACTTAAAAATGTTCCACTTTCAAGACGATCCTTTGAGATAAGGTTTCAGGAAATCACTGGAATTGCCGTCTATAAATATATTTATAACCTGAAGATTCAAAAATTTGCAGCAAGACTTCTCGAAACTGACAAAACAATTACTGAATTGGCCCTTGAATCTGGTTTTGCCATGAGCAATAATATCTCCAGACAATTTAAGCAAGTTAAGGGGTGTACACCAATCGAATACAGGAAAAAACACAAGAATAAATTATAGTATGGTGTTTAGCATGCAATGATTTTTGTTGAAGAATTATTCAATATGCTGTAAATATCTTCAAAGTAGGGTTTCGGTTTTATTGATTACATTCAATAAAAAATAATGAGTTCACGTAGATTTTTTTTGCGCAATACTGCATTGATTACTGCAGCTACTACCATACCAGGTAAAGAAATCATTGCGGATCCTAACAGCACCACAGACTCATCGCCTATAAATGTCGGAGCATCTCAATACAAAAACACATACATAAAAAATATTTTTGTAACTGAAAATGAATTCAGAAATGCAAAACCTAAAATAACCAAATCTCCAGGATTTGCGGCAGCCAAGAAAATACTTCCTTCCCCTTTTTGGAAGGGACATGACGATGCAATTGAAATGTATTGGAAAGCTTGGGAAATCGCTTTCAAAAACATAAAAAATCCAACTGAAAAATCGGGTTTTATAAGCTCATATCTTGACACCGCTTATAATGGAAACATCTTTATGTGGGATTCTAGCTTCATCATGATGTTTGCACGCTATGGTTCGAGGGCGTATCCATTTCAAATGACATTTGATAATTTTTATGCGAAGCAACATCCAGATGGATTTATTTGTCGGGAAATCTGGGGAGACTCTGGAGAGGATTGTTTCCACCGATATGACCCCACCAGTACAGGTCCTAACCTCATTCCTTGGAGCGAAATGGAGTACTTTCAGCACTTTGGTGATTTAGACAGGGTACACAAGATATTTCCCGTCTTATGCGCCTATTATCAATGGCTGAAGCTTAACAGAACTTGGCAAGATGGGTCCTATTGGTCAAGCGGATGGGGAACAGGGATGGACAACCAACCACGGGTACCCAAGAACTACAACCCCATATATTCGCATGGGCACATGACCTGGTTAGACACCTGTTTGCAGCAACTTTTTATAGGTAAAATACTGGTTGATTTTGGCTTTCATACGGAAAGATGGCAAGAAATTGAAGACATTGAGGATGAAACAAAATTCCTGAAAAAGTACATCAAGGAAAAATTATGGGATGCCAAAACTGGTTTTTTTTATGACCGTTATGCGGATGGAAGCTTAGGAACGTTAAAAAGCGTTAGCGCATATTGGGCTTTGTGGACAGACATCTTGGATAAAAAGGAACTTGAATCATTTGTAGCCCATTTGTCTGATAAAGAAACATTTGCTCGCACCCATCCAATTCCTTCCATGCCTGCAAATCATGAAAAATACCAAGCAGATGGCCGATATTGGCAGGGGGGCGTTTGGGCTCCTACAAATTACATGACAATCACCGGTCTAAAAAATAAAGGATTCAATGCTTTGGCATTCGATCTTGCCGTTAAACACCACCATCAAGTAAAAGAGGTATTCAAAAAAACTGGCACCTTTTGGGAATATTATGCACCAGAAACCACAGATCCAGGTTTTTTGGCAAGGCCAGAATTTGTAGGGTGGACAGGCATCGTGCCCATTTCAATTTTGTTTGAAGTGATTTTTGGAATTCAACCAAATGGATTGAAAAATACAATCAATTGGGATGTTCAACTAACAGAAGAACATGGTATTGAGAATTATCCGATTGGAAAGGAAGGTCTGCTTTCCTTGAAATGTGCCCCTCGTGCCAATCAAAATCAGCGACCTTCGATTGAGATCAATTCGAATGTTAAGTTGACATTGAACCTTACCTGGAAGGGTGGGGCTGAAACAGTGGACGTCAAACCTGGACTCAATAAAATATAAAATGTTGTTTTATCCTCAATAGCCATGCTTGAGTTATCAAGCGTGGCTTTTTAATGTGATATTGGCAATGAAAACAAATAAATATTTGACCACCAATCGTTTAATCATAAATAATAAATTGGAAGAGATGTCATTTTGTTTGGCAATTTTACGCAATTTGAGGATTATTATCCGCAAATCACACGCTTAAGCATGTCAAATGAGATTAAGTTTGATGAACAAGATTTGAAAATGGTAACACAAAAAGTGAAGAATGAACGTTCGTTTGTGAAAAAATGAAACAATCTGGTTCCTTAATCACGTGAAGTTCGTTCATCATTTATATGTTATGATTTCTTGCCAACTCAATTTTTAATTTTTATAACCCCAGATTCAATTTGTTATGGAATGGAAATCAATGTTTAAAAATCAAAAAACAATACTACTTTTCGTAGGATCGTTTTTGTTTTATCCCGCGGCCAATGCGGCTTCAAATGATGGATTTGTCATTGTGGAGAATCAAAAAAACATGGCAGAAAAAGTGATTGGTAAAATTTCTGATGCTAACGGAGACCCATTGCCCGGTGTTACCGTTACTATAAAAGGCTCATCTGTAGCTACAGTTTCAGATCGCCAAGGAAATTATGCCATTAATGTTCCTAGCAACAAGTCGATTTTGGTTTTTTCACTTATTGGTTACACACCAATTGAGAAAACCGCAGCTAAGTCAACCATTGATATTGTCTTGTCAGAAGAAATTAAAAAACTGGATGATGTTGTTGTAATTGGATACTCTACACAAAAGAAAGCCGATCTTACCGGAGCGGTTTCAATTGTATCTCCTGAAAAATTGAATCAAGGTGTAAATCAGTCTGTCGCTCATGCTCTACAAGGACAAGCATCAGGTGTTACAGTCATTCAAAATTCAGGCGAACCTGGCAATGGAGTTGAAATAAGGGTAAGGGGTGCTGGTTCAATTAACGACAACAGTCCTTTGTATGTTGTTGATGGAATCATTGGCGGAATTGGCGGTTTGAATCCCGAAGATATTGAAAGCTTGACAGTTCTAAAAGATGCCGCTTCCGCAGCAATTTACGGATCTAGAGGTGCAAATGGTGTTGTAATTGTTACCACTAAAAAAGGTAGAAAAAACCAAAAAGCTGTGGTTTCATTTAACACAAGCCAAGGTGTGCAGGCTCCATGGAAAATGCCATCATCATTGGATGCAGCCCAAAGGAACCTAATACACAAGGAAGCACTTACGAACGACGGTACGCTACCTTCCGAATCAATTTGGAATTATTACAACAATCCAGATAACGCAATTACCAGAACAGATTGGTTCAGCGAAGTGTTGAATCCAGCGTATATTTCTACCCAAAGCCTTGGTATTCAAGGTGGAGGAGAAAAATCAAACTATCTGTTTAGCTTGGGGATGTTGAACAACAATGGTATTGTATTGGGTACCAATGCCAAAAGGTACAATGTGAGGTTCAATAGCCAGCATGAAATTGCAAAAAACCTGACGTTCGGAGAGAATATTTCCATTGTAATCAATGCCACAAAACGTGCTGAAATTCGCGGTGGTTATGATGGTGTTTTAAGTTCTGCTCTTTTCAACATGCGAAACACCCCAGTTTGGGTTGATCAAGAAAACAAGGTCTATGGCACACCTACTGGAGATTTCCCGAATCCTGTGGCATCATTGAATGTTAAGGATATGAAGTCAACTGGTTCTTCAATAGGCGGAAATGCTTACTTAGAGTATAAACTTTTAAAAGCCATTAC
>JBILHX010000036.1:0-27194 GCA_044350285.1 Chitinophagaceae bacterium | reverse complement strand
TCTCAAACCAGTCCTGCTCCTTGTTTTCTTTATCTTGTTTGATCTGCCTTATGGTAAAGAAAACATCAATGGCATAAGCAATGATAAAAATGGACAACACCAAAAATAGGGGAGTTGAAAATTGGATTGCTTTGCTGAATCCAAGTATACCGAAATCACGCTCCTTGAACAACCATAGCAATAAAATTGAAGTACCCGATAAGGCCAGCATTAAGCTATTAGCCAAGTAAAGGCGTTTTCTCGACGCTTCATTAAAGATGATTTTGCCTTGAAGTTTTTCACTTTGCAACCCCGAAAAAAAAGGAAGTATTATTCCGAAAATCCAAATTAAAATGTGGTCTGGTAATGCAGGGAAATTAAACATTGAAGCTTTTTAAAAAAGACATTTGAATTAGTTTTAAATGTAGTGAGATTATTTGGGGCAGGAGCAGTTTTTGCTCGTCGTTGATCAAGATTTCATTACAGAGTTTCATTTTGAGGCTGTCTTCCAATTGGTTATCCATCCTTTCCAATACCAATTCCCGTGTTGTTTGGTCTCTTTTTAATGTTCGATTGACTCGCATGGCTTGTGGTGCAAACACGCCAATGATGACATCAAACGCATGCTGACTGCCGCTTTCAAAGATTAATGCAGCCTCCTTGATGGCATAAGGGGCGTCTTGTTTGTTCATCCAATCAATTCCGTCTTGAATTGTGAAAGGATGTACTAAACTGTTCAGTACTTTTAATTTTTCTTTGTCATTGAAAACGATATCAGCCAGGAATTTTCTGTTGAGCTTTCCTTCAACATAGGCATTTTCAGAAAAATTGATTTTAATCAAATCCATCAATTCCTTGTTGGTTTCCATGAGTTTTTTAGCAGCATCATCAGCCTGATAAACAGGAATGCCAAGCACTTCAAAAACCTTTGCTACAATTGATTTTCCGGCTCCAATGCCACCCGTTAACCCAACTTTTAACATGGACCAAATATAATAAAAAAAGCCCGGAGATTGTCCGGGCTCGAATTCTGTTATTCGTTGATTATTTTGTGGTGGTTGCGGCGGCTGCTTTCTTCAATTGCTCGCTCCATTCCATGCTGATGGCGGATTTTTCAATTTTGATGGTAGAACCAGGACTAACCTCAAGTTGAATGGTGGTATTGTCGTCGTTGATTTTATTTACAACACCGTGAATACCAGCAATGGTAACTATTTTCTCGCCTTTTTGCATATCTTCTTGGAATTTCTTGGCTTTTTTTGCCTTTTGGGCTTGTGGGCGAATCATAAAGAAATAAAATACGACGATCATACCCCCAAGTAACACAAGTTGCATCGTACCTGCATTTTGAGCACCGGCCTGTAGTAAAATTGAATTCATCATTGTTGATTTGTATTTGTTGTTAAATTTTTATTTTGAGGGAATCACTTCAACATCAAAAACAAGTTGTTGTGTTCTATTCTCCGTATTTAGAATGACAGTAATTACTTTGTGGTTGGTGCCAATTCTGTTTTTGCTGTCAAATGTTGCTTTTATGACCCCTTCAGCTCCAGGTGCTATCGGTTTTTCTGGTTTTTCAGGAACGGTGCACCCACATGAAGCAGCCACATCCGTTATCACTAACATTTTGTTTCCTGTGTTTTTGAAGCGGAATTGAACATTAACCACAGTGCCTTCCATCACATTCCCTAAATTTTGTGTAGAATCCAGCCATAGAACACTGGTTGCCGGAATGCTTCTGTCAATCCTTTCTTCTATTGATTTTGACCGTATTCTTGGCGTTAATCTTTGAGGTCTATTTCCAATAATCAACACCAAGGATGCTACCAAAAACAACGATAGTATGGTGAAAGGAATTCTCATTTTTAATATTTGCCTTGTAAAAATAACCTATTTAGGGATTACTTTTTAAAATCTACTTTATTTAGCGTTCCCTCAGTAATCATCTCTTTGTGAATGGAATCCAATATGCCATTGACAAAATGCCCACTCTGGTTGGTGCTATAGCTTTTTGCAATGTCAATGTATTCATTGATGGTAACTTTGGCAGGGATGGTTTCAAAATACATCAACTCACAAACACCCAGTCTGATGATGATCATGTCGAGCACTGCAATGCGTTCAGGATCCCAGTTTTTTAGTTTTGGGGTGATGATATCCATCGTATGCTCTTTTTTTGATAACGCAGTCCTTAACAAATTGAGGGCATATTCCCTTTTTTCAGGTCCTACAAGCAGTTGAAAATTGAATGAATTGGGTTTACTCAGGAAATTCATCATCATTTGGAAAATCATTTCACTGTCATCATCCCATTGCACATAGTGTTCCTCAATATAGTCTGTTATGAATTCATCTGCAATTAGCAAATCGGTGAAAATAAAAGAGAGTAGGTTTTTCTCAGACTTTTTATCCCTGCTTTCAGCGGCGATATAGGTTTTGTATTCATCAGATTCAACCAATTTTAGGTAGGTGCGCTTGACAATATCCTGGTCAAGTTGACTGGTCAACCCCCTGTCTTTAATACCCGATTTAAATCCAGGCAATTCCATGATGCTCCACAGCAATGTATTGCCTGCGATTTTGGTATTTATGGAAAGGTCTTCTAGTGAAGGCAAGTGTTTTGACGCCTTGTTTTTGGCATGGGTTTCTGCATACCTAGCCACTTCGGTGATGAGGTAGACAAGAAAAAGAAACAGGTCAGATGTTTCGTCAAGGTATTTTTTTAGAAGGTTTATGGCTTTATCATCAGACATATTACCTGATTCCGATTCAACTGCATAAAGAGCCTGTACCACTTTCACACGGATATTTCTACGACTAATCATCTTAAAGAACTTATTTGGATCGCAAATATAAAGGTTTAATCAACTCATGCTTTCAATTTTGTGTTAAGGTGAAAAATTGACATACATATTTTGCTTTCATATGACAAATTCTTGGAATTTAGGAACTAAAGCACATCTAGTATGACATAATAGCAATAACAGAGACTTGGTATAAATTATGATAAATGGGATATATCATAGAAAGAAATGTATTTTTATCTTCTGTGATAGTTAAAATCAATTTATTTAAAACTTAAAAAATCAAAAGCTATGGCTAAGAAGTTAAGCATTACCCCATTGCATGACAGGGTAATCGTGAAACCTGCTCCTGCTGAAGAAAAGACTGCAGGTGGTATCATTATTCCTGACACGGCAAAAGAAAAACCACAAAGAGGCACAGTTGTTGCAGCTGGCCCTGGTAAAAAAGATGAGCCGATGACAGTAAAAACAGGTGACACTGTTATGTATGGTAAGTATTCAGGTACAGAGATTTCTGTAGAAGGTTATGACTACCTTATCATGAGAGAGTCTGATATTTTGGCAATTGTTTAATTACTCATCAATCAAATAAATACTGAGAATCATGTCTAAGCAAATATTTTTTAACCTTGAAGCCCGCAACAAAATGAAGAGGGGTGTTGACACCCTTGCTAATGCGGTAAAAGTAACCCTTGGTCCAAAGGGTCGTAACGTAGTGATCGAAAAGAAGTTTGGCGCTCCTGCAGTAACCAAAGATGGTGTAACTGTAGCCAAAGAAATTGAACTTGAAGATCCAATTGAAAACATGGGTGCGCAGATGGTGAAAGAAGTTGCTTCCAAAACAGCCGATGTTGCTGGTGATGGTACAACTACTGCAACTGTTCTTGCACAAGCCATTATTACCGAAGGATTGAAAAACGTTGCTGCTGGTGCAAATCCAATGGACATCAAGCGTGGAATTGACAAGGCTGTTGAAATCATCATTGCTGATTTACGCAAGCAATCTCAAGCTGTTGGAAACGACATCAAAAAGATTCAACAAGTTGCAAGTATTTCTGCCAACAACGACAACGAAATCGGAAAGTTGATTGCAGAAGCAATGCAGAAAGTTGGAAAAGATGGTGTTATCACTGTTGAAGAAGCACGTGGTACAGAAACTACCATTGAAATTGTAGAAGGTATGCAATTTGACAGAGGGTATATCTCTCCTTACTTTGTTACCAATTCTGATAAAATGGAATGTGAGCTTCAAACTCCTTACATTTTGATCTATGACAAGAAGATTTCAGCAATGAAAGACATTCTTCATATCCTTGAGAAAGTGGCTCAGCAAGGGGCTCCTCTTGTTATCATTTCTGAAGATTTGGAAGGTGAAGCAATGGCAACACTTGTTGTTAACAAATTGCGTGGAACCTTGAAAGTAGCAGCTGTTAAGGCTCCTGGTTTCGGAGATCGCAGAAAGGAAATGCTTCAAGACATTGCAATCCTTACAAAAGGTATTGTAATCAGCGAAGACCAAGGTTTCAAACTTGAGAATGCAGACCTTACTTATCTTGGACGTGCAGAAAGGGTTACCATCGATAAAGACAATACCATCATCGTAGGTGGAAAGGGTAAGAAAGATGATATCAATGCAAGAATTGCACAAATTAAGTCACAAATCGAGGCTACCACTTCAGATTACGACAAAGAAAAATTACAAGAGCGTCTTGCTAAGCTTAGCGGTGGTGTTGCTGTATTGAACGTTGGTGCAGCTACAGAAACTGAAATGAAAGAGAAGAAAGACCGTGTAGACGATGCCCTTCATGCAACACGTGCTGCTGTTGAAGAAGGTATTGTTCCAGGTGGTGGAATCGCTTTCATCCGCGCTATTGATGCTCTAGAAAAGAAGAAAGGTATAAATGAAGACGAAACAACCGGAATTGCCATTGTACGTCGTGCTCTTGAAGCGCCACTTCGTACAATTGTATCGAACGCAGGTGTTGAAGGTTCAATCGTTGTTCAGAAAGTTCGTGAAGGAAAAGGTGATTATGGATACAATGCACGTACTGATGTTTACGAGAAATTGTTGACAGCTGGTGTAATTGACCCAACTAAAGTTACCCGTGTTGCTCTTGAAAATGCTGCTTCTATTGCAGGTATGTTGCTTACCACTGAGTGTGTAATCGCTGACAAACCAAAGCATGAAGAACCAGTTCATCAGCATGGTGGCGCTCCAGGAATGGGCGGAATGGATTATTAATCTAGTAATCGATTTATATAAAAGGTCCTGTGATTCATTTCACAGGACCTTTTTATTTAAACCTTAAACTTTAAACCTTAAACTTTAAACTTTCATTTTACTGCTCCACAATCCTATACCTTATCGCACCCATCACAATAAAAACCTGCGCAATGATGTAGGTAATCATGATATAAATCCCGGCATTTTCAAAAGCATTTCTGAATTTGTTGATTGCCAATATGCTATCGGATGCCACAAAAAAACTAGCCCCAATGATGAAATACAACGCAGTTTTTGCGTCAAGTTTTTGATATTGCCACAATGCAGCAGACAGCATCACACTGATTGTTACGCCATAAGCCAATACGGGAATTTTCATGCCCCCCAGGTGAGGCCAAAGAAGATACATCAACTCAATTAGATAGGCAAGCACAGCGATTAACATAACTGGCCTAAGTTTAAAAAAGGAAGTATTTCCCGAACGTGTTTTTACAAAAAAGATAATGTAAAAAATATGGGCAATTAAAAAACTAATGAGTCCTGGTATAAACATTCCTTCTAGCTTCAGAAATACATCGCCCAACCAAGAAAAGGCCAATCCAATGATGATTGGATCTTTCAGCAACACCCCCTTACTTAAGTTGGTATAGCTGGTATAAATCAAGGCAAGGCAAGGAATGATGAAAGGCTTCGAAAAGAACCGAAGTGCATCGTGATTTGTAAAAGTTAGTGCAAGGTCAAAGATGATGAAAAAAGATGCTGCCAAAAATAATCGCAATTGATTGGGCTTCATACGAAAACAATTTTTACCTAATCGGGTTAATTGAATGGAGTTCTTGGAAAGAATGTCTTATTCTTGATGATTCCATTCAGTTTTTATCAGGTTTTTTGTAATTTAGATAATATTTATGTCAATATCAGCAGAAGAAAAAAAATTTATAGATTATTGGGAACAAAACAGGGGCAAGCAAAAGAAATTAACCAATCAATTGATGTTTGGACTACCTGTTGGAATCCTTTTTTCCGTGCCCCTCGTTGTTAATTTCCTGATGAGTAAGTTCTGGTACAAACGTGCTGATGCAGTTGGCGTAAGCCAATTCAATCCTTCCGTATTGGTGGTTGCGGTCTTGCTTATTACTGTTTTTGTTGCATTGCTCAATAGGCGGTTCAGGTGGGAAAAGTTGGAACAGCAGTACTTGGAACTAAAGTTTAAAATGAAGAATGAGGGTTGAAAGTTTTAAGTTTTAAGTTTAAGGTTGAAGAATAATTTATCAACATATAAATCTATTGCTTCAAACAATAGAAAAAATTAAAATATTTAAACCATCTTTGCACCAAATAATTTAAGATAAATGAGGTTCTATACATTATTGGCCATTTGTGGCTTATTTATTTTTTCTGGCTGTAAGAAATCTGAAACACAAGAAACATTGGAAGCATATATTACAAAAGCAGGCATCACTGACGCAGTTAAAGACACAAGGGGATTTTACTATAAAATTGTTACGGAAGGTGCAGGCACCAATCCGGCACCTACGTCAAAGGTGACAATTTTTTATAAAGGGACCCTTACAAACGGAAGTATTTTCGACCAGACAGGTTCAAATCCTGCAACCTTTAACCTAAACCAATTGATTTTAGGATGGCAGTACGGTCTTCCTTTGATCAAGCCAGGTGGAAAAATCATCCTTTATCTTCCACCAGAATTGGGATATGGTGCACGCGCGGCTGGTTCAATTCCTGCAAACAGTGTGTTGATTTTTGAAATTCAGTTGGTTTCTGTAGGGTAATATTCAACTTAGTTGGATGTGTTTTTCTGCATTTCAACTCGTAAAATAATAAACTTCAACCTGTAGATTTTTAAATTTAAATTGAAATGGTAAAGTATAGTTTTATCCTGTTTGCAATCATTGGTTTTGGACTTTCAAGCTGCAATAAATCATACGATTGCACTTTCACTGCCCCAGTTGTTAGTGTTCCTGCGGCTGAAGCCAAAGCACTAGATGCATACATGAAAACAGTTGGTTATGCTGCTATAAAAAGTCCCAAAGGATTTTACTACCATATATTCACTCCTGGAGAGGGTGCAACAGTAGCCCCTTGTACAACTATCAATGTTTTTTATAAAGGTCAATACACAGACGGCACTGTTTTTGATAGATCCGGTTCTATCGTAGAAGAATTACCTTTATACAACACCATGTATGGATGGCAGCTTGGACTTCCACTCATAAAACCAGGTGGCAGAATTTTGTTGTATCTACCACCTTCACTTTGCTTTGGGGATCAGCGATTCAACACACCCAAAACCAGTATCTTGGTTTATGAGATAAGTTTGGTGTATACCTTTTAAATTTCTTTTTAAAAATTATAAGGAAGATCTAGTCCAAACTTCCGTTCTACCCAAGGCTGCAAACCCAAGATATCCCCTAACATTCAAGGTGTTTTTGTCTTTACAGGAGATGTTGCACTTGTATTCTTTTCCGTTCTTAGGGTCGTAGATATGACCTTCTTCCCACTTGTTGTCTCCCTTAAATTCAAATCCCCAGAGATTTGTTAAGCCCATAACCGGGCGATTATGCAAGGTTTTGTCTGGATGTTGAACATCCGTTTTCGGTTTCTTTGAGGTTGGGTCAATTGGCTCAATCATCCACACAATTTTCCCAAGGTATTTATCACCCCGTTTAAAGATTTCTACCTTACCATTTCCTGTTCCCGTTTTCCAAATGCCAAGTATTTCATCACCGGATTTTCCTACTTGTGCAAACAACAAATTTGTTGTAATCAGTAAAATGACTGTCAATATATTTTTCATGCAATAAAGATAAAAAGTTCTTGATTTAATTAATGTAAAGGAATGCCTAATTATTATCATGGTTTTGTAAAATGATATGATAGATTAGTTTGTTTTCATAAATACGTAATAGGGTAACATCTCACACTTATATTTGTTTAACTTTATTTATGCATCATTCAATTTCAGCATTTGACATGTTTAAAATAGGGGTTGGGCCTTCTAGTTCTCATACCCTGGGACCATGGCGTGCTGCAGAGAGATTTTGTCAATATTTGATGACAAATCATTTGCTAACAAATGTTGAAACGATCAGAATTGTACTATACGGTTCTTTGGCAAAAACGGGAAAAGGCCATGGCACCGATATTGCCATTCAACTTGGATTGTCTGGTGAAGACCCTGTTACGGTAGATGTTGAAATGATTGATCCAAAGATCAAGGACATCGCGTCAATGCGTAAATTGATGCTTTCAGGAAAGCATGAAGTTGATTTTAACCCACAGGAAGATATTGAATATTTTTTAACAGAATCATTGCCTTACCATTCTAATGGGCTTACCTTTTTTGCTAATCTTCGAAACGGAGAAAAAATTGCACAAACCTATTATTCCATTGGCGGTGGATTTGTTGAACAAGAACATGAGTCGGTCAACCTCAAAGAAAACATCCAACTTCCATTTCCTGTCAATAATGCTTCAGACCTGCTTCATTGGAGCATGAAAACAGGATTATCCATCCACGAAATCGTGCTTGAAAACGAGACTTGTTGGCGCAGTCATGATAAAACGGAAACTGGATTGAATGCTATTTGGAAGGTTATGAAACAATGCATTTTCAGGGGATGTCATACCAAAGGGGTATTGCCAGGTGGATTACACGTGAAAAGAAGGGCTACTGATCTGAACAAGAAGTTGTTGGTTAACAAACATTACGAGGGACTTGAAGACTGGATGAGTTGTATCAAAAAAGGTGGAAATGATTTTCGTTACATCATAGATTGGGTGAGTTGTTTTGCACTAGCTGTAAATGAAGAAAATGCATCTTTTGGCAGGGTTGTTACCGCTCCAACAAATGGAGCTGCAGGTGTCATTCCAGCTGTTTTGATGTATTACATTCTTTTTTGTGAGGGTGGTTCCGAACAAAAGACAACGCAGTTCTTGCTTACTGCTTCTGAAATCGGCAGTATTTTTAAAAAAGGGGCAACCATCTCAGCAGCGATGGGAGGTTGTCAGGCTGAAATTGGCGTGTCTAGCGCGATGGCTGCTGCAGCATTGTGTGAATGTCTTGGTGGCACACAGCGTCAAGCCATGATGGCCGCAGAGATTGCGATGGAGCATCACTTGGGACTTACATGCGATCCTATTGGTGGATTGGTGCAAATTCCTTGCATTGAAAGAAATACCATGGGTGCAATGAAGGCGATTACTGCTGCCCAATTGGCATTGCAAGGTTCACCTGATTTCGCAAAGGTGTCTTTGGATGCAGTCATCAGAACAATGTGGGAAACAGCGCTTGATATGAGCAGTAAATACAAGGAGACAGCTGATGGTGGACTTGCATTGCAGATTCCGTTGAGTTTGAGTGAATGCTAGGTTAGTTTAAAGTTTTTGGTTTAAAGTTTATAATTGGTGGCCGAAAAATTAAACTTTAAACCAAAAACTTTAAACTAAACGACTTCATTATAAAGCGTATCCCTCTCAACCGCAACCCTTCCAACCTGACTGATCATCGTAACCAGCTCTTCTGTAGTTAACGTAGGATTTTGTTCTTCACTTCCTGCCATTGAATATATCTTGGTGGAATCATCAATTGTTCCATCCATGTCATTAACACCAAAAGATAAACTCAATTGTGCTTGCTCCCTGCCTAACATCGGCCAGTAAGCTTTTATGTGCGCAAAATTATCCAGATAGATTCTCGCAACAGCATAGGTTTTCATGTCTTCTATGCTGCTGGTTTCGGGAACATCACTCATGTCGTTGTCGTGGTTCCTGAATTTTAATGGAATGAACGTGTTGAACCCCTTTGTTTCGTCCTGCAACTGCCTTAGTCTTTCCATATGGTCAATGCGGTGGGCATAGGTTTCAATATGTCCGAACAACATCGTAGCATTGGTATGCATTCCAAGTTCATGCGCTGTTTTGTGTATGTCTAACCAACCTGCGGCGTCAACCTTATCGCCACTGATTTCTTTTCTTATTTCTGCATCAAAAAGTTCAGCGCCACCTCCAGGTAAAGAATCCAAGCCTGCTTCATGCAAAAGTTTCATGCCCTCGATACGTGTGAGCTTCGCTTTGCGAAACATATAATCAAGTTCCACCGCTGTAAAACCTTTGATGTGTAGGGTTGGACGATGCGCTTTTATTTGTCTGAGTAATTCAGCAAAGAAATAGATATCCATCTTTGGATGCACCCCACCTACAATATGAACTTCAGTGATGGGCTTTCCGTCGTAGGCTTTCACCTTATCAACCATCTCTTCTATGCTCAATTCCCAACCATCTTCCCGCTTGGAATATAATTTTGAATACGAACAAAATTTGCATGAAAAAACGCAAACGTTTGTTGGCTCAATATGGAAGTTTCTGTTGAAATATGTTCTGTTTCCGTGCTTTCGTTCACGGATATAATTGGCAAATATGCCCAAGATGGAGAGTGGCGCCTCCTCGAATAATTTCAAGCCTTCCCCTTCAGTTATTCTTTCCTCGTTTTCGATTTTGATGGCAATGTTCTTCCAATCATTTGTTAGTCCCGGCAAAGACGATAATGTCTTGTTTGTATCAATCATCCCCTAATATTTTAAGTAATAAAATGTTCTTTTTACTATAATGCTAACACATTATTCAACCAATTGTTTACCCCAACGCGCCTGCTATACACGCGCACATGAGGCAGGCGATGGTTCCTCCAATAAGTGCTTTAAATCCTAGCTCAGTAAGGTTTTTGCGTTGCGATGGTGCAAGTTGACTAATTCCTCCAATCTGGATTCCTATTGAGGCAATGTTTGCAAATCCGCACAATGCATAGGTGGTTATTAATATCGATTTTGGATCTGAAATCAATCCCGTTGCCTTCATCTTGCCAAAGGTGATGTATGCCTGAAACTCATTGATGATTGTTTTCTCACCAAGCAATTGTCCAACCGAAACCATGTCTATCTTGTCAACGCCAATCAACCATGCGACTGGTGCAAATAAATATCCCAAAATCATCTGAAAGGACAGCGAATCGTACCTGCCGTTGCTGAAGCCAGCAATGATGTTGTTCAATCCTGTATAATATCCAACGCTGCCTAATATCCAATTCAACACATACATAAGGGCTGTAAAAACAATCAAAATGGCTCCTACATTCACGGCTAATTTCAGTCCGTCTGTAGTGCCTAATGAAATGGCATCAAGTGCATTGTCGCCAAATTTTTCTTTGGACACCACAATGTTCCTGTCAATTGGTTCTGTTTGTGGGAACAGCATTTTAGCGCAAACAATAGCAGCTGGTGCGCTCATGATGGATTGGCTTAATAAATGAAGTGCAAAATAGTGTTGCTGTGCCACATCATTTCCTCCAAGAAATCCAACATAGGCTGCCAAGACGCTGCCTGCCGTATTGGCCATACCGCCTACCATGATGCAAAGTATTTCGCTCCTGTTCATTTTTTCCAAAAATGGCCTTACCATCAACGGAGCTTCTGTTTGTCCAAGAAATATATTGGCTGCAGTTGATACACTTTCAGCACCTGATACCCTCAGCTTGCTCAACAGCAGTGCGAAGAAATAAACGATTTTTTGTAGGATCCCCAAATAATAAAAAAGAGAAGAAAGCGCTGCAAAAAAGATGATGTTAGGAAGGGCTTGGATGGCGAAGGTATATCCCCAAGCGCCAGAGGCATCGGCTAAGTTTCCGAACATGAACTCGATGCCTTTGTGGGCGAGGTTTATGACCTCAACAAATTTGTCTGATAGCCACTGTATAAGCATCCTAAAGAAATTATACTTGCCATCTGTAAGGACACCTATGGCAAATCCTATTTGAGCCACAATGCCCATGGTTACCAATTTCCAATTAATGGCTTTTCTATTGTTGCTGAACAAATAGCATAGGCCTACTAAAAAAAGCATTCCTAAAAGTCCCCGACTCAATGACTCCAACCTCATGTCTTCGTTAGATTTGGTTTAGTTGGCAATATACAAACAAATTGGGAAGGCTTTTCAGATTTGCTTAACCAGAAGGGCTAACGTTTGATTTTTTTTAGGAGTGTTTGGTATAACTCGGTTAAATCAATGGAAATATTGAATTTGATGATGAAAAATGCAAATGAAAGGGCAAACACACCGGTCTTGATGATGCCATCAACCCAAATGTTGGCTGTTGATGGAATTAAATAGGACAATCCCATCAAGCTTGCTGCTGCACCTATCGTCAGGGCATTTTTGTATGTAAATGGTTGGAGTTTGTAAATTCTTTTTATGTAAATGAATCGGATGAGGTTATAGCAAATGATTGCGATCAATCCGCCAATTGCTGTACCAATAATCCCCAGTTTTCTGGTCAGAAAATAATTTAAAATGATTGAAATCACCACAAAAAACATGTTGGTAAACAAATCGATTTTCCAGTGCTTTGACAATTGCAATATTTGGGAATTCAAGCCAGTGCCTAGATCTATTAATTTACTGAACCCTAAAGTAAGAGCTTGTAGGTAGGGCCTAGTATGTGCAGCAACAAAGATGAATTGATAATGATGACCCCCATGATTCCGGCTGCAAAAATCAATAAATTCAACGCTGTTTTTTTATAAAGCCTGTCAAGTTTTTCCATGTCATGGTTCTTCCAGGCCTCCGAAATTTGTAAAATGGAGGCTGATATCAAGCTCCTTTGTGGCACATCCATTACCGTAATCAAGTAAGTTGCAATCGTGAATATTGCAGTATCTACGAGCCCTCCCGTTGATTGTGAAGCAATGATCAAGGTGTCATTTGTTTTTGCGATGATGTTCAGAACGGCACTTAAAAAGTAGGCGCTGCCAAATTTAATCATGATGCCACTTAACCTTTTTGTAAGGTTACTTGGTTTGAATTGAAAGGCAAACACCTTGCTTTTATAGAGAACAACCACCAATACGGCGGCTGAAATGTATTGAAGACAAGAATATAACAAGGCGAAATCCTTGAAGTCTGTGATGATTCCCATAATCCAAAGCACAATCAACAAGGTGGTTAAGAGCCGGAATAAAAATTCTTTTAGGAAATTGGATACGATGGTTTTTTTGATCATCCAAGTAAATACTTCCAATACAGCGAACACCACCAATGAAATTGTAAGCGGTAGCACATAATGAAAATATTCAATCAAATAAGGGGAGTTTTTTCCGAATTTTCTTAAAGCCCAAGGGGTTATGTACGGGAAAACCAATATCAACAAGACACAGCAAAAGGCCGTGTAAAGCAAGATCATCGTCATCAAATCATTTTTTTCCTTTGGGAGATGATATTGATAATACGGTGAAAATTTAAAGGTGATGGGCAATGCACCTGCTGAACAAATTGTTGCGAAAATCAAGGCAACATCCATGATGATTCTGGTCAACCCAAATTGCTCCGGTGTAAAAAACGTGGGGAAGAAATACATGACATTCAGTGCACCTATGGCAAAGCCTGCATAAATGAATAAGGAGGAATAAATGCTTTGTTTTCTTATGGTTGCCATCTCATGTTAATCAGTTCAAAACTATGCTTTTGTTTTTGCGCTTTCAAGTTTACCAAAAAAAAACCGCCACGAAAGCGGCGGTTTGTAATAGTATTGATTTCTTTTAGATGTGCGCTTCAATTTTCTTTACAAAACTGTTCTTTGGTTGTGCACCTACTAATTTGTCTACAACCACACCATTTTTAATAAAGATAATGGCAGGAATTGAAGTGATTCCGTAGTTCATAGATAATTGAGGATTGTGATCAACATTCACTTTTCCTACATTCACCTTTCCCGCCCACTCTAATGAAAGTTCTTCGATAACCGGGCCGATTGCCCTGCAAGGACCGCACCATTCAGCCCAAAAATCGATCACAGATAAATTGGCTGAATCTAAAACCTCAGCCTGAAAATTTGCGTCATTGAATTCCTTTGCCATGTATTTAAGTTGATAGTTGAATAATAAATAATATGATGCAAAATTAACGCCAATTTTTTACTTTTCCTAAAGAGTCACATTTATGTTACGCAAAATCTACTTGAACTTCTATTTCAGTCGATTTTTCAAGAAATTCGGTCAATTCGTCATTCATCTCAAATCCCTTCTCTGTGGTTTTCATCTGTACCCTCAATTTTTCTATTTGGTCTAGAAATATCACTTTAAGCCTGCATTTTCCGGGATATTTCTTCATGTTTTGGGCAAAAAAATCAAGCTGTTGCTGGGTAATTGTGCTTGGTTGCATGGTCATCTGCACCTGCCTGGTCAAAACCCTTTTGATGGTTTCCAGCAAGCAAATCTCTGAAACCCTAAAATTCCACTCGTTTCTGCTTTCCCATTTCTCAAAGGTTCCTTTTAGATGGATGCAGGTGCCTACCACAAAATAATTTGAAAATCGTACATAAGCATCCCCAAACAAGGTTACTTCAACCCTTCCGGTAAAATCTTCGATTGACAAACTTCCGTATTTTTTCCCTGCCCTTGAAATCTTGTGTTGGGAACTGGTTACCAATCCTGCCAACTTAAAGGTTTGTCCTGGATTTGGTTGCGCATCAATTCCTGCCTTAAACTCGTTATAATCTCCGATGGGCATGATGCCATAGTGTTTGAGCTCAAATCTGTAGTGATCCAATGGATGTCCACTCAAAAACATTCCTGTTACTTCTTTTTCCTTATCGAGAATTTCGGTGAGCGACCAAACTGGACAATCGGGTATGCGGGGTGGGGGTATCTCTTGTACGATGGCAAGGTCTCCAAACAACGTGTTTTGATTGGCGCCTACTTGGTTTTGCCAAATGCTTCCAAATCGGATGATTTTTTCCAATCCCGATGATGCGTCTCCTTCCGGATGAAAAAAGTATTGGGCCCTGTGCAGTTCAGGAAAGCAGTCAAATGTGCCAGACATCGCCAAGCTTTCCAAGGATTTTTTGTTGACTGTTCGTTGGTTTACTCTTTTAACGAGGTCGTATATTGAATTGTATGGCCCAAATTTACCCCTATCTGCTATGACGGATTCTACAGCTGCTTCACCTACACCTTTTAATCCTCCCAGTCCAATCCTGATTTCCCCCTTTTTATTTACGGCAAAGCCTTTCAACGATTCATTGATGTCTGGTCCCAATACACTCAATCCCATCCTTTTGCACTCTTCCATGAAAAAGGTTATTTTCTCTATGTTACCTGCATGGTTTAATACAGCCGCCATGTACTCAGATGGGTAATGGGATTTGAGGTAAGCTGTTTGATAAGCTATGAATGCGTAACAGGTACTGTGTGATTTGTTGAATGCGTATTGGGCAAATGCTTCCCAGTCTGTCCAAATTTTTTGGAGTTTGTCATCTGCATGCCCCCTGGCCTTGGCTCCGGAGATGAATTGCCCCTTCATTTTATCGAGTACAGACTTTTGCTTCTTACCCATTGCTTTCCTCAATACATCGGCATCTCCTTTGCTGAAACCGGCTATTTTTTGGGCCAGCAACATCACCTGCTCTTGATAAACCGTGATTCCATAGGTTTCTTTCAGGTATTCTTCCATTTCATCCAAATCATAGGAAATGGCTTCCTTTCCGTGCTTTCTGTTGATGAAGTTGGGAATGTATTCAAGTGGCCCAGGCCTGTACAATGCGTTCATGGCAATCAAGTCCTCAAACCTATCTGGCTTTAGGTCGCGCAGGTATTTCTGCATCCCTGCACTTTCAAACTGAAAGGTACCAATGGTTTCCCCTTTTTGATAGAGCTTGAAAGTAAGTTCATCTTCAAGCGGGATGGTGTCTATGTCAATGTCAATGCCATAGTTCATTTTGATCAGCACCAGGGATGTCTTGATGATGTTCAATGTTCTCAATCCAAGGAAGTCCATTTTGATTACACCGGCATCCTCAATCATGCTTCCCTCAATCTGTGTCACCCACATGGGAGAATCCTTGGCGATGCAAACCGGTAACAATTCTGTCAGGTCTTTTGGTGCGATGATGATGCCCGCAGCGTGTATTCCTGTATTTCTAACTGATCCTTCTAAAATTTCAGCTTCATGCAAAACAGCGCTTCGAATATCTTTTCCATCATAAATTTCACGCAGTTTTTTTGCATTGTCGATATCCTCAGCATTCAGTGATTCTTTTTCTGCCAAACTTTCATCACCAGATAGGGGAGCGTGTAGCAACCTTTTCAGGGTAATGCCAGGTTTGTCTGACACGAGTTTAGCGAGTATGTTTGATTCAACCAGCGGCAGATCCAAGGTCCTGGCCACATCCTTGATGCTCATTTTTGCAGCCATGGTACCGTATGTGATGATTTGGGCTACCTGGTTTTTGCCATATTTTTGTACTACATAGTCGATCACCTTTTGCCTGCCATCATCATCAAAGTCCGTATCGATATCGGGCATCGACTTTCTATCCGGATTCAAGAAACGCTCAAAAAGCAGCTTGTATTTTAATGGGTCGATATTGGTGATACCTATGCAATAGGCTACTACAGAACCGGCGGCAGAACCACGACCCGGACCTATAAAAACACCTAAGTCTCTGCCTGCTTTGATGAAGTCAGATACAATCAAAAAGTAGCCTGCAAAGCCCATTGTTCTGATGGTGAACAATTCGAAAGCAATTCGCTCCTCAATTTCAGCAGTCATCACATCATATCTTTTCCTGGCACCTTCTTGGGTGATGTGTTCCAGGTATTCATCTTGCGTAGTAAAATTTTTCGGTACAATAAAGTGGGGCAGGAGGATGTCTCTTTTCAGATCAAGCACCTCTACTTTATCAACGATTTCATTTGTATTGTCAATGGCCTCTTCCAAATCATGGAAAACCCCTTTCATTTCAGCAGTTGTCTTGAAAAAGAATTGGTCATTTGGAAAGGCAAACCTTTTATTTTTTACACTGGCATCGTCGTCTGCAAACTCCCTAGCGGCAGGTGTTGCCACCTTTTCTCCGGTGTTGATGCACAACAAAATATCGTGGGCATTGAAATCCTTCTGGTCAACATAATGTGAGTCGTTGGAGGCAATGACCTTCACATTGTATTTCTTGGCGAATTTCAAGAGAACCTTGTTTACCTTCTCTTGCTCTTCCATGCCATGGCGCTGGATCTCAACGTAATAGTCGTCCTGAAAAATGTTCAACCACCACTTGAATTCATTTTCGCCTTCTGCTTCTCCTTTTTTGAGGATTGTTTGAGGTACCAATGCACCCAAACAACAGGTGGTTGCAATCAGGCCTTCATGGTATTTATGGATGAGTTCTTTGTCAATTCTTGGGTATTTGCTGTATAATCCCTCAATAAAACCAAGAGAGGTGAGCTTTACAAGGTTTCGATAGCCAATATCGTTTTTGGCCAACAAAATTTGGTGGCGCCTAGGATCCTTTTCTTCTTTTGAAAATGTCTTTCTGTGTCTGTTCTCTGTGATATAAAATTCACATCCAACGATGGGTTTTACTTTTAAAGCACTATTTTTATCATTGGGATCAACTTTGTGCTTGTGTGCTTCAGCCACAAACTGAAACACGCCAAACATGTTTCCATGGTCACTTATTGCAAGTGCTGGCATTTTGTCTGACATCGCTTTGTTGTACAAAGCGCCTATGCTTGCAGCACCATCTAGTAGTGAGTATTGTGTATGAACGTGTAAATGTGAGAAATTCGACATAAAAATTAAAAGGAAAGGAAGCAAATTTCGTGAATAAAATAGACATTTGCGAATGTGGTTTTCCACAAATCAATAAAATAAAATAATTTTTATAAAATAATGATTATCAGACTATTATACATTTTTTTTCTGGCGAGCACAATGCTATCCTGCAGTTTGTTTCGACCAGTTCAAAAAACAGCATCAAGAACCTCAAGTTCTCCATTTATGGATGATATAACGGTTACTTTAAATGCGAAGCAGCGGTATGACAAGGCTACAGAAAAGGTTGTTGTTGCAAATGAAATAAAGGACAATGTTCCTAGCAACTATTTAAGTGGACTGGAAGGCGTTGAGTATGCCTCACCTTTGTCATTTCATTATGCGCTGTTGTTGGATGTTGAAGTGGAAAAAATAAAGAATGACAAACTCTTCGAATACATCACCCAATGGTGGGCTGTGCCTTATCGAATAGGAGGAACGGGGATGAATGGCATTGATTGTTCTGGCTTTGTGAAAGGTATCGTTCAAAATACCTATAAAATTCAACTTCCACGTACATCAAGGGAGCAGGCTGATTACAGTACTTCAATCTCAAAGGATGAATTGACAGAAGGCGATTTGGTTTTTTTCAACACGCGGGGTGGGATATCCCATGTAGGAATGTATCTCAACAACAACAAATTTGTTCATGCTTCAACATCAAATGGTGTCATCATCAGTGATTTGAATGAAACTTATTGGCGCAAAAGGTTTGTAAAAGCTGGCCGCATTTCAAAATAGCCACTTTTTTCTTACTCTGGTCCAACAGCTTCTTTTAATCCTGCATAGCAATTTGGGTCCACAACCAATGAATTGATTTTAGTTTTGTATAGGAATTGCTGGGCGCTTTTGGTTGGTGTAAGCCAAACTGCTTCTCCATTTACGATGAGTTTTACGGGTATGTTGTATCCCTCAATGCAATTTATCCAACGATAATTGAAACCATCCTTGTTTCTTTCAATCGCAACCTCTGGAATACTTGTATTTCTAAGGTATTGGTCAAACATTTTGGAAAGATTGATCCCTGATTTTTTACTCAAAAAATCTTCAACTTGTTTAGTTGTAACAGTCTGGTGATAGAATGTTTTGTTCATCTCCCTCAAAGCCTGGACAAAGGCATCATCATTCTTGAACAATTGTTTTATGTAATGAATCATGTTGCCGCCTTTGTAATACATGTCTCCTGAGCCTTCATCATTGACGCCATAATCTGCGATGATGGGTTTATCGTTCCCAATCAGCTTTCTGGTTCCCTGCACATAAGCATCACCAGCTTCTTTTCCATAATGGTAAGTGGTGAACACAGTTTCAGAATAGTTGGTGAAGCTTTCATGTATCCACATATCAGCTAAATCATTTGAGGTGATGTTGTTCCCAAACCATTCATGTCCGCTCTCGTGCACGATGATGAAATCCCACTTCAATCCCCAACCTGAATTGGAAAGGTCGCGGCCCCTGTATCCATTCACAAATCCGTTTCCGTAGGCCACTGCACTTTGGTGTTCCATGCCCAGATGCGGCGATTCCACCAATTTGAACCCATCCTCATAAAAAGGGTAGGGCCCAAATCCAGCTTCAAATGCCTTCAGCATGAGAGGAACCTGTTTGAATTGGGTTTTTGCTTTTTCAAGGTTGTAGTCGAGCACATAATAACTGCAGTCCAACGCACCTTTTTCACCAGGATAGGTTTCTTCAAATGAAACATATTTGCCGATGTATGGAATGATGTTGTAGTTGTTGATGGGATTTTTTACTTTCCAAGTATAGGTAATCGTTCCTGGTTCAAATACTTTTTTTTCTACCAAACGACCATTACCTACAGCAACCAAGCTGTCTGGTACAGTGATTTTTAAAGTAGCTCCTAAGTCTGGCTCATCACTTTGGTGGTCTTTGCAGGGATACCAAACGCTTGCCCCTAGCGCTTGACATGCAACACTCATCCAAGGCCTGCCCAATTTATCTTTTGTAAAAATCCAACCTCCATCCCAAGGTGGATTTTTAGCTATTGCTACTTGTCCTTCAAATTTCAATGCCAGCGTGTATGTGCTGTCTTTAACAAGGGGAGATGTAACGTCTATCAAATACACATTGCCATCCCTGCTGTATTTCATTGGTGCGTCTCCAATGTAAGCCTTGGTCAACAACATGGGCTCTTGGAGGTCGATTTGCATCGACTTTCCTTGTTTAATCACCTTGAATTTAATGTCAACTTTCCCTTCGATGGACTTCTTGTTGAAGTTGGGCTCAACATTGATTGCATAATATTGTACATCCCACCAATCACGCATTGAATTGATGGAGCCTCTCAGTGAATCAGCCCTTGTATGTGTTTTTTGTTGTGCAAATCCTGAAAACGAAAGCATCAGTACAAACAAAAAAAGCACGTTGAATGAAGTTGACTTAATCATAAGGTTAAAGTTACTGTTTAGGCTTCATTTTATCCTTAAACACCTTTTCAAATTTTTCCATTTTTGGCCTGATTACAAAATAGCAATAAGGTTGGTTGCCATTCGTGTTGTAATAATTCTGGTGATAATTTTCAGCAGCATAAAAATTCTTGAAAGGCTCGATGGTGGTTACGATGGGCTTGCTGTAAGCACCACTTTTAGAAAGCTCTTGAAGGTAATGCTCAGCCCTTTCCTTCTGCTCTTCAGAATGATAATAAACAACGCTGCGGTATTGCGGTCCAACATCATTTCCTTGTTGGTTCAAGGTTGTTGGGTCGTGCGTTTGCCAGAAAATCTCCAACAATTCATCGATGGAAACAACTTTAGGATCGTAGGTAAGCTGACAAACTTCTGCATGCCCTGTAGTTTTGTCACAAACTTGCTCATAGGTTGGGTTTTCAACATGGCCACCGCCGTATCCACTGACAACCTTTTCAACTCCTTTTACTTGTTGAAAGATGGCTTCTGTGCACCAAAAGCATCCCGAACCAAACGTGATGATCTCTTTTCCCATGAGTGAAGTTTTGTTTGTTTTATTTTCTTTTTTGATTTCTTTTTTAGGTGATTGTGCACAAGCAGATAAACAGGTTGTTGCGCCCAGCAACAGGTAAAAAATGGATTTGACTATTTTCATACTGTTATAACATTTTATAACCCAATATAGTTTGAATTCGGATTCCATCATAATTAAAGTTACTTTTGCACCTAATTTAGCAAGCGTTTAACATGAAGCTTTACCCGGAATCAGCGGCGGTACAATTGGAATTTGATAAGGTAAGGTCATTGTTGACTGAACTTACGAAAACGGCATACGGCAAGGAAAAAGCCGAGCAACTCAGGATTCATACCAAGAGACAATTCATTGAACTTGAACTACGGCAGAGTTACCAGTATTTTTTGTGTCTGAACAAGGGGCAAACTTTTGGTCATGAGCAATCATACAACCTAAAAAGGGAATTGAAACTGCTTTCCATACAAGGGGCGGTGTTGACTGGCGATATTTTTGTGCTTTTCAGGAAGCTCACCGACAATATTCAATCAATTTTCAGGTGGTTTGATGATGAGCGAAAATCTGATTGCAGTTCCCTGTATGAAGTGATTTCATATACTCGGTTTGAAAAAAAAATCATCGAAGACATCAACAAAGTTATTGATGAATCTGGTGTTGTGAAAGACGATGCATCTCCTGATTTGGCCCGCATTAGGATGGCACTTTATAGAAAGCGAAGTGAACAAAGAAGATCTTTCGATAGAATCCTCAGCAAGCTTCAAAAGGCAGGATATATAGCCGACATTGAAGAATCTTTTTTAAATGGAAGAAGGGTACTTGCCATTTATGCAGAACAAAAACGCCAGGTCAAAGGAATCTTGCATGGTGAAAGTGACACCAGGAGAACTTCTTTTATAGAACCTGAAGAAACCATTGAAATAAACAATGAGATTTTCTCTTTGGAGAATGATGAACGAGACGAGGAATACCGGGTTTTAAGGCAACTCACTGCCCATATTTCTGTTTTTCACCCGCTGTTGTTGCAGTATATTGAAGTGTTGGGCGAGTATGATTTCATCAGGGCGAAGGCCAAACTTGGACAAATGATGGATGCGCACATGCCGAGGTTGAGTGATAATTCTGGAATTCATTTGGTAAAAGCATATCATCCGTTGTTGCTTATTTATAACAAGAAGACAGGGAAGAAAGTCATACCGCTGAACCTTACTTTGGATGAGAAAAGCAGGATTCTGTTAATTTCAGGTCCAAACGCAGGCGGTAAAACCGTTTGTCTCAAAACAGCTGGATTGCTTCAAATGATGGTACAATCTGGATTGATGGTACCCGCAAATCCGGAATCCACTTTCGGCATTTTCAGGCAATTGTTGATTCATATTGGAGATACACAGAGCATCGAATTTGAATTGAGTACTTATAGTTCTCACTTGAAGAACATGAAGTTTTTCATGGAAGAAGCCAATGGCAGAACCTTGTTTTTCATTGATGAACTTGGCAGTGGAAGTGATCCCAATTTAGGTGGAGCATTTGCAGAGGTATTTCTAGAACAGCTCGTCAAAAAACATGCTTTTGGCATTGTTACAACCCATTATTTGAACCTGAAAATCATGGCCAGTAAGACCAGTGGCATCATCAATGGCGCCATGGCTTTTGATGAAAAAAGCCTGATGCCATTGTATCAATTGAATATTGGAAAGCCAGGAAGTTCGTATACTTTTTCAATTGCAGAACGTATTGGATTGTCGCCACAGCTGATTGATAGGGCAAGGGAATTGGTTGATGAAGGGCACTTCAGTTTGGATAAATTGCTCAACAAGACTGAGCAGGATCTTCGCAAGATTGAAATGAAAGAAAAAGACCTGCAGCGCCTGCTCAAAGAAAATGAGGTTTTAAAGAAGTCGCTAAACAGTCAAATTGAGAAAGAAAAGCATGCACAACAAATTGAATTGTTGAAAAATCAAAATGTGGTTTCCCAAGAGAAACTCTCGTATTTGAAAGACATGGAAAGGAAACTCAAACAAATTGTTTTTGATTGGCGCAGGTCAGAGCAGGACGAAGACAAGAAGATGTTGATGAAAAATATGCAGGCACTTCTTTTCACCCAAAAGGACAAACAAGTAAGAGAAAAAGTGAAGAAAAAGCTTGATTCAAAATACGTTGAAGTTGACAGAGACCCTATCATTGGTGATCTTGTGTTGATGCAGCAAAATAACAAAGTGGGTGTACTATCTGACATAAGAGGCAAGAAAGCAATTGTTAATTTAGGCTCCATGCCTTTGCAAGTTGTGTATTCAGACCTTACTACAGTGATGGAAAAAGAAGGGTTAGTTTAATGTTTAAAGTTTTTGGTTTAAAGTTTAAAATACATCAATTAGAGATTAAACTTTAAACCAAAAACTTTAAACTAAAAAAATGTAATTTGTGATAGCAAAAAAAATCACAATGCAGAATATTTTCAAAGGCATAAAGTACGCTTTCCTGTTGCTTGTATTCATGTCTTTCTCCTTCTTTTCTAGTTCGCAACAAAAAACAGATCCATCAACCATCACAAAAAAAATGGAGTGGTTTGAAGATGCCAAATTGGGAATTTTCATTCACTGGGGAATTTATGCCGTAAATGGGATTGATGAAAGTTGGAGTTTTTATAACAAAAAAGTAACCTGGACTGATTATATGAGGCAACTCAATGGGTTTACTGCATCCAAGTATAACCCTGCTGAATGGGCTGATTTGGTCAAACTATCTGGAGCCCGCTATGCTGTTGTTACAACAAAGCACCACGATGGGGTGGCTTTGTGGAATTCACCTGAAAACCATTACAATGTTGTTAAAAATACGCCAGCCAAAAGAGATGTGTTAGCTCCTTTTTATCAGGAACTCAGAAAAAGAAACATAAAAGCAGGTGCTTATTTTTCGTTGATTGATTGGAGCCATCCGGATTATCCTGGATTTATGAAAGACAGCTCTCGGTATAAATTAGCTGAAGAACCTGCCAAATGGCAAAGGTTTAGGCAGTTTTTTCAAAACCAAATCAACGAAATTTCAACTAAATTCAATCCAGATCTTTTTTGGTTTGATGGAGATTGGGAACATTCTGCAGTAGAATGGGAAAGTGAAAAAGTTCGTGCAAACATCCTTCAAAAAAATCCCAATGCCATTATCAACGGGCGTTTGATGGGGTATGGTGATTATGAAACCCCTGAACAAAATCTTCCAATAAGCAGGCCTAAATACAACTGGTGGGAGCTTTGTATGACGACTAACAACAATTGGGGATTCCAGCAGAAAGACACCAATTGGAAAACGCCTTATGAAATCATCAGTTTATTTGCTGATGCCGTAAGCAATGGAGGGAATCTTCTACTTGATATCGGTCCACGCGAAGATGGTACCATTCCAAAGGAACAAGTAAACATCCTTACGGAACTTGGCAAGTGGAACAAGAAACACGAACCTGCCATTTTTGGGTCACGCCCTGGTATACCCATGGGGCATTTCTATGGACCAACAACCATGTCTAAAGATTCGACTTCTTTGTATCTTTTTCTACAGGGACAAACATCTGGAACGATTTTGGTGAAGGGTTTGGTAAATCAAATCAAGGAAATTAATGTTGTTGGACAAGCTTCAAAACTGAAACACAAGGTTGTTGGAAAAATATCTTGGAGTCCGGTGCCTGGATTGGTGTACATTGATGTGCCACAAACGGTTTTGGACAAGTACATCACTGTGCTGGAACTCAAGCTGGATAAGGCGGTGAAGCTTTATGGGGACAAGTAGTTTATGGTTTTTGGTTTAAAGTTTAAACCAAATCACATAAACCTTAAATTTTCAACTTTAAACATGATTTGTCACCCATCAATTTTAAACTTTAAACTTTCAACCTTAAACAAAAAGATGCAACAATTTTCATATCTGCCGTGGGTATTATTGTTTTTTGTTTCAACAATTGCATGTAAACAATCAATTGAAGAGGCTCCAGCGCCAGCAAGGCCTGACAAGATTGATCCCAATCCATCTTCAGCAATGTTGTCGCCTGAAGAAAGCATTAAAACCATGAAACTTCCTGCCGGGTTTCATTTGGAATTGGTTGCCAGTGAACCCATGATTGAAGAGCCTGTTGCCATTGTATGGGATGGGAATGGCATCATGTATGTTGCAGAAATGAGCAGCTACATGCAAGATTTGCAAGGAACTGGAGAAGGGCTTCCTACTTGTAAAATTAAACGACTTGAAGACACTGATGGAGATGGTAAAATGGATAAATCCAGCGTTTATATCGACAGTTTGATCTTGCCAAGAATGATGCTGGCATTGGATGACAGGCTTGTTATAAATGAAACCTATACCTACAATTTGTACAGCTATCGCGATAAAAATGGAGATGGCAAGGCTGATGAAAAAACATTGGTTTATCACAATGAAAATGCTATAGATGCCAACTTGGAACATCAGCAAACTGGGTTGGTTTGGAATATCGACAATTGGATTTATGTAACGACAAGTCCGGTTCGTTATCGGTATAAAAATGGCATGCTAGCGGCAGACAGTTTAATGGGATCACCAGGTGGACAATGGGGATTGACACATGATAATTATGGTCGCTTGTTTTATTCTTCTGCAGGTGGTGAAAAACCAGCAACGAATTTTCAAGTAAATCCTGTTTATGGTGAGATCGATTTTAAAGAGCAGCGTGACAGCACGTTTGATGAAGTTTGGCCGATAGTAGCAACGCCTGATGTACAGGGCGGTTTACAAAGGTTGCATACAGACAGTACGCTGAATCATTTTACGGCTTCGTGTGGACAATCAATTTTCCGGGGAGATCGATTACCCAAAACCATGCAAGGAGATTTGTTCATTTGTGAACCAGTGGGAAGGCTCATCAGAAGGGCAAAAGTGAGTGAAAAGGATGGCATCACCATGTTGAAAAATGCGTACGATAAACGTGAATTCATTGCTTCAACAGACATGAATTTTCGTCCGATAAATACCGCTACTGGTCCAGATGGTTGTCTTTATATCGTGGACATGTACCATGGGATCATTCAGGAAAGTGCTTGGACGCAACCTGACAGTTATATCAATCCACAAATTAGAAGAAAAAACCTTGATCAAAACAAGAACCGTGGACGAATTTATCGCTTGGTGCATGATGATTTTAAAGCTGGTCCAAAACCGCAATTACTCAGTGCTTCAAACGACGATTTAATTGATTATCTATCGCATGAAAATGGTTGGTGGCGTGACAATGCACAGAAGGAGTTGGTGATGAAGAATGATCAGTCTGTTGTGCAGAAGCTAAAAAAAATTGTCTTGCAGCAGTCTTCTTTTGTTGACAAATTGAAATTTTGGAAGGCTGAACCTACAGCTTTGGGAAGGGTTCATGCCATGTGGACTTTAGAAGGACTTGATGCAATAGATGAAGAAATTGTTTTATATGGATTGAATGATGCGGATAAAGAAATAAAAAAAGCATCGATTCGACTCAGCGAAAAATTCCTTGCAAAAGATAATCAAACCATTTTGGCAAGGTTGATGAAAATGAAAGATGAAAAAGACATGGGGGTTAAGGTTCAATTGGCATTGTCGTTGAAATACAGCAACAACAGAGCCGTTCCAGGTTTCTTGAAAGAATTTTTAAAATCCAATCCTGAGAATAAATTCTTAGCAAAGTCAGTTTCAAGAAGTTTGTTAAAGACAGATGAATCATTGGCAGAGCTTCGAGACAATACCAAAAGTATGTCAGTTAAGGACCGTGATTTGGTGTTTGAAGGGGCAAACAACTTCAAACAATTGTGTGCCACTTGTCATGGTTCAGATGGCAAGGGAGTACCATCTAACTTAGCCCCACCTTTGGCAGGGTCTGCCCGTGTAAATGGTGAGAGGAGTGAACTGATTAATCTTGTTTTACATGGATTGAAAGGTCCAATAGACAATAAAAAATACCCTGATGTGATGCCTGCTCAAAAGGGCCAATCCGATCAATACATTGCATCCGTACTTAGTTATATTAGGAGCAGTTTTGGAAATAAAGCGGAGTTGATAAAATCCGGCGAGGTAAAGGATGTAAGGAACAAAACGCTGGATCGGCAAGGAGCGTGGACATTGGAGGAGCTAGGCTCGTTGAAGTGAAACTTTAAGTTTAAAGTTTAAAGTTTAAGGTTTAGGGTTGAATAGTCTGGTGTTTTTTACCAATTGTTGATTTAGAGTGTCATCCAAATCGGTTGGCCATTTTAAAAATATGGCATACGTCATAAATAATAAAGCTTGAATGCAAAGTATCTCTAGTTTTTACATTTATAAATCTCCATATTTCATTAAATAAAAAGTAGGTACTTTTAAGAAAATAATCAATGCGTTTTCTTTAACATTGATATTTGTATTTTTGTTAAAACAATAGGTAATGCCAAGCATTTACATAATAGCAGGCTGTAATGGAGCTGGTAAAACTACTGCTTCCTTCACTGTACTACCTGAAATGTTAGGTTGTAAAGAGTTTGTGAATGCAGATGAAATTGCTAAAGGTCTTTCTCCTTTTCAACCTGAAACGGTTTCATTTCATGCTAGACGTTTAA
>JBILHX010000129.1:0-8120 GCA_044350285.1 Chitinophagaceae bacterium | reverse complement strand
CTCAATCCTAGGTTGAAATAATCAACAACTCAATTATCCGCCAAAATAAATACCCATCAGATACATTGCAAATCCATTTTCATGATGATGCTTTGCATTGAGATCTTTGTGTAAAACATTTTCAATAACCTTTCCAGTTTCTTCCAATATCGCATTGGTAATTGCTTCTGTTTTCATTCCATAGTTCAGCCATTCAGCATTTAATAAAATATTTATAAAAGGCTTGTCTGAAGTATATGTAAGCGATGAAAGTTGATAATTTAACTCAGAAGAAGTACCCTGTTTTATTTTTATCTTGAATTTTTCGTCTAATATTTTATTTTTTAAAGAGGATATATTCTTAATCCATTGCGCATCTTTTTCTCTGGCTTTTCCATTGAAATGTTCACCAATATTTGATAATAAATCTTCTTGTTTAAAATAAAATGCTATTAATTTTTCTGCTTCAACGGCCGCTTGGTTTATTTGAGCATATCCATTTGTTGCAAAGGATACGTCAACTTGTGCATTTCCCATTGTTACAGGAATAAAAATTTTCGAAACAGCTGAGTCTTCATTATTCAGTATTGAATACGTATAAATTTGTGGCGTACTGTTAATCCCATTCTCTTGTGCAATCAAATAGGTACCTGGTAAGGTGATGATCACAACTCCTATGTACGTTAATATAAACTTTAGTGTAGACGAAATACTTTTAGACATACTCTTTGTTTTTAGTGGATTTTGAAATCCATTACAGAATAGTCTTCAGAGGATGTAGGGTGGATTGGTCTAAAAGAGGAATGAAGGATTTTGTTAAACACTCGTTAAAGTGATAGGATGTAAATCTAATAACTGTTTTCCATAAATGCAAGTCCATTTAGATAGAAAAAACTTAACCACCCTCCTTTAACGGCTAAAAATATATCTTTGCGAAATGTTACTCCAGCTGAGCAATCATGAGAAAAAGATAATAGAATTGGTGTCTATAGCAGCGAATACCTTGGGGATTCGTGCTTTTGTTGTGGGTGGTTTTGTGCGAGATAAACTACTTGGTAGACCTTGTATGGACATCGACATTGTTTGTTTGGGTGATGCCATCGAATTGGCAAATGCCTACCAGGCATTGATTCCATCAAGACCCAAAGTTTCTTGGTTCAAAAATTTCGGCACCGCTCACCTGAATGTTCATGGCTACGATGTAGAGTTTGTGGGTGCCAGAAAGGAAAGTTATCTTCAACACAGCCGCAATCCCATTGTTGAAGCAGGTACTCTGCAAGATGATCAGGAACGAAGAGACTTTACTATCAATGCGTTGGCTTTTGAAATGAAAATTAACCTTGATCAACAGCACAGTAATAAATCAGCAGCATTACAAGCGCCTGCCGCCAATGATTCCTTTTACGAGATTGTTGATCCCTTCAACGGGCTAAACGACCTCAAGGAACAGACCATCCGAACCCCATTGGCTCCTGAAAAAACGTTTAGTGATGACCCTTTAAGAATGATGCGTGCCATTCGATTTGCCTCACAACTTGGATTCCGCATTGATTCACCCACCTTATTGGGCATCTCTGAAGCATCTCACCGAATTAAAATAATATCACAAGAAAGAATTACAGATGAGTTCAATAAAATAATGATGTCCGTGAAACCATCTGTGGGCTTGGATTTGCTCTATAAAACGGGATTGCTAAAGGAAATATTTCCTGCCATGGTTGACTTAGCAGGTGCAGAATATATTGACGGGAAAGGACACAAGGATAATTTTTACCATACACTGCAAGTGATTGATAACATTTGTCCAAATACAAACAACCTTTGGCTTCGATGGGCTGCATTACTTCACGATATTGCCAAGCCGGCTACAAAAAGATTTGAAGTTGGGGTAGGGTGGACATTCCACGGACATGAAGCTGTTGGAGGGAGAATGGTCCCCAAAATTTTCACCAAGTTGAAGCTCCCCATGCACGAGAACATGCGCTATGTTCGAAAACTGGTTGAACTTCATCTCCGGCCAATCAGCCTTACAAAAGAGAATATTACAGATTCAGCAATACGAAGGTTGTTGTTTGATGCTGGGGAAGACCTTGAAGACCTCATGTTTTTGTGTGATGCAGACATTACCTCCAAAAATGAAGCGCGTGTTCGCCGTTACAGGGCAAATTTTGAAATGGTAAGAGAACGCTTGAAAGAGGTAGAAGAAAAAGACAAGGTAAGAAATTGGCAACCTCCCATTTCCGGTGAACTGATCATGGAAACATTTAATCTTCTTCCTTGCAAAGAAGTGGGTATCATCAAAACAGCCATTCGCGAAGCCATCCTAGACGGCATCATAGAGAACAATTATGATGCAGCGTTTAAGATGATGTTAGAGCAGGGCAAGATGCTCGGTTTTGAGTTTAAGGTTTAATGTTGCAATTGGATGATTTAAACTTTAAACTATCAACTACTGTATTTAGAGAACCAAGTCATTTGCCTCTTCGCATAATTTCTGGTGTGCTGTTTGATCTTTTCTATTGCAAATTCTTTAGAATGAAAGCCGTTGAAATAATCAAAAAACTCTTTGTATCCCACTGTCTGTAACGCTGGCCTGTCTTGATGTTCAATTAGCGATCTTACCTCATCCTCAAGTCCTGCAGCAATCATTTCATCAACGCGGGTATTTATCCTGCTGTATAATTCTTCCCTCGGCAATTCCATTATTTGGTATGAAACATCAAAATTTCGTGTTGTTTTTTCTCCTGTCTGATAAAATGCTATCGGATTTCCTGTGTGCACAATCACTTCCAAGGCCCTCATCATCCTGTTTGGGTTGTTAATATCCCCTTGTTTCTCAAAATCAGGATCCGCAAGCAACAAGGTTTTTCTCAATTCTTCAATTCCATTGATGTTGTGCAACTCAATTACATATTGGCGAATTTCTTCAGGAATCTGAGGGATTTCATTGAGTCCTTCTGCCAACGCTTTTATGTAAAGCCCTGTTCCTCCACAGACAATGGCATAATCACTTTTTTGAAAAATACATTCAAGTTTTTCCAAGGCCTCTTTTTCAAAAGACGCTGCAGTAATATTTTCTGTGATGGAATGATTGGCGATGAAATGATGAACAACATCTTGAAGCTGATCCTCTGAAGGCCTTGCCACGCCTATGTTTAGCTCTTTGAAGCATTGTCTTGAGTCCGCTGAAATGATTTCTGTTTGATATTCTTTGGCTAACCGAATGGCTGATGAAGTTTTGCCAACAGCGGTTGGCCCTGCAACAATAATGCACTGTTTTTTTTGCATAAATATTACGGCTTATGAAGAACCGGAATCTTATTGATGACTAAAAAGCTGTTTCGTCTTCAGCACTTTCTTCTCCTGCCTGGTCTTCGTCGTTTTCATTGTCTGAACCACCTTCCTCACCTTCATCCGTAAATCCTTCAACGAGGGCAGACAAGTCATATTTTTCTTCCACATCTGCAAATCGATCACCAAGGATACTTTTTATGCCATACTGGCTAGGAGCAATGCCCTCTTTTCTTGTAACTGATGGGTAAGTGATTTTTGAACCTTCTTCCTTTGAAACAGCTATTAATTGAATGAGAAAAGTCCAGTTTTTTTGAAAATCATAAACATAAACAAACCGTTGATTGGGATCTGCTATTTCAGAACCGATGGTTGTATCAATCATCAACAAAGGTTCTGCCTTGTAATCTATATCATATTTTTCTAGACTTATCGCTCTTCCCCTTAACCAATTGTCATTGCTTCTGTAAAAAGTTGCTTGATGCTTGCTGTCAAACTCATACGCAATAAGGATCGCCTGATGCAAATCAAAAAACAATTGGTTGTGTTTGATAACGATATCCCGGTAAACAGTATCGTCTTCTTCAAAAAATACACGGAATTTTAAAATGGCCATGACGGCAAGTTAATTAAAAATGAGGAAGTAGACAATAGTATAAAACATTCATTTACAGCCTTTATCGCATTCTTCCCCTAAAACATACTTTTTTTAATTGAGGTAACTTATGATTAATTAAAACTTAACACCAACCGTTGCAATAAGATTTCCATTGCTTCCTTTTACATAGCCTGGCTCATAGAATCCATTGTCGAGTTTATAGGGGAATGCAGCATCTTTGATTAACTGGTGTACATAGGTTAAATCGATGAAAAACCCCTTGTCTCTATACCCTAAACCTCCACTGATGTTCATTTGCCTGGCCTTGATTGAAGTTGCATAGGGATTGCCCATGTAGTTAAATCCTAGCCTGGTCATGATTGTATTGAACTTCAACTCGCCTCCGAGTCTAACATTCATGGCTGACTTAAATTGATTTTTAACGGCAGCAGTAACCTCTTTCAAGTAGTTTTCTCCATTGATTAAATTGGTTGTCGTTGATCCTGAATATGTTTTGAATTTAGACGTGCTATAGTCCAAGAATTCAACATCCGCACTGATAAAGCCTTTTTGCTTGGTTACATCTTCAACTTCATGCAAGACGTATGACAAGCCAAGCATAATTCTCATGGGGTTGATGTAGTTGTATTGAAATTGCCCCTTTTCTCCCGAATTGAAATCCAATGATGTTTGGGTCAAAACACCGCTACCTTGATATCCTTCCAAATCTGTAGTGATCTTTGTGGTATAACGGTCATCCATGTTGTAGATTAATGGAGTGTGCAGCGCAAAGCCAATTCTTAGCTGCTCCACTGGCTTGAAAATGGCTCCTATTTTTAAGCCAACACCCACGCCCTCTGTTTTTAAAAACTCTTCTACTTCAAAATAGTTGAAACGGTTCAACTTGTTTTGAGTTGCATCAGATTCCCTGAATGTGGTTGTTCTCTCATAGCTTAACTTGCTGAAAACAAGGCCACCGCCCAAATATAACTTGTCCAACAAATTGGCACTTCCTGCAAAATAGATATCCCGGATTCCTCCTTTGGTTGCAATGTTTTGCTGTTGTAAAACCCCTGTTTGGGGTGTGGCCAAACTCCTATAACCACTCACCGCGTTTCCTGGTCCAGAAATGGTGTCGATTAGGTACGTATTAAACGCCAAACTGGCGCCGTACGGATAATTTGAAGCGGCAAAATTCGGGTCAGTTACATTGTTGTTGATGAGCTCTTCAAGATATTTTTCAGAGTATGAACTTTGGTTGTTGTTTCCTTTCAGCAATGTGTTGTTGCTAAAGTTCACAGTCTTGTTCATCCCAAAGCCAAACGTAAAGTTGCGCCATTTGCCATCTTGAGACCCAGACTTGGCTAGGATCAGCCCGATGTTGCTGAAGTCTGCATTAAATTTTTTATCCTTGTTCTCGCTGTTGAGGTAATTGATTTTTGTACTTCCAAATCCAAGTGCTGGACTAAAAACAAATTCATTTGTTTTGAACATACCAAGGCCAGCCGGATTCACTGTAGCTGAACTGATGTCGCCTCCCAAGGAAACCACCGCACCACCAATGGCGCGTGCTCTTGCAGTTCCGCCATGCCCAATCATGGAATACCTTAATGCATCTATAGGGTCCTGTGCTTTTAATGAAATCACCTGCAAGAATAGAGCAGCTGTGATAATTATACGGGTAGTCAAATTATTGAATTTAAAGTTGATCTTTTCTAGTTTAAAGTTTTTGGTTTAAAGTTTAAACCTCAAACAACAAAGAACCATAAACCAATTCTCTTTTTTTTAGTTTAAAGTTTTTGGTTTAAAGTTTAAACCTCAAACAACAAAGAACCATAAACCAATTCTCTTTTTTTAGTTTAAAGTTTTTGGTTTAAAGTTTAAACCTTAAACAAAAAACCTTAAACTAATTCCCCCCACCTCTTGGGAAGGTCCTAACCGGCGCAGATCCACTTGATGATGGGGTGCTGCTTGAAGATGAACTGCTTGAAGAAGAACTGCTAGAAGAGTTGCTTCTTGGAGAAGAACTTCCGCTTGAATTATTTGAAAATGTTCTTGACGGGTTGCTGTTTGATTCTCCATTTAGAACAGGATTGTACCCACCTCTTGTGTTGCCTGACGATGTATTAGTCCGGTTATTAGATGATGATCCAGATGAAACATTCATTGTTTTAGGGTCATAATTAGATACACGAACGGGGGTGTAGTTATTTAAATTCACAACCCTTGGACCAGAACTCTTTACCTTGTAAGCAACTGAGTTGGCATTGTACAATATGTAAGGTTGTCCATAGTACATGTTATTAAAGGGGTTAGAAAAGTATGAATTTCCATACATCCGGTTGCCGTAAGCATAAAAATTGTTGTTAGAATAGCTGTTGAAATAATTTCTGTTGTTCCAATGCGGGTCATTCCAATATGCATAATCTTCATCAAAAGCAGACCACCTGGATCTCCCCAATGATTTCATTCTTAAGTATCTGTCGTTCATTGGAACATTTTCTGAGCGATATTCATCTTTTTCTTCCAATACCACATAACTGCTATTATTCATCGCTGGAGAAAAATAAACATCGTCTGGTGTTTGTCCACTCTTGTAAACTGTGCTGCAACCCATCATAAATGAAGCCAGCAAAACAACTATGATTACTCTGTTCATATAGTGTGATTTAAAGATTACTCCGAAGTTACTACATTTGCGCATTCATTCACGTTAATTTAGACGAACGGTAAGGCATAAAGTTTCAGGTTAAAACACTCATTTTTGTTAAAGAAATATTAATATGGCGAACGAATTGACTTCAAGGGCTGCTGATTATTCTCAATGGTACAACGATTTGGTGCTGAAAGGTGGTTTGGCAGACTACTCCGCTGTGCGTGGATGCATGGTTATCAAGCCCTATGGATTTGCACTCTGGGAAAACATGCGTGATGTTTTGGATAAAATGTTCAAGGATACAGGGCACGTAAACGCTTATTTTCCGCTATTTGTTCCCCGTTCTTTTCTTGAGAAAGAAGAAGGGCATGCTGAAGGGTTCGCAAAAGAATGTGCAGTCGTAACCCATTACAGGTTAAAATCAGATCCGAATAACAAAGGGAAACTCATTGTAGACCCAGAGGCTAAATTGGAAGAAGAATTGATTGTTCGTCCAACCAGTGAAGCCATCATCTGGAATGCATACAAGGATTGGATAAAATCATACCGTGATCTGCCTTTGCTGATCAACCAATGGGCCAATGTAGTAAGGTGGGAAATGAGAACACGCCTTTTCTTGCGCACCGCAGAGTTTCTGTGGCAAGAAGGGCATACAGCTCATGCAACAGCAGCAGAGGCAATTGTGGAGGCTGAAAAAATGCTTCACGTATATGCAGATTTTGTTGAAAATTACATGGCATTGCCCGTAATCAAAGGTGTTAAAACACCAAATGAGCGGTTTGCTGGCGCGTTAGATACCTATTGCATAGAGGCTTTGATGCAAGATGGTAAGGCCTTACAGGCTGGTACATCTCATTTTCTTGGTCAAAATTTTGCAAAAGCTTTCGAAGTAAAGTTTCTCAGCAAAGAAAACAAACAAGAATATGTATGGGCAACATCTTGGGGAGTGTCCACAAGGCTTATAGGCGCCCTCGTCATGGCGCATAGTGATGACCAAGGACTGGTAATGCCACCAAAACTCGCACCATTGCAAGTGGTGATTGTTCCTATTTTCAAAGGAGCTGATCAAAAAGCATTGGTTGATGAAAAAGTTGATGAAATTATTGCTGATTTAAAATCAAGAAATATTTCTGTAAAGTATGATGACTCTGATCACATGAGGCCAGGTTGGAAATTTGCTGAATATGAATTGAAAGGCGTTCCGGTAAGGATTGCCATTGGACAAAAAGACATTGAAAATAAGGTTGTTGAAATCGCTCGCCGAGACACCAAAGAGAAGAAATCAGTTCCTTCAGAAAATGTTGGTCAATACATCAGTGATTTGTTGGATGAAATACAGCAAAACCTGTACAACAGGGCACTAGAATACAGGGAATCGCATATCACCAAGGTTGATACATGGGATGAATTCAAATCAGTATTAACTGAAAAAGGTGGCTTTATTTCTGCCCATTGGGATGGAACAAGTGAGACGGAAGATAAAATCAAAGAAGAAACAAAAGCCACCATTCGTTGCATTCCATTGAACAATGAATTGGAGGAAGGTGTTTGTATTTTCTCTGGAAAACCAAGTACACAAAGGGTTTTGTTCGCTAT
>JBILHX010000035.1:0-27305 GCA_044350285.1 Chitinophagaceae bacterium | reverse complement strand
TTTTCCATCAACAAAATTGAAACAATCTGTTCAATGTTTGCATTGGGAAGATGGTGACCGAGGTCAACCAAAGTATATGCTTTGCTTCCCAATTTCGATGCGAGCAAGAGCGATTGTCCCCAATCTCCTACTGTTGTGGAATAGAAATTTGGTTCGAAGGCTTTGTATTCAATGAACATTTTCCAATCTTCTGGAAGTGATGCGTAAATTTCACCCAACCCTTCTAAGGTGTTTTGGAAAGCATGTCTGAAGTTCAGTTGTCCGGGGAATGATGATCCATCAGCCAACCAAACAGTCAATGATGTTGAACCCAATTCCTTGCCATAATTGATCACTTCGATATTGTGATCGATGGCCTGTTTGCGCACATCTTTTTTAACATGCTGAAGCGAGCCAAATTTATAGCTGTGCTGTTGATCAGGTTGATCTTGGAATGTATTCGAGTTCATGGCATCAAAGACAATGCCATGCTCTGCTGCAAGTGATTTTATGTGAGATGCATCCTTTGGAATATCCCATGGAATATGCAATGAGATGGCACCGCTTGATCGATTCAATTTATGCAGCAAGGCAATGTCCATAATTTTTTCTTCGAGGTTTCTAGGTTCACCTCCGATAGAAAATCTTCCAAATCGCGTGCCTCCAGAACCCAATGCCCAACTGGGTATGGCCACTTGGAAGGCCCCCAGTTTCTGCAAGATTTCTTCCACATTTTTAATAGAGGAAGACGCCATCTCGAACTTGCGCAGGTGCTCTTTTTCAGCAAATGCGTTGAGTTCTTCTATCCTGTTATTTTCAAATATTGTCGGCATGATTAATGGTTGAAAGTTGTTGGTTTAAAGTTTAATGGTGATGAAACTACCTTACAAAGGCTGTTGCAACTCCACCATCAACATTCAATACATTTCCTGTGGATTTTGACAACATACCACCTACAAATGCAAAGCATGCGTTGGCGATATCTTCAGGCAAAATGATTTCATTTAACAAGGTTCTGTTTGCATAATACTTAGGAAGTTCTTCCACAGTAACGCCATAGGCTTTCGCCCTGCCTGCAGCCCACTCTCCTGCCCATATTTTGCTGTCGCTGATAACGGCATCTGGGTTGATGGTATTCACCCTGATTTTATCTTTACCAAGCTCGGCTGCATTCAGTCTGCTCAGGTGCATTTGTGCAGCTTTTGCAGAACCATAACCGGCATTGTTTGGACCAGAAACCAGTGCATTTTTGCTGGCGATGTTGATGATATCACCACCTGTTGCTTGTTTTCTGATGATGTTTACAGCCGCTTGTGTTACCAAAAACTGTCCTTTTACCAAAACATCATATAGAATATCCCAATCCTTTTCAGTATGTTCTTCCAATGGTTTTGAGATGGAAAGTCCAGCGCAATTCACCACAATATCAACCCCACCAAAACTGATGGCTGCTGTTTTGAAAGCATCTTGGATGCTGGTTTTGCTCGTTACATCAAGCAATGCAGCGGCCGTTAAGTCTTTGTTGAATGTCTTGAAAAAATCCTCTTTTGCACCAGCCAACCTGTCTGCATCATTGTCGCTCAACACCACACAAGCTCCTTCCTGAACCATCTTTTTGGCAATTGCTTTTCCAATTCCACCAGCACTTCCGGTTACGAAAGCAATTTTGCCTGACAAGCTTTTCGGCTTCGGCATGCGTTGCAGTTTCGCTTCTTCCAACAACCAATATTCGATGTTGAAAGCCTCTTGACGCGGCAATGAAGTATATGATGAAATGGCTTCTGCACCGCGCATTACGTTGATTGCATTGATGTAAAATTCTGCTGCTACGCGTGCGGTTGACTTGTCTTTTGCAAAGGTGAACATGCCTACACCTGGGTATAAAATTACCACTGGATTGGCATCGCGGATGGCTGGACTATCAGCATGTTTGTGCGTTTGATAGTATTGTCCATACATTTCACGGTAAGCTTCAAATTGAACAGTCAAGTTTGCTTTGGTTGAAGCAAGGTTCGAAAGATCTTCGTTTGGTGAAAGTTCAAGAACCAGTGGACTGATTTTTGTTCTGAGGAAGTGGTCTGGACAACTTGTTCCCATCGGAGCCAAGCGGGCCAAATGATTTGAATTGATGAAACCAAGCACTTTCTCGTCATCGGTAAAATGTCCGATCATGCGGGTATGAGAAGAGCAGAGTCCACGCAAGATGGGCGCCAACAAAGTAGCTTGATTGATTCTATCTTCTTTTGGAAGCGATTCTATTTTTTGTCCACCGAAAACCGAACCATTTTTTGCAACGGCGGTTTCGATAAATTCAGCGCATTTTTCAATGACTTCCAATGAATTCATGTAAGATTCATAAGCAGTGTCGCCCCATGTAAACAAGCCATGAGAGCCCAACATGATGCCACGAATGCCAGGATTGTCTTCCAAGCATTTTTTTATTTTGAGTCCGAGTTCAAAACCAGGGCGCTGCCAATCAACCCAACCGATTTTTCCGTCGAACAATTCTTTGGTGATTTGTTCACCATCTTTTGAAGCAGCAATTGCGATGGCCGCGTCCGGGTGAAGGTGATCGATGTGTTTGAAGGGAAGAAATCCGTGAAGTGGTGTGTCGATAGAAGGAGCTTTAGAAGCTAGGTCGAAGATACAGTGGTTAAAAAGTTCCACCATTTCATCCTCATGAGCCAATCCCCTATACACATTGGTAAGGCTTCTGAGCCTGTCTACATACAACGCAGCAAGTCCAGAACGTGTAAGTGATCCAATGTCGCCACCAGAGCCTTTGATCCACATCACTTCGGTTTCGATGCCTGTGAGTGGGTCTTTTTCGATGGTTCTGCAAGATGTGTTTCCACCCCCGTAGTTTGTCAGCCTAAGATCGGCACCGAGGAGGTTTGACCTATAGATCAGCAAACCCACTTCATCTCCTTGCAAAGCCTTGGCTTTGTTTTCGTCCCATAAATAACTCACGTGTTTGAACTCAGTTGTGTTTGACATAAATATCTCTGTTTAGTTTTTTAAAAAGTTTCCATAACCAACTACCAATACGGATGCAATGATAGTAATTATGCCCAATAAAATGGTATTGTGCGTTTTTTTACTCACGCCACTCCATTCTTTCAAGGCGAAGCCCCATGTGTTGGCCACTAAGATGATGAAAGCCATGTGGAGAATCCATGAAGAGGCGCCATTCCCGAGCTTGCTTTCGCCCATTCCGTAGAAGAAGAATTGCAGGAACCAAGTGGTACCAGCCATGGCGGAAAGGATGTAGTTTTTGAGAAGTGGCGTTTGTTTATCGGTGTAGTTAACGGCTGTTTTATTTTTGATGTTCAGCATAAGGCACCATACGAAATTGGTAAGGAGTCCACCCCAAAGCAAAACCACATAGGTAACGTTGTTTTGGTAGAGGGGATTGAAACCTTGTTGAACTGCAGCTTCAGCGAGGGGTTTACCCGCTTCGATACCGAAATTGAAGCAGGCGCTCATGATACCAGAAAATATGGCAACGAGCAAACCTTTGACTAGGTTGAATTCAGCAACCGATTTTTTCTTGTCGGCCTCAGAGAGGTCTTTTTCTTTCAGCACACCAGCGCGACCGCAGATGTAGATGCCAAGCAGACAGAGGATGATACCAGCCAATACAACGAGCCCCCAAGGTGTTGTGAGGAGGTCGTGCAAGGTTGTTTTATCAGGAGCGGGATAGAAATTGTAGTAGATGGAAGGAACGAGGGCACCGAAGGCGGAGCAGAAACCGAGCACGACGGAATTTCCGAGCGACATACCCAGGTAACGAACTGCAAGTCCGTATGTTAGTCCACCAAACCCCCACAGGATGCCAAAAAGCATGGTGTAGCTCAGGGTTTCTGATGATGTATTGCGGATAATTTCAGCAAAACCAGGAACGGTGAAATATGCGGCAAGAGGCGGGATGATGAGCCAGGAGAAGATGCCACCAACGATCCAATAGCTTTCCCAAGCCCAACCTTTTACTTTTTTGTAGGGCATGTAGAAGCTGCCGGAGGCGAAGCCACCGATGAGGTGGAAGATGATCCCGAATAGAATTTGCATAAATTATGTTTGAAGCAATCAGTTAATAAGCTAAAATAAGTAATCATAAGCAATAACTATCTTGTACTGTCATTGTGGGAGGGAATTTAATGAAAGGTTGTTCTTGTTGTGGATTGGGTTCAAAGAGATAATCGAAGAATTTTTGGATTGGGTGGTGAGATGAAGGTGGGAGTTTAATTGAAAGAAATCAATCGTTAATGAAGAACAAATCTTGGAAGTGAAGAAATAAGAATACTAACTATGAAATGAATATCAATTAAAAAAATATTTGAATAGACCTCTAAAACATCGATGAAAATGCATATTTCATTCAACTCAAAAATTAATTTATATGAGTAGTGAAATGATCATATCTCAACATAATATTGAAAAACAGATTTTCACTTTACGTGGTGTTCAATTAATGCTTGATTTTGATTTGGCAGAAATATACATTGTAACAACAGGAAGGCTCAATGAGCAGGTAGGTAGAAATCTTGAACGTTTCCCCAATGATTTTATGTTTCAACTTACAAAAACAGAATGGGAAAACTTGAAATCGCAAAATGCGATATCAAGTTCACATGGAGGAAGGAGAAAATTACCTTTTTTCTTTACCGAACAAGGTGTAGCAGGACTATCAGGAGAACAGAAGTTGATATAAAAGCAAAGGCGTTTGCAATTCGAGAAATTGTGAAGAAAAAAAATACTGGCTTTAACTGAACCATTCAGTTTTTTATAAAAACAAAAGTGTGTTTGAAATCGCTTCCTTTAATTCTTTTTTTACATTCGTTTCGTCTGCAAATTCATTCCATTTTTTTACAGCAGCATGAACCTGGTCAATGATTGCATCTGCTTTTTTGATGTTCATTTTTTTGGCTACTTGCAGTAAATCGTTTCGGGAAATGTTCATCCGTTTTCCATTAATACTTAACGAATGCTGACTTACCCATGAACTTCCTGGACGAAACGCATGGCACACGTCAAACGCAGGTGCTAATTTCCATTGACCAGTTTTATCCATCATAAATGAAAAATTCTTTGTGTGGTCATCACAATTTCTTGCCATCACATTGAACACCATTCTGCGGTACAATTGTTCAGCATCGGTATATGGCAAAAGCATACTTCGCATGGTTTCAAATAGCTGCTCATAGCTAAATAATGTAATCTCATTAAAGTCATAGTGTGCAATAGCGCAAAAACTTTGAACATGAAGTTTTCCTTTACCGTGTTCTCTATCAAAACGCTTTGTCATGAAATGTGCTCTGTCATTTTCTTCAAGCAATCTACATTCGGTCATTTCAATAGCGGCTTCTTTTGCCATTAGATAATAAGCCATTTCAACCCTGCCGTAACCCGATGAAGTACCTATTTGCTGATCAGTAACACCATCAAACTTTAATAGCCAATGTGTAAAACCTTTTGGAGCATCTGCCTGACCAGAGCGAATCTCATTAGTGTCGGGATTAAATGCAATCACTGCCTTTGCTCTTGCACCACCAGCTGAAGTACCAATTTTTAAAATATCGCTTAAAGCTTTTGCTTCATCATTAGACAGGTTGGTGTTAAAGTTTATTCTTCCCAAAAGAATTTCCTGTGCAACCTGAATCAAACTATTTAATTCGATTTTAGTGGCTCCACTATTCGCTTTTGGCAGCACCGGTTCAAATTCTAATGCCCCCATCCCCCTCTGGCCAATAAAGCATAGCAGCTCAACAGGATTCATGCTATTCGCAGGGCGACCATTGCTAGCCAACCAAGCATTGATTAAGCTATTTCCGTATTTATCAGGTAAAACATCTGCCAATAACCCAGGCAAGCCTTTGAATGTGGAGGTGTTTCTTAATTCAGAAAATGAAAACACTTGTTTTTCAGCGCCTCTAATCGGCATTTTTAATGGCGCTAAATCCCAGTTATTAGCAAGAAAGGATGGTTCATATTCAAAGGAAGCTAGTCCACTGTTTTCATCCCAAGCAATTGCTCCAACTCGTTTATTCCAAATCTTGATGTATGCTGTTGAAATCATTACCAATCACTTTTGGGTTTTTGAATCTGAGCATCTTTTGTTGCACTAGCTCTCTGACGTTTTTTATGTTCCAATTTTGCCAGTTGAAGCGGACTTAGTTGCTGTTCCTTTATCTCAAAATGTTGAAACAATTGAAGCTGCTCCAATGCCCTTAATACCTGTATAAATGAAAGCATTGTTCCACCACCACCATTTTCAATTTGAACAATTGTAGAGCGGTTGATTCCTGCTGCAGTGGCAACTTGTTGCTGTGTTTTGTTCTGTTGTAACCTTGTTTGTTGAATAAACTTACCCAACAATGCTAACAATGCTGGGTCGCTCATGGCGTGCCAATATTTGATACCTTTTTCCATCGTTAAGCTTATAAGTATTGCTTAATGTTGACTTATGCCAACATTTAAAAAATGAATATATGTTGGCTTTTCCCACCACAAACATATAAAATATTTATCAATGATGGAAAAAGCATCAAAATTTGTTACGGTTTTCACAAATCATCGTATTCTCCCAAAGGGGAGTCACATCGTTAAATTTATTATGGTGTCTTTGTAACTCATTGATAATCATAATTTCATGTATTTTTCAATAAATTACAAAGACGTCATTATATACCCAGCGCAGGATCAATCCCTATTTATACAATTCAACTAATTTTAACGCTCGAGATTTGATTTTCTCTTTGAGCTCCAAAGGAGCCAATACCTCTACATTTTCACCATAACTCAATACCAAGGTTTCCAATTCTGGACTGTCATACACCGTAAATTCAATCAACATTTCTTCTTCGGTTTTTGAAAGTACTTCCATGCTCGGATGTATCTTGTCTTCTAGTGTTAATTTAATCAAGCTCTTTCCCTTTATCTTCAATGATACTGTTATCGGGTTGGAATCATGCATGTGAAAAACGCCAAGCGTATATTGAAAATAATCATTGGCATTGAATAATTTGTCTTGCATATATGGTGCATCAGATTCATCAATCCGTTGAATCCTACTTAGCTTGTGCAACAATGTTTTCTCCGATTTGCTGCTCTCATGAACATAAGCCAACATGTACCATTTATTGCGGTATTCCTTGAGGAGACATGGACTGATTATTCTCACGCTCATGTTGTCGCCGTAAGATTTATAGTACAATTTCAATGCGTTTTTTTCAGAAATGGCATTATAAATGGTTTCTATCCATTGCATACCGGAGTTTTCTGCAGTCTCTCCTATTTGAACATAATTTCGAAGCTTTGTATGGTTGATTTTTTTCAAGACTGAGCTTGACATGATTCTAGTGATCACATCATCAAATTTTTCAAACAGGGGTGTTCCCTTGTACCTAGAAAATACCTGTAATGCCCATTCAATGGTGTTCTTATCGCTTTCCCTTAAATCAATATTATCGATGGAATCTTCTTTGCTTTCGTAAAAATATTTTCCATTTTTCTTAGAAATAATTACTGGAAAATAATCTTGGATATCAGAAAGGTCGTTTCTGATCATCCGTTCTGAAACCTGGTATTTCCTTGTCAGCTCCCCATCTTCTATTAATTCTAGTTCACGCAACTCCTCATTCACGAGTTCCGCTAATTCCTTGATGGTAAAGCCATTGTTGCGTTTGAGATGCCTATTGAGTATTTGATATCTGCCGAATGGTTTTTTGGTGAATGCCATAGATGCTGACTTTTTAGTAAGCAGAAGCTACGAAAATTACCATAAAACACAAAATCGAAAAACTTATTTCAACAATTGCCTTTCGTAATAAAATTCATTCCAATAATAATAGGCATTGGGGATGGTATAAATTCTGTTTGAAGTTTCCAACAACAATGTTGAAACAATCAGTTTGATGCGAGATGGCGTTCTGCCCTTTTTCTCAGCAGAAGTTAGGAATTCAGGTGTTTCGAATCTTTTCAAAATAGCAAAAAGGCTCAATTCACCCTTAAAAATCATCTCGATTTCCTTTTCAGTCACCGGCAATTTCAAAAACATGTCCTCTTTTACCTTAACGACGATGAATAGGTTTTTTTCAGCTTCAAAAATTCCTGCAAAAAAATCATCGGCTGATTTAGATAAATAGAGCACGCTCAGAAGACCTATGTCTTTTAAACCACTCTCTTTGATGATATCAGGTATTTTGGGCATTGCTCTTTTTCTAAAATTAGTACTCAGGTTGGAAATTTTGTTTCAAAAACACCACAAAATCTATTTGCACAATTAGTTTTTCCCAATTCAAAATATTCGTTATAATTTCTTGCTTAGAAATCTAAATTTAGTGTAAAAATGCTGTAAAAAAACAATTCTTATTCAATTAATAATGTTATTAATTGAATGGATCAAACAATACCATTCCCCAAAACATCATTCAATGTTCTCATTATATGCAGTGGATTATCATTCTGTAATTCAACCGGCAACAAGTGGTTTGCAAAATTTTGGAACGACATCGGCCTGGCAAATCTCTTGATGGCATCGGCACCTACAGAGGTAAACCTGCTGTCTGTTGTTGATGGAAATGGACCACCATGGTGCATGCTCAAACAAACTTCTACGCCAGTAGGAACTCCATTCAATATCATTCTTCCACATTTTTCCGCAATTGCGTCAATCAGTGATTCATTCAAAAGAACATCATTGTCAGTTGCCATAACAGTTGCAGTCAGTTGCCCTTCCATTCCTTCTGCAATTTCTAGCATCTCTTCCTCATCTGAACATTCAACAACCAATGCATACGGGCCAAAGACTTCCTGATGCAACAACTTGTTATTCAAAAACACTTCTCCACCCACTGTTGCAATTGTTGGTATGCCTACGTTGCTGCTTGCCTCACCTGATGCAGTTACAAGCACAGTAATCCCTTTTTGTTTCAACGCCAGTTCCTTATTTTCCTGGTACGCTTTGGCGATTCCTGCATGCAACATCTTTCCCGGCTGCATTGAAACAATTTGAGTGGAAAGCTCATTCATGAACCTGTCCAACCCCGCTCCTTTCATGCCTATAATCAACCCTGGTTTTGTGCAGAATTGACCAACACCCAAGGTAATGGAACCAGCATAATTTACAGCAATCTTTTCAGCATCGGCAGACAGCTTTTCGTCCAGCAAATAAACAGGATTTACGCTGCCCATTTCCGCAAAAACAGGAATCGGCTCTTTGCGTTGATTCGCCATGTCATACAAGGCCTTTCCTCCAACATAAGACCCTGTAAAACCAACTGCTTTTGTATTCGGATGCATTACCAAGGCCTTTCCTACTTCAAATGAAGCTCCATGAAGATGTGAAAACACACCTGATGGCAAACCATTTTGCTTGACTGCTTCATGAATGATGTTGGCCACAATTTCACTCGTTTGAGGATGGGCAGGATGGGCTTTCACGATGACTGGACAACCAGCGGCAAAAGCAGAAGCTGTATCACCACCAGCAGTGGAATAGGCAAAAGGAAAGTTACTAGATCCAAAAACAACAACGGGACCCAACGGGACCAGCATTTTCCGGATATCTGGCTTCGCAGGTACTTTATCCGGGATTGCGGTATCTATTGTTGCTTCAAGCCATGTACCCTGCTCACATGCCTTGGCATAACTGCGCAACTGAAAAACAGTCCTTCCCCGCTCTCCTTTCAACCTTGCCTCTGGCAAATTCGTTTCAGCCATGGCTACCTGTATCAACTCCTCTCCACTGTTTTCCAACGCATCGGCAATAGAATACATGAGCGCTGCCCTTTTTTTAAGGGGGGTTTTGCGCATAACTACAGCTGCAGCCTTTGCGGCAATCATTGCCTCATTAATTTCTATTGCTGTTGCGTCGGAGTATTGGTTCATTGTACTTAGTTTATGTTGATGTCACCTTTAATAGGGTGTTGCTATTTCGAAATTTCATGAAAAAGCCTCCTTGAACTAGTCATGGAGTTAACTCCAATAAGAGGAAGAGCTGACTACAAAACGATTGACTTATAATCAGGCAAAGTTGGTCTTACAGCAAGTGCAGCATCAATAATGCCTTCAACCCGCGTTCTTTCTTCTCCAATGATGGTCAACCTTGGTGCACGCACCGTTTCAGAACCCAAGCCAGTCTTGGCTTCGCAGAATTTGATGTACTGAACAAGCTTTGGATGAATGTCAAGTTCCAACAACGGCATAAACCAGCGGTAAATAGCGGTGGCTTCAGCAATTCTACCAGATTTCACCAAACGATATATCGCCACGGTTTCCGCTGGAAATGCACATACCAATCCAGCTACCCATCCGTCGGCACCCATCAACAATTCTTCCATCGCCAATGTATCAACACCGCAAAGAATTTTTAAATCGGTTCCAAAACGGTTAATCAACCTCGTTACATTGGTAATATCTCTGGTAGATTCCTTTACTGCCACAATATTTTTTTGCTTGAGCAATACTTCAAACATATCCGGAGTCGTATCAATTTTATAGTCAACCGGGTTGTTGTAAATCATGATTGGAAGACCGGTGTTTTCAGCCACTTGCGTGAAGTGGTAGATTGTTTCACGGTCGTCGCTTTTATAGCGCATGGGAGGCAACAACATCAATCCATTTGCACCCCATTTTTCGGCAAGTTTGGCTTGGCGAACCGCTTCAACTGTAGAACCTTCTGCAATGTTAAGAACAACAGGAATCTTGCTCCCTACCGCTACAAGGGCCTCTTTTAACAAGGTTTCCTTCTCGGATTCCGTAATGGTACTTGCCTCACCCAATGATCCACTGAGGATTATCCCGTCAACTCCCGCATCCACTTGGGCATGCAGGCCTCTCAAATTTGAATCGATATCCAAATCTCCATTCTCTTTAAACTTCGTTGTAATAGCGGGATAAACTCCTATCCAATTGGGTTGCATAATTGTGAATTTTAATGACAAATGTACTTCTGTTGAACTGAAAATTAAATATAAGCGGGATTTATTTGTTTAACAGGATATCAAGTAATCAAATATCTTTAATCTAGTAATTAACTGATGAAACAGACAATATATACTATCATTCTTACCTGCTTCCTTTCAACAAGCACGATTGTCTATTCCCAACAAAAAAACAACGATTGGGAAAATCCATCACTGGTTTCAGAAAATACCCTGGAGCCTCATGCTTGGTTTGTGCCATATCCATCCAAGGCTGCTGCAATAAAAAAAACGGCATCCCCCTTCATAAAATCACTCGATGGCATCTGGAAATTCAAGTGGGTTAAATCTCCCGCAGAAAGGTCGCTCGACTTTCAAAAAGACGGATTTGACCTGAGCAAATGGGATAATATCAAGGTCCCGGCTAATTGGCAAACAGAAGGTTACGACAAATATATCTTTACAGATGTCGAATACCCCATCAAACCCAATCCTCCTTTTGTACCTGCTGACTACAACCCCGTTGGGTCATATAAACGCAATTTCACGATTCCTGAAAATTGGAAAGGGAAGGATGTGATTCTTAGGTTGGGAGCTGTGAACTCCTTTTTTTATCTGTGGATCAATGGCAAATATGTTGGACTGAGCAAGGACAGCAAAACACCGGCAGAGTTTGACATCACGGGCTATGTTCGTCAGGGTATTAACAGCATTTCGTTACAGGTATTCAGGTTCAGTGATGGCACTTATTTAGAGGGGCAAGACATGTGGAAGTTGAGTGGAATTGAGAGAAGCGTTGTATTGATAGCAAGAGACAAAAATGGCGTGAAGGATTTTTACATTCATGCAGGATTGGACTCAGCTTACAAAAAAGGCATTTTGCAGGTAGATGTAGAAATTAAAAATCCTACTCAAGGCACGGGCTCAATTGAAATAAATCTGATTGATGATGCACATCCCGGCATTAACATTGCATCACTCAAAAAAGATATTTCTGCTGATAGACCTCTCTCTTTTTCAACAGAGATTCCATCGGTAAAAAAATGGAATGCAGAAACGCCAAACCTCTATACCTTGCTCATCATTCAAAAAGACAAATCAGGAAAGATTGTTGAAGTGATATCAAACAAGATTGGGTTTAGGACTGTAGAAATTAAACAAGGTTTGATGATGATCAACGGCATCGCCATCAAATTAAAAGGTGTTAACAGGCATGAACACGACATGTACCATGCGAAAGTAATTACATACCAAAGCATGATAGATGACATCAAGTTGATGAAACGATACAACATCAATGCAGTGCGAACTTCACATTATCCAAATAGGGAAGATTGGTATGAACTTTGCAATGAATATGGATTGTATGTGATTGATGAAGCAAACATCGAATGTGATGGCATGGATTTTCATCCGATGAAAACATTGTCTGACAAAGAGGAATGGAAGGCTGCGTATTTAAACAGAACCAAGCGAATGTTTGAGCGCGACAAGAATTTCAGTTGCATCATAGGCTGGTCGTTGGGCAATGAAAGCCGTTGGGGAAATAATTTTGTTGCCACGCATGACTATCTTAAGTCAAGGGATAAATCCAGGTTTCTTCAATATGAAGAAGCACGTGATAATCCATATACTGATGTGATAGCACCGATGTATAAGTCAACTGCAATTATGCAGGATTATGTAAAAACCAAACATGATCGTCCATACATCCAGTGCGAATATGCACACATGATGGGCAATAGCGGAGGGAATTTAAAAGATGATTGGGACTTGATGTACAAACACGAGCAATTGCAAGGCGGGTTTATTTGGGACTTCTCTGATCAAACATTCAAGAAGAAAGATTTGAATGGAAGATGGATATGGGCATACGGAAGAGACATGGGAAATGTAGGTGCTACAAGTGATACAAGCTTTTGTGCTGATGGCATGTTTGCGGCTGATAGGAGTCCACACCCACAAGCATTTGAGGTTAAAAAGGTGTATCAAAACATATATTTCGATTCACTTGATTTTATCAACAAAAAAATTAACATCACCAATCGATTTGATTTTATTGATTTGAGGAATCATCAAATAAAGTGGGGCATCAAAAGCAATGGAAAAATAATTTGTGCAGGGGTGTTACCAACAATGAAGATTAATCCTCATGAAACCAAGCGCATAACGTTAAACATTCCTAGGTTTGAGCAGGTTCCTGGTGAGGAATATTTTTTTCAGTTTGAAGTAACACAACGTGCAAAATCAAATTCAATTGAAGCGGGATATACAATAGCAACAGACCAATTCATCATACCAACAGTTACAAGGAATGATGCAAAAAAAGAAAGAAGTACCATCAATCTTTTTCAGAAAGAAACCGATGAAGAAATCACCATTCACAATGAAATTTTTTCTGTTTTGTTTAATAAGAAATCTGGTTGGCTTCAATCATATAAAATAAGGGGAGTTGAAATCATCAAGGAAAACATGCAGCCACATTTCTGGAGAGGTCCTACAGACAATGATATTGGGAATAGTCTTCAAATGCGAGCAGCTGTTTGGCAGGATGCTGTGGAAAAATCAACATTGGATTCAATTCATACATCAAGCAATAACCGTGGAGTGATTGAAATCACCACAAATCATTTTCTTCCATCAGTTGATGCGCATTACATAACGAGGTATCAGGTTCATGGCGATGGAATGATAGAGGTGCATGCAAATATGATTGCAGGAAAAAAATCTTTCCCAGAGTTGCCAAGATTTGGTATGAGGGTTATACTGAATGGAACGTTTGACAAAACAAGTTGGTATGGGCGTGGACCATTCGATAATTATATAGACAGAAATTATGCTGCTGATATAGGTGTATATACAATGTCATCAGATTCTTTGTTTCATCCTTATGCAAGGGCCCAGGAAAGTGGCTACAGGACAGATGTTCGTTGGATTTCGCAAACTAACAAAAATGGAATTGGGTTGATGGCCATTGGGGAACCAACCATCAGTTCTGGAGTATTGCATTTCAACATGAAGCAGCTTGACTTTGATCGGAATGCCAAAGAAAACAACCACGGTGGATCTATCCAAAACGAAGACATGATTTGGTGGAATATAGACTTTATGCAAATGGGTGTTGGCGGAGACAACAGTTGGGGAGCAAAGACGCATGTTGAATATACCCTACCCTACCAAGACTATCAATATAAATTTACATTAAAACCTGCCTACAAAAAATAAGAAATTGATGAAAACCTTCACTACATCGGAAGCGGAAAAAATGGCGGAATCATATTATGGTTTGGATTCGGTTGCTTCATTTTTAAATGGTTATGACGAACAAAATTTCTTGCTACAAACAAGTGAAGGGAAAAAATTTGTGTTAAAGATTGCAACTGATTTGCACAACTATTATTTTTTAGACGCACAAGTAAAGATCCTCAATCACTTAGCTGGAAGTGCTTTAAATAGTAAGTTTCAGCATTTTGTATTGAATCATGATGGCATTGAAATCACAAAAATAAACATCGAGAATACAAACTATTACTTACGCATATTAACCTATTTGGAAGGAACATTTTGGGTAGATCAAGAAGAAAAAAAAGAAAGCCATTATGATGATCTTGGACTTTTTCTTGGTAAGATGGATAAGTCCTTAGAAACTTTTTCGCACCCTGCAATGCACCGACATTATACATGGGACATCAGCACAGCATCAGATGCAAATAGGAACTTACAACACATAAAAAATCATGAGCAAAGAAGGATAGCAGGTTATTTTTTAATGCAATTTGAAACGGAGGTACTTCCTGAAATTTCATCCCTTCCTCATGCTTATGTGCACAACGATGCAAATGATTATAATGTCTTGGTAAATAATGAACATGTAACAGGATTGATTGATTTTGGGGACATGGTATTTACAGCGCGAATTAATAACCTAGCAGTTGCCTGCACCTATGCCATGCTGAACCACCAAGATCCATTGCATGCAGCAGCATTGGTTGTGAAGGGATACGCTGAAAGCAATCCGTTGACTGAAAATGAAACAGACTTGCTTTATTTTCTTGTTGCGGGAAGATTGTGCATCAGTGTAACTGAATCGGCTTATAATGCATCTTTATCTAGCAGCAATGAGCACCATTTCATCACTGAAATGCCCGCCTGGAAACTACTTTACCAACTCATTGAAATCAACCCCATAAAATTTCAACATACAATGAGAGTGGCCTGCGGCTTATCTCCCATCATCAATGAAGATGACTATCAAAATATACTGAAAGAAAGGAAGGAACACATTGGTTACAACCTCAGCATCAGCTATAAGCATAAATTGAAAATTGTAAAAGGAGCGTTGCAGTATTTGTATGATGACAAAGGAAAAACCTATGTTGATTGTGTAAACAATCCAAGCCATGTTGGCCATTGTCACCCTACTGTTGTGAAAAAAATGCAACGGCAAATTGCAACACTGAATACAAACACTCGTTACCTGAACGACAACATCATTGAGTTTGCGAAGATGTTGAAGCAAACACTGGATCCATCATTGTCGGTTTGTTACTTTACCAACAGCGGCAGTGAAGCAAATGACCTAGCCATTCGGATGAGTCGACATTTCACAAAACAGAAAGATGTCATTGTCCTAGACCATGCCTACCATGGAACATCAACAACATCGATGGAGATGAGTCCCTACAAATTTGATGGCAAAGGCGGATTTGGAAAAATGCCCTGGATACACAAGGCACTCAATCCGGATTTGTATCGAGGACCATATCAATATGATGATCCGCAAGCCGGAGAGAAGTATGCGGCAGATGTTGAGCGCATCATACAGGAGTTGAAAAAAGAGAACAAGGCACCATCGGCATTCATTTGTGAAACGCTGTTGGGAGTAGGTGGACAAATACCCTTACCACCCGGATATTTAAAAGAGGTTTACAAGCATATAAGGGCTGTAGGCGGACTTTGCATTGCAGATGAGGTACAGGTAGGTTTTGGTCGTGTAGGCGAAAAATTCTGGGGATATGAGCTTCAGGATGTTGTTCCAGACATTGTGGTGATGGGTAAGCCCATTGGCAACGGACATCCGCTGGCAGCGGTGGTCGTTACCAAGGAAATAGCTGCTGCATTCAACAATGGGATGGAATTCTTCAACACATTTGGAGGCAATCCTGTTTCCATGGCAACAGGCATTGCTGTGATGAATGTAATTCATGAGGAAGCTTTACAAGAAAATGCATTGGAAGTAGGCAATCATTTGATGGAGGGACTTAGGGGATTGATGAAAAAACATGCCATCATAGGAGATGTACGTGGACATGGGTTGTTTATTGGAGCAGAGCTGGTTCGAGATAGGATAACCAAGGAACCTGCAGTACCGGAGATTGATGAAATCGTTGAGCAAATGAAAGAAAGGGGCTTTTTGCTCAGCACCGATGGACCACTTTACAATGTATTGAAAATAAAACCACCCATCGTTTTCTCCAAAAAGAATGCAGATGATATGGTGAGGAATTTGGATGAGGTGTTGGGGGGAATGAAATTGGGGAATTAACAATAGAAGGTGTGATGGGAAGAAATGCCATCAAAAATTCAATAGCCTGGGGTTTAAACCCCAGGCTATTGAAAATACATTACATATTGATTTTCGAAATTGGGGAATTAACAATTTCCCGTCCCCTTCGGGAGACGGGGATGGGAAGAAGGTTTTATTTGCCTTTAAGCTCCTTCTGCGCCGCCATCACAGCAGTTTCTATCTGTGATGTTGGAGACATATCAGTCTGAATTAAAATCCCAAACAATGCATCAAATTTCCTGTATAATTCAGGATTTGAATCCTTTGTTTTTTTCTTGCCCTCATAACAGATCATTGACAAATCATGTTGTCTTTGTAAATCTTTCAAGGATGTTTTCACACGAGGATCCATCACTACTTGCAATGGCTGTTCCATTGTTTGTCCATTTACTTTCAACCTAACCTTATACATACCTGGCATCACCCAAGGTGCTGTTGGTTCCGGTGCAGTATTGTGCTTTACGGCTGTCATTGGAAAACTTACAGGCTCATTCAAAGGGGCATACCTCATATCCCACAATATTCGCTGTGCACCCGCTTTTGCAGATATAATTTGTTGATGGCGAATCCAATACAACGGAATGTTCACCGGCGGAATGGCATACATTGTATCGGTGCTTGAAATGGATCTGATTATCTTGTTGTTTGCATCAAGTATTTCAATGACAACAGGTGTCTTTGAATCACCCTTCAAAGAAATATCAATTGCTGCTCCATCAGGCGGATTTTGTCCAGCTGGTTCTTCTGGCGGCAATGGCGTATCAGTATTCATGTTCCAACGAATGCGCATCGCTTTTTGAGGCTTGAACAAAACCACATCTTGGATTGCAGTTGCAACTTGCACTTGACGCAATGGCGTGATGTTATCTAGGATCCAGAAACTTCTGCCATGGGTTCCTACAACGATGTCATCATCCTTGATGACCAAATCTCTTATGGAAGTGGCGGGCATGTTCAACCTGAGTGTCTGCCAATGTTCACCTGCATCAAAAGAAACATAAACGGCATTTTCAGAACCTGCGAACAACAATCCCTTTTTTACCGCATCTTCACGAACGGTATTGATTGGTTCGTTCGGTAATCCAGTCACAATTTTTTTCCATGTGGCTCCTCCATCATTGGTTTTATAAATGTAAGGAGCTTGATCATCGCAACGGATGCGGTTTACAGCGACATAAGCCGTTTGGTTGTCGAAATGACTTGCATCAATTTGAGAAATTTTGCTCCAAGAAGTGATTGCTTTAGGCGTGATATTTTTCCAAGATTTTCCGCCATCGTTGGTGATGTGTATCAAGCCATCGTCTGTTCCGGCCCACAACGTATTTACATTTTGATAGGATGGCGCCAATGAATAAACAACGCCTCTGCGAGGCATAGTCTTCATATTATCAGTAGAAAAAACGCCTACGCTCGGAGGAATATCATAAGTTTCGCGGGTAAGGTCTGTGCTAATGGTCTCCCAAGATTGTCCCCCTGTAGTGGTTTTAAAAACAACGTTTCCAGCGAAATACAATGTCTTTGGATCTATAGGCGAAAACAACACAGGTGCCGTTCTGATAAACCTTACTTTTCCGGTTCTAACTGGATCTGGAGCGATGTTTTGAACTTGACCAGTGCGTTTATCAAACTTCGTTATTTTTCCTCCGTAAATAATGTTTGGATCAAGAGGATCAGCGGCCACATAGCCGTATTCTTCTACCCCAACAGGATGCCATTCCCTAAAGGTGATGTTGCCATCATTCGAGCGAGAAGCAATGCCCACAGAACCACTTTCTTGTTGTCCTCCCAATACATTGTATGGAAAGGAATTATCAGTGCTTACGTGATAAAATTGTGCGGTAGGTTGGTTATACCAGGAAGACCAGGTTTCGCCGCCATTCACTGTAACAATGCCACCTTGATCTATTCCCAATGCCATTATCTTTGGATCATTTGGATTGATCCAAATCCTGTGGTAATCATCCCCACCCGGTGCTCCTTTGATGCCCGTCCAGTTTTTACCACCATCAATAGATTTCCACATAACCACATTCGCTGAATATACGATGTCGGCATTTTTAGGATCTACCTTCACCTCTGCAAAATCGCTCCCTCTGCCCCAGAAACGCCCATCAGTTGTCAGTAAATACCAACTTTCGCCAGCATCATCGCTTCTATAAATACCGCCATTTTTTTCAGCATCAACGGTTGCATACATTCTTTTTGAATTGCTGGGTGCGATGGTAAATCCGATCCTGCCCAAACCATCTTCAGTTGTTGTGGGCAATCCTTTTGTTAGTCTTCTCCATGTAGTTCCTCCATCTTCAGATTTAAACAATCCACTTTCCTTGCCGTTCCATGCACCATTTTCCCATGGACCCTGACGGGCCGCCCAAATATCAGCGTATACAACATTGGGATTATTTTGGTCGATGGTAACCTGGATGGCACCTGTATTTTCATTGATAAACAGAACTTGCTCCAGGGTTTTTCCACCGTCTAAACTTCTGTAGACACCGCGCTCTTTATTTGGACCATAAGGATGTCCGAGTGCGGCTACAAATATTCTATTTTCATTGGCAGGATCAACTGTGATACCACCAATTTGCTGCGCATCTTTCAAACCCATGTTGGTCCAGGTTTTACCGGCATCGCTTGATTTGTACAAGCCATTTCCTACAGATAGATCTGGGCGTTGAATGCCTTCGCCACTGCCCACATAAACCACGTTCGGGTTTGAAGGAGCAACCACTACATCACCCACAGATCCGGTATTTTCAGCATCAAAAATCGGCTTCCATGTATGTCCAAAGTCATTTGTTTTCCAAACGCCACCGTTATTGACGCCAATGTAAAAAACACTGGGCTGACTAGGAACACCAGTAACACCAACGGTACGACCCGCGCGGTGTGGACCGACCATCCTCCAGGAGAGTCCGCCAAAAAAACATGAATCAACTTGTTGTGCAAATGATGAAAAACTGCTGACGATGAGCATTAAGGTAAAAAGCGGTCTCTTGAAAGATGGTATCATAATTGGAGAGTTTAAGGTGATTTAAAAATACTGAATATTTTGATAGGTGGAGGTCCTTCGCTTCGTTCAGGATGACAGGGTTCCTATATAAAATGGTGGCTTCGACAGGCTCAGCCACCGCCATGCTTCTTTGCAACTTGACAAAAGTTCATTCCATCGTAATTGACAAAACTAATTAGTGTATTTAGCCTAAAAAAATTAAATGTCTTAGTTCACATAGCGAAAAAGAATGGCGGTGGCTGAGCCTGTCGAAGCCACCATTAAAAAAAATGAATAGGCTACCAAATTTACATAGCGCTTAATATGACAGGAGTTTCCTCGCGTTGCTCGGAATGACAAAAGAGGACCTCACCTTCCTCTTCGAGAGAAGGTGAGGGGAAATAAAACTCACGCCATCCAATACCCCACATATTTCCTAAATTACATTTAACTCAAAACAATACATTCTTTCAGAAAAATAAACTTTACACTCAAATGAAAAATATATCTATCCTTAATATTTTACTTTTTCTACCTCAGTTTATTTTCTCACAAAACCACATCAATCTACTCAACAAAAATTCCTTTGACCCAGCTTCTACCTTGTGGTACTCAGCACCTGCACAAAAATGGGAAGAAGCCATTCCCGTTGGCAACGGCAGATTGGGTGCGATGGTTTTTGGGAAATACAAAGAAGAAAGAATTCAACTCAACGAAGAAACTTACTGGTCGGGTGGTCCATACTCTACTGTTGTCAAGGATGGCTTCAAGGTATTGCCCGATATCCAAAAAAAGGTATTTGAAGGGAAATACCTCGAAGCACATAACCTTTTTGGTAGAAACCTCATGGGCTATCCCGTTGAACAACAAAAATACCAAGGACTTGCAAACCTTCACCTATTTTTCAATAACCAAGATTCTGTTACAGCATACAAACGTTGGCTGGATTTAACAACAGGCATCTCAAGTGTTTCCTACAACGCCAATGGAATCAATTTTCAACGGGATGTTTTTACCTCTGCACCTGACCAAGTTATCGTGGTTCGGATCACTGCGGATAAACCTGGTAGCATCTCGTTCAAAGCCAACTTGCGTGGTGTGAGAAATCAAACACACTCAAACTATGCAACTGATTATTTCAGGATGGATCCTTATGGAAATGATGGATTGATATTAACTGGAAAGTCGGCAGATTATATGGGTGTTGAAGGAAAATTAAAATACGAAGCGCGCATAAAATCCTTTGCTGACGGAGGTTCTATCAAAACCGATGGTGTGGATTTGATTATTGATCATGCAAATTCAGTAACACTATATTTTGCTGCAGCAACCAACTTCATCAACTACAAAGATGTTAGTGGAAACCAACATAAAAAAGTGGAAGATCAACTCAACATCATCAAAGAAAAAAAATATGATTCCATTTTATTATCTGCAAAAACGGATTATAAGAAACTGTATGATAGGTCATCTTTACACCTTCAAACAAATGAAAATTCTTTTCTCCCAACCAATGAAAGGCTGTTGAAAATTCAAACAGAAACCGATCCTTCCATGGCTGCTTTGAGCTATAATTTTGGGAGGTACCTTATGATTTCATCATCCAGACCTGGTACGCAACCTGCCAACCTGCAAGGCATTTGGAACGACGACATGAACCCATCTTGGGATTCAAAATACACCACCAACATCAACACAGAAATGAATTATTGGCCTGTTGAAAGCAGCAATCTTTCTGAATGTGCTGAACCCCTGATTACCATGGTCAAAGAACTGCAAGACCAAGGCTCCCAAGTTGCCCGTGAAAGCTATGGCGCAAGGGGCTGGGTACTTCATCAAAACACAGATATATGGCGCGTTGCAGCGCCTATGGATGGTCCAACCTGGGGAACCTTCACCGTAGGCGGAGCTTGGCTTTGCACGCAGCTTTGGGAGCATTACCAATACACGATGGACAAAAAATATCTCCAAGAAATTTATCCGGTTATTGAAGGTTCCGTTCAGTTTTTCATGGATTTTCTCGTGCCCCATCCCAACGGAAAATGGTTGGTTACAAACCCTTCCACTTCTCCGGAAAACTTTCCTGATGGCGGTGGAAACAAACCCTATTTTGATGAAGTAACCGCAGGATTTCGAGAGGGAACAACCATCTGCGCTGGTTCGTCAATAGACATGCAAATCCTGTATGACCTATTTGGATATTTTTCTGAGGGTTCAAAAATTCTAGCAGTTCACAGCTCATTTGTTGATGAAGTTAAGGCAGCAAGAGAGAAACTTGTACCACCGCAAATTGGATCTGACGGATCTTTGCAAGAGTGGACAGAAGATTGGAAATCACTTGAAAAAAATCACCGTCACTTTTCACACATGTATGGTTTATACCCCGGCAAAGTTTTGTATGAAAAAAGAACGCCTGAATTTATTGAATCGTATAAAAAAGTATTGAACGAAAGGGGTGATGGAGCAACGGGTTTTTCAAGGGCTTGGAAGATGGCATTGTGGGCCAGGTTAAATGACGGTGAACGTGCCAATAAAATTTACAAAGGATACCTAAAAGATCAAAGCTGTAAATCGCTCTTCGCTTTGTGTGGAAAAGCCCCTCAAGTTGATGGAACATTTGGAACCACTGCAGCTATCACCGAAATGCTGATGCAATCACACGATGGGTTCATCAAACTACTTCCTGCTGTTCCAGAAGAATGGGCAAATGGGAATTTCCAGGGAGTATGCGCCAGGGGCGGGTTTGAACTCAATTATAAGTGGGAAAATAAAAAGATATCATCACTAAATATCATATCAAAAGCTGGTGAAATATGTAGAATAGAATCAAAACCAGGTATGAAAATAAAGTCAGGTGGCAAGTTGATAAAATACAAAATACTTCCAAACAACATCACTGAATTCATTACTGTAAAGGGAGCATCTTATACCATAGAATAAAATTTGATAGATGAAAATATTATTAAGCGTCATGCTGCTTGCAGCCATTCAATTTTCTTATGCTCAAAAGGAAAGTCTCGAAAGCAGGTTGAAAAAAAATTCAACCATCAAGGATTTTGGACTGAAAAAATATGTTTACGCTTCTAAAGATCTTCCACATGTAGAAAACAAATCATGGAACCTTGTCTGTCAAATGCCTTACAACTGCCATTTTCAACCATGGATAGAATTGGAAGGTAAACCCGGCGATAGCATCAAACTGAATTCAAGCAATCCACTTGTCAGATACCTTACACCAACGGAATCATTTGTTACTTCCGGTGGCCATCAAATCTATGAAGCAAAAAACTGGGTCAGTGGTGAAGGTGCCATGTATACCATCCCCGCAGGTGTGAAAGTAAAATCGGTACAATACCGTGAAACTGGCTTTGATACTGAATTTGCAGGTTCTTTTGAATGTGACGACAATGACTATAATATCTTGTGGAAGAAGGGTGCACGTACAGCGTATCTCTGCATGCGTGATTGGTTTTATGATTGTCCAGACCGCGAACGTGTTGGATTTTGGGGAGATGGTACACCAGAAATGAATCAATGTTTTTATGCGTTCGATTCAAAATCACATCGGCTTGCGAAAGAGTTGGTATTGCGTCCTCTTGATGCAAAATTTTATCCTGGCCAACAAATGGAATTTCTAGGAGAGTACGGACTTTGGTATTATTATCTTCAAACGGGTGATATAGAATCCATCAAATCTGTCTATGATTCTACCAAAGCATTTCTGTTCAAAACATACAAACCGGGCAATAAAAAACAGTGGTATGATTGGGGGAAAGACAACAAAGACATTGCTGTGATAGAAACATGTTTTATGTACATCGATTTAGGAACACTAAAAAAAATAGCATTAATCAGTGGACATGCATCAGATACAATGCAAATCAATGCTAAGTTAGACAGCATCAAAAACATGTTTCACAAACGATTTTGGAAAGGAAGTTTTTACATGTCGGAGCAAGTACCCGAACCAGACGACCGAGCAAATGCAATGGCCATCAATGCAGGCTTGGCAGAAAAATCAACTTGGGAATCCATCTATGAAAATGTGCTTACAAAAAAAACATATTCCAGTTCATTCTTCGATAGGTGGGTATTTGAAGCATTGTGTACAATAGGAAAAGAAGAGTATGCATTGATGAGGATGTCAAACAGATACAGAACAATGATACCGGCGAGTTTCACAACTTTGTGGGAACATTACGACAGGTGGTGGGCATCTTGGATTGATGCATTTGATGATGCTTCTTCATTGAACCACGGATGGAATCCACCGGTGATTAATCTTTCACAAACCATCGCAGGAATATCACCCATAGAACCAGGATGGAATAGTTTTCATGTGAAACCCAAAGAGGCTTTCCTTAAAAAAATAAATGTTGTTGTCCCGTCTATAAAAGGAAACATCAATGTATCCATCAACAAGTCAGCAACACAATATTCAATAAAACTCATTTCCCCAACAAATACAAAAGCATTGGTAGGCATCCCTAAAAAATCATTTACAACATTGAATACAATTAAAGTCAATGGTGTAATAATTTGGAATAAAAAATTCATTGGTGGTGTAAAAGGAATCAGTTGGGAAGCTGAAACTGAAGACTACATTACGTTCTGGGCCGAAGCAGGAACTTGGAATTTTGTAGGGGAAGGCATTTTACCACTCATTTCACCAAAAATAAAAAATATATCAACAGAAAAATATACAAAACTGGAAAAGAAAAATTGGAATGCAACAGCATCAGTAAAAGACAGTTTGTATTTATTCAGTGGAGACAAAATTCCCATTGAAGTGCCTGCAGAAAATGCCATTGATGGAGATCATTGGACAGGTTGGAGGGACATGACAAAAAAACAATACAGCGGACAATGGTTTATGGTTGACATGAAAAAAATGCAGACTTTTGATAAAATAGAATTAGACAATACATGGGCATTGTGGGATTCTCCAAAGAAATATTCTGTTGTGGTTTCCAATGATGGAAAAAACTGGAGCAAACCAATTGCAGAAGGATCAGGACTTTTGGGAATTACACATATTGTTTTTCCTAGGCAGACAGCACGTTTCATAAAAATCATTCAAAATGGAACTGATGAAAAGTACAATTGGTCTATATTTGAAATGGATGTGTTGCGGAAAATAAATAATAACATCAATCGATAAACAAATTTTAAATCATGAATAAAACTAAGTTCATAGCCGTCCTCTTTGTCTTCTTTTGTCAACAACAACTCGTTGCCCAAAAACAACTCACCCTAGAAGATATCTATAAAAACAACCTTTATGGCGGTCGTGGAGTTGGACAATTGCGGTGGATGAAAGACAACAAAGGATATTCTACGCTTGAATACAATGCCATCCAAAAGGGCATGGATATTATGTTGTATGATGTTGAATCTGGTACAAAAAAAGTATTGATCAGTGCTTCGCAACTCACACCTAAAGGCGCTAGTAAATCACTTTCTGTTGCTGATTACACATGGTCTGATGACAACAACAAAGTGCTGATTTTTACCAACACAAGAAAAGTATGGCGTCAGAATTCACGCGGCGATTATTGGATATTGAACTTGTCCAACAACAAGCTAACCCATGTTGGCAAAGGATTAGAAGAAGCTACTTTGATGTTTGCGAAATTCTCTCCAGACGCAAAAAAAGTTGCCTACGTTAGCAAGCTCAATATTTATACTGAAGATATCGCTTCAGGAATCATCACCCAAATTACAAAAGATGGTGGTGGCGACATCATCAATGGAACTTTTGATTGGGTATATGAAGAAGAACTTGATTGCAGAGATGGTTTCAGGTGGAGTCCAGACGGTAAGAACATCGCTTATTGGCAGTCAAACACAAAAGGTGTTGGTACATTCTACATGATCAACAACGTTGACTCAATCTATTCAAAACCAATACCACTGCCCTACCCCAAGGTTGGAACAGCGAATTCAGCTGTTAAAATAGGGGTGATTCCAGCAACGGGTGGAACAACAAAATGGTTCAACATACCAGGTGATCCTAGGAATAATTACCTCGCAAGGATGGATTATATTCCTGGTTCCAATGAGCTGATGATTCAACAGTTAAACAGGCTTCAAAATACAAACAGGGTGTGGATTGCCAATGCAAAAAACATGTCTTTTTACAGCATCCTTACTGATACAGACAGTGCTTTTCTTGATATACACGACAACATCCAATGGCTTGACAATGCACAAGCTTTTACTTGGACAAGCGAAAAAGATGGATGGCTGCATCTCTATAAAGTGTCAAGAAATGGAAAGGAAATGAGCTTGATCACCAAAGGAAATTTTGATGTGGTAAACATCAATTGCATTGATCCAATCAGTGGCTATGTATATTATATTGCATCGCCTGAAAGCGCCATCCACAGGTACTTGTATAGAAGCAGGATCGACGGAACCGGTGAGGCAGAAAGGGTTTCGCCAATGAATCTTACAGGACATCATTCATACCAGATTTCTGCAGATACCAAGTATGCAATTCATTCTTTTGAAAATGCATCAACACCAAGAAGAATTTCCTTGATCAACCTGAATACGCACAAGGAAATCAAGTTGCTGGAAGACAATGCAGCACAAAAAAACAAGATGAACGAATTAGGGCTGAGGCCTAAGGAATTCATCAAAGTTGACATTGGTGATATCACCCTTGATGCTTGGATGATCAAACCCATCAACTTCGATCCTCAAAAAAAATATCCTGTGATATTTCATGTCTATGGCGAACCAGCAGGAACAACAGTGCAAGACAATTGGAGCACTGGCGATAACCTTTGGCACCAATACATGGCGAATCAAGGATATATAGTAATGAGTATAGATTCAAGAGGGACAAAAGTGCCGAGAGGGCGCGATTGGAGGAAAATAATCTACCGTCAAATTGGATTGCTTTCAGCAGATGATCAAGCCAAAGCTGCCACCAAAATTGCACAAACATATTCCTTTGTAGATGCCAGCAGGATGGGCATTTGGGGATGGAGTGGCGGTGGACAAATGTCGCTTCATTGCATCTTCAGGCATGGCGATGTTTTCAAAACGGCGATTGCTGTTTCCTTTGTTTCATTGCAAACATTGTACGACAATATTTACCAAGAAAGATACATGGGCTTGCCAGATGATAACAAAGAAGGATATAAGGAAGGTTCTCCTGTAACCCATGCAGGAAAACTTCAAGGTAACCTGATGATCATGCACGGTACCGCAGACGACAATGTTCACTATCAAAACTTTGAACTGCTCGTCAATGAACTCATCAAGAACAACAAATTATTCAGCATGATGTCTTATCCCATGCGCGATCATGGCATCAGTCAGCGGGAAAACACAACCCTCCAAATGCGCAGGACAATGGAAGCATTTTGGAAGAAAAATTTGTAACTTGTTATTCAAGATTCATCAATAATTATGAGCAACTTCCCAAGTATTTTTAATGACGTGATTGGTCCGGTTATGCGCGGCCCCTCAAGCTCTCACTGTGCTGCATCACTGCGCATAGCAAGGCTTTGCCGTGATTTGATGGATGGACATATTAAGCATATCCTGATTGAATTTGATCCGAATGGATCATTAGCAACAACGCATAAAAGTCAGGGTTCAGACATGGGACTCTTTGGCGGATTTCTGGGATGGGAAGCTTATGATGAGAGGCTTCCGAACTCAGAAAAATATTTGGAAACGGCAGGGATTACCTATGAAATCAAGATTGTAAAAATTGATGTAGATCATCCAAATACCTACAAAATAACGCTAAGCAGCGAAAATGAAACCAGGAAACTAACAGCCATTTCAACCGGTGGTGGCATGATTGAAGTGATTGAAATAGATGGAA
>JBILHX010000128.1:0-8164 GCA_044350285.1 Chitinophagaceae bacterium | reverse complement strand
TCTCAATGCTGTATGTAGTACCGACCTGTTTTCAGTCTGGTTGATTTTTTCACCTTGAAACATGGCCTCAATGGCTTCATCAAGTTTGCATTCTTTTGCCAAACCATTGAGCAAATCAAGTGTTTCTTTTGTGATGATGTTTTTGGAATAATCAAACAACAACTCACCTTCTATTTGTGAAAAGGAAGAAAAACGAGATGCATCTGCTGCAAATAAAGACTTCATGTGCACCGATTTCATTGCTTCAGCATGGGTGCTAAGGTTTTTCCAAGATGCAGTTTTCGTAGGATTTATTGAGGGGAATGCCATTTATTTTATTTTATTGATTGTTTCTATCAGATGTTGAACCATGATTGGTGTGATGTCCAAATGCGTTACCATTCGGAATCGGGTAGGGGAGATGGAAAAGAATAAGATGCCTTTTTCTTTCATCTCTGAAATGAATTGTGCAACGTTGAAACCTGGATTGCATTCAGCAATGATGATGTTGGTTTCTACAGGTAGAAGATAATGTACAAATGATTTTTTTTCAAGCGCAGCAGCAATCATTTTTGCATGAGTATGATCTTCTGATAGTCGGTCTACATTGTGTGTTAACGCGTACAACCCAGCTGCAGCAATACTTCCAGCTTGTCTCATACCACCTCCAAAAACCTTTCTGATGCGTCGTGCTTTCTTGATGAATGACGCATCACCCAACAACAAACTTCCAACTGGAGCACCTAACCCTTTGCTTAGGCAAATGGAAAGCGTATCAAATGCTTGTCCATATTGAAGTGCCGTTTCTTCCTTGGCAACAAGCGCATTGAAAAGCCTTGCTCCGTCAATGTGAAAAGCAAGTCCATGCTTTTTACACACAGCTCCAATTTCTACAATATCCTTGAAATCATAGCAACTGCCACCGCCTCTATTGGCAGTGTTTTCAAGCACCACAAGCTTAGAAACAGCTTTGTGTATATCATCAGGATTGATGGCGGCTTCAACCATTTGTGCTGTGATTCTCCCACGATCTCCTTGTAGCAATCGAACAGAAGCACTCGAATTAAAGGCAATACCACCACCCTCGTACTGATACACATGTGATAATTCATCGCAAATGACTTCATCACCGGGTTGTGTATGGCACTTGATGGCTATTTGATTGGTCATGGTGCCGCTCGGACAAAACAATGCTTTTTCTTTGCCAAATAAGTTTGCCGCATACGTTTCCAACTCATTAATGGCTGGATCTTCACCAAAAACATCATCCCCAACCACAGCATTGTTCATAACTTCTTTCATCTCTTGGGATGGCTTTGTAACAGTATCTGACCTTAAATCGATAATCATACTGCGAAAATAACTGATAAGACCATTTTTTTAATGATTATTCAGAACTTTTGATAAATTATTGTGTTTAAGACTAGATTTTTATCCACCTTTTTTCAAAACACTATGATTTGTGGAAAATGAATTTTAAATTTGCGTATTATTAGCTACGTTTTGGAATATACATTCCAAAAATTTTTAACCCTAAAATTCGCCTACACGAAAGTGATTCGGCAATACTTACTACCATGAGGCAATTAAAGATAGCAACACAGATTACGAACCGTGACTCACAGGCGGTAGAGAAGTATCTTCAGGAAATTTCCAAAATCTCCATGATTAGTCCTGAAGAAGAAACAACATTGGCGCAAAGAATTAAAATGAACGACCAACGTTCTCTTGACAAGTTGGTTCAAGCAAACTTACGTTTTGTGGTATCTGTTGCAAAACAGTACCAACACCAGGGTCTTTCCTTAAGTGATTTGATCAACGAAGGCAACCTCGGATTGATCAAGGCTGCACAACGTTTCGATGAAACAAAGGGTTTCAAATTCATTTCTTACGCAGTGTGGTGGATTCGTCAATCTATTTTGCAAGCATTGGCTGAGCAAGGTCGTCTGGTTCGTCTTCCACAAAATAAAATTGGAACCTATAACAAGGCAAACAAGGCTTACATGGCTTTTGAGCAAGAACATGAGCGTGAACCTTCAACAGAAGAACTCGCTGAAATTCTTGAAATGAGCGAAACTGAAATCAACAACATCTTCCAAAGCAATACCCGCCACACCTCACTTGATGCACCTGTTCATGAAGCAGAAGATGTTGCCATGGGTGATTTATTGCAAGGTGGGGATGATACAGATGATGATGTAATGAAGGATTCTCTTCGTGCTGAAATCCGCCGCGTTTTGAAATCACTTAGTCCGCGCGAAGCTGAAATTGTAAATGCCTATTTCGGATTGGATGGTGAGAACGGTGTAACCATAGAGCAAATTGGACAAAAATATGATCTCACCAAAGAGCGTATTCGTCAAATTAAGGAACGTGCCATCAAACGTTTACAAAAAGCAAGATACAGCAATGCGCTAAAAGCATATTTGGGTTAAAATAAACAACCCTTAGTAATTAAGCCCCGCACAACGGGGCTTTTTTTTGAACTTTCCAATGTTTAAATTGTTTCAATTTTTATGAGGACCCTATTATTTGTTTTTGTTTTAATAAGTTTCATTTCTTGTGAAAAAGACATCGATCTTAACCTAGATAAAACACCCAATAAGCTTGTTGTTGATGCCAGCATCGAAAACGGCAGACCTCCCGTTGTAATCCTTTCTTCTAGCTATAATTATTTCTCCAAAATCAACAAGGACTCATTAGCTTCATCATTTGTAAGAAAAGCAGATGTAACCATAAACAACGGTATCAGAGATTTTAAACTCACGGAAGATTCTGTTAAAAATACCGAAGGTTTCACCGTTTATTACTACACCTCAAAACCAGGGCCTGATTTTTTATTGGGAGAAATCAAAAAGAACTATTCCCTGAAGGTAAATGCAAATGGTTCGAATTATTTCGCCACCACTACCATTCCGGATTTTGCAACAAAAATAGATTCCACTTGGTGGGAAGAAGTGGTTGGATTGAAAGACTCTAACAACATCAGGATTCTTGTAAAACAAACCGATAGAAAAGGATTGGGTGATTACATCAGGTACTTTACAAAAGTAAACAATGGTAATTTTTTCCCAGGTTTGAACAGCGTTTTCGCTGATGAATTAAATGATGGTGTTTCTTTTTCGATTTTCTATGACAAGGGTGTTGATAAAAACGATGAAAGAAGCAGAACAAACTTGAATTTCACAAAAGGAGATACGGTTGTGTTGAAACTGTGCAACATCGATAAAGTGAATTTTGATTTCTGGAGAACACTGGAGTTTGGCTTTCAAAGCAATGGAAATCCGTTTTCCAGTCCAGTAAAAATTCTAACAAACATAGAAGGCGGTGGGTTCGGTTATTTCGGTGGATACGCCGCACAATATAAAACAATTGTAATTCCGAAGTAGAAATCTTGAGTTTAAAGGATGATATAAAAACAATATCAAAGCTTTCAGACATTTAAATCTTAAACATAGAACTTTCAACTATTAACCTTTATTTTTGTTGACGGTAAAATACATAACATGAACAACCCCACAATAGAAAAAGTAAGCTGCCTTATCATAGGATCAGGTCCAGCTGGATATACAGCGGCCATATATACTTCAAGAGCAAACATGAAACCCTTGTTGTATCAAGGTATACAGCCAGGTGGACAATTAACCATCACTACTGAAGTTGAAAACTATCCTGGTTATCCTGAAGGAATTCAGGGACCGGAAATGATGGTTGATTTCGAAAAGCAAGCCAAGAGAATGGGTGCTGATATCAGGTTTGGACTTGCTACAAAAGTTGATTTTTCTGCACAGCCATTCAAAGTTTGGATTGATGAGGAAAAGGAAATTCATGCCGACTCTATTATTATTGCAACAGGTGCTTCTGCAAAATGGTTGGGTATTGAAAGTGAGCAGCGTTTAAATGGTTATGGTGTCAGTGCTTGCGCTGTTTGTGATGGGTTCTTTTTCAGAGGCAAAGAAGTTGCAATTGTTGGAGCAGGTGATACTGCTGCGGAAGAAGCACATTACTTGAGCAAATTGTGTTCTACCGTTCACATGTTCATCAGAAGAGACGAGATGCGTGCATCAAAAGTCATGCAAGATAGGGTGAAAAATACACCCAATATCAAGATGTACTTCAATACTGATACAGACGAAATCCTTGGCGAAACCAAGGTTGAAGCTGTTCGCATAAAAAACAACAAGACCAACGAAACCCAAGAAATTCCAATTTCAGGATTTTTTGTAGCCATCGGACATCAACCAAATTCTGGTATTTTCAACGGATTTCTTGATATGGACGAAGCTGGATATATAAACACCATACCTGGCAGTACCAAGACCAATATTGAAGGTATATTTGCTTGTGGCGATGTTCAGGATAAAACCTATCGCCAAGCTGTAACTGCTGCAGGAAGTGGCTGCATGGCAGCGTTGGATGCGGAGCGGTATTTGTCAGCAAAGGGGCATTAGGTAAAAACAGCCAGGGACGAGGGACAGGGGACGAGGGACAAGGAAATACATGATACAGCCGGGAACCTTTATACAGCCGAGGATACAGCCAGGGACGAGGGACAGGGGACGAGGGACAAGGAAATACATGATATAGCCGGGAACCTTTATACAGCCGAGGATACAGCCAGGGACGAGGGACAAGGAAATACATGATATAGCCGCGAACCTTTATACAGCCAGGGACGAGGGTAAGTGACTCGTCCTAAAATAAGTTTACATTTTAAATAATTATTCTTAGCATTGATTTTACATTTTAGCATCTGCTTCTGGTAAACAGGAAATAACTCTCCAAAATTTCCCCTCCTGCAAGGAGGGGTGCCGAGCCCGATGAGCGAAGCGAATTGGACGAGGTGGGGTGGTGAATTGCCTACAGTCAGGGACTCTGTCATCCTAAGCGCAGCGAAGGAACTGCGAAGCTGCAAAATTGAAGTCTTCAAAACCCATCCATCATGATACTATTGATATTCATTGTAGGCTATTTGGCCATTGCATTTGAACACCAAATAAAACTAAACAAAGCAGCAAGCGCATTAATTACAGCGGTTTTGTGCTGGACTGTCTATGTTTTCAGCGGTGTTGATCACCATATTGCTAGTGAACAGCTGTTGGAACACATGGGTGAAATTTCAGGCATTCTTTTTTTCCTATTGGGAGCCATGACAATAGTGGAACTTATTGATGCACATGATGGGTTCGACCTGATATCCTCAAATATCAAAACCCAAAACAAGAGAAAATTGCTCTGGATTATTTCGGGGATTGCATTCTTTCTTTCAGCCGTATTGGATAATTTAACCACAACAATTGTGTTGGTTTCTTTGATGTCCAAATTAATTAAAGACGACAGGGAAAAACTTTATTTTGCCGCAATGATAGTTATTGCCGCAAATGCAGGTGGCGCTTGGTCGCCCATAGGTGATGTTACAACAACAATGTTGTGGATAGGTGGGCAAATAACTGCTACCTCCGTCATGAAACAAGTTTTTCTACCGTCTATAATTTCAATGCTAATTCCATTGTTTTGCATTGGTTTTCAATTAAAAGGAACCATTGACGTTGAAAATAAAATAGAAGATATCGGGATTAAAAAACATAAAAACCTGGTTCTTGCATTTGGCATGGGGGCTTTGCTTTTTGTTCCTGCATTTAAAACATTAACTGGCTTACCTCCATTTATGGGCATGTTATTTTCATTGGGGATGATGTGGGTTTTCAGCGAGATCATAAACAGCAAAAAAGACACGGCAAACAGAGACGATCTTTCCATCAATCATGCGTTGAGAAAAATTGACACCCCAAGTATTTTATTTTTCTTGGGAATCCTCGTTAGTGTTGCCGCTCTGCAAAGCGCTGGAATATTAACCGGGTTGGCAAATAATTTAACAGATTTTATAGGAAATACAAAAGTGATTGTAATGGCATTGGGTGTTTTATCAGCCATTATTGATAACGTTCCACTGGTAGCAGCAACACAGGGAATGTATACCTTGACTGAATATGCTACCGACAATCCATTTTGGTTATTTATTGCCTATTGTACTGGCACAGGAGGAAGTATTTTGATTATCGGATCAGCAGCCGGTGTTGCTGCAATGGGATTGACAAAAATTGAATTCTTTTGGTATTTAAAGAAAATCAGCTTTTGGGCTTTACTTGGATATCTTTTGGGTGCATTAGTTTTTTTAGCAATGAACTGGTGATTAGTTTAAAGTTTAAGGTTTAAAGTTTGGTTCCTTCGCTTCGCTTATAATGACGTCTTTGTAATTCATTGAAAATCAATATATAGTGTATTTTCAATAGCCTGGGGTTTAAACCCCAGGCTATTGAAAATGAAGGTTGGAAACAAATCACTAAACGTCATAACCTTTTCTTTAGGGTCCCCCTATAACACATTTAGGATGACAGTGAACCTATCAAAGATCATTTTTCATTTTTCATTTGTATTCCCTCGTCCCTCGTCCCTGGTCTCATCGTCCAAACAACTCCCCAACACTCTTTGGTCTCAGCGCCTCCAACCATTTAAAGTTCCTAAGCTCTTTTTTGTCTTCAGGTATCTGGCTAAAAGGGTAGGTGGTTCCTGTTGCACCGTTTACCCAAGTAATTCGTTTCAATTCCCGTTTGATGAATTTGAAACTGATGGCATCAGATTGGGTGTAATCCATGCCTACATAAGCACTGTCATCATCTTGTAAATAGTAAAGACTTTCGCTATTTCCCTTTGCCCGCACATAATCAATCTCTCCATCTGTAAACTTTCCAGTCATCACATTGCCTCTTAGCTGGTTAAACAGTCCCTCAGTTGTTTTATTGATGGAAAATCCATTTTCATTTGCAATGAAAGTATCTGCTTTTTTGTTTTTTGTGATGAGCAACAAGGTGTCTCCTGAAATCTGACTTCCCTTGGTCCACAAAACAGGCTCAGTAAAAAAACGAAAAACAGAATCTATCGCAGAATAATACAAGCTGTCGCATTTTCCCTGCAGTGAATCTGAATACATCCTTACATGATGAAAGGCATTGAAATAGCGCAATGTATCGGACCTGTCATTTTTCTTGGCAGTATCTTTTGGTAGAAAGGCTGAATAAAGACTGTCAGCCGCAATGAATAGTGAATCCTTGTCTTGCCTTAAAATCATCACTGGATTCTTGTATGATAGGATATCCTTTACTTGATTGTTAAAAATTGCAGCACCTGATAACATTGAAACGCCTTGAGCTGAATCTCTATAAAATACGTTGCCTTCTGCCAATGCGATACCTGAAATTTTATCGTAATCTATATTGTCTGCGATCAATACTTGCGTGCTGTCATCCATGATCGGCCTCTTGCTGAAGTTTGCCTTGCCTTGTTTCAAATCATAGAATCCTGATCTTGTTCTAATGCGTGACCGCCCATCATTGATGGTTGTTGCTGCCACAAAACTGGCCACTTCGCTGTTGAGGTTATACAATAAAGTATCTGTTGCCAATGTATAATCTGGGTCTACCAGTTTTACATTTTTTTGAAAGTATACGTCTTTGGTATCGGCATAGTAAATGCCTTCTTTACTCGTTAGAACAGATTTTCCATTTACCACTTTTCCTCCATTGATGTAAGTTCCCATCTTGGCATTCAAATCATATTCAAGATTTTCTGTTGTTAACACTCCTTTGCCATCTGTCAATTTCACTTTTTTCTTGAGTGTTGCAATCCGTGTATCTCCTAGGTATTTTACATATTGGGAATAAGTGTGCACACTATCTGCATCATTGATGTGTATATTGCCAAAAGCCTCAAACTGATTGAGTTTCGTGTCTTGTATGGCACTGTCGCAATAAAACAAAGTATTGTTTTGCTTCATGATCACATGCCCTACCAACAAATTCAAATCTTTCGATGAGTCTTGCTTTACCCGCCTGAATACATCTGATTGGATAATCTGGATGTATTGACTGCTGTCTCTTTTTTTTGTTGTGTCAATTGGATTTGTTTGGCCAACAACAAAAGAAACAGAACAAATTAAAATCAATGATAACAATATTTTTGTGCGATTTGCCATAGAAAACTATTTTTTCAATGTATCTGGCAAAGCCGTTTCAAGGGGTGGTGTTTTGTCTTTTTTTCCAAACACTGAAATTTGCACATATCTTTTTGGATGGAGTTTGAGGTCTTGCAACAAAATATTCAAGCTATTGGCAGTTCTATTCAGGTT
>JBILHX010000034.1:0-27386 GCA_044350285.1 Chitinophagaceae bacterium | reverse complement strand
AGAGGGACTTTTTCAGTGGCCTCCTGGACAGGAGGGGTGCCGAGACAGATGAGCGAAGCGAATTTGGCTCGGCGGGGTGGTGGATTGCCGACAGTCAGGTTATCTGTCATCCTAAGCCAAGCGAAGGATCTCCACCACCCCGTCTTGGATGAGCAATTATGATGTTTAAAAAGATTTACCCAAGATCAAATCGAAATAATACTAAAAAACAGATACCGCACTTTCAGCAAACCCAATTCTTATCGCCATGGCTTTTACTTGTTGATCATCTTTTTTGATAAAAGGTTTTGTGTATAGCTGCCACGCTGCTGGTTCTTGACTGTTTTCCCCAAAGACCTTATAGGCAATTGAAGCACCTGCAGTGGCGCTTTTCAAGATGCACTGATTTTGCTTTGTTTCCATTGTTGGCGCTGCCGTAACTGGCTGAACACCGCCTGGCCACTGCTCCTCAACCATTTTACTTTCTTCAACCGCACCCATGTCACCTACGCTGGCAATCCAATTGTTCATCGCCTCACTCAGCTCTTTCAGCTTTATAGAATAAGCAGGCTCTTTTGCCAAATTGTTGAATTGATGCGGATCTTTTTCCAGGTCATAGAGTTCCTCGATGACATTCTTTGGCATGAACCAACGCAATTGAATTTCATTCAATTTACCTTCAGCTTTTAGTTTCAACATATCAACCATCATGGGTTGCTGCTGCCTGTATTTCACATTCATATAAAACGGTTTTTCAGGAAAATAATTCCGCAGGTATTGATAACGTTGATCCCTGACTGACCGCACCCTGTCGTACTCAGTATCCAACCGATCTCTTGCAGCAAATATGTATCGATGTGCTTTTTTTGATGCCTGACTTCCCAGAAATGCTTGTCCCTGCATATATTCCGGAACTTTTACACCCGCCAACGAAAGCATAGAAGGTGCCATGTCTACGAAACTATGCAACTCATTATCCAATGTTCCGGCACTTGCCTTGTTTCCATTTCGAACAATAAATGGCACATGAATTCCCCTGTTGGTAACTTCTCTTTTTACAAAAGGCAAGCCATCTCCATGGTCGCTGTAAAAAACAACAATGGTGTTGCTGAGCAAGCCATCATCTTCCAACTGCTTCAAAATTTTTCCAACTTGACGGTCCATTTCATTGACATTTGACAAAAACCTGGCAATGTCCTTTCTCACAACGGGCGATTCAGGATAATATGGAGGTACAGAAACCTTGGCAGGATCAATTTCCAATGGCTCATCAGTCCTGGCCCATACTTGAGATTCATGGGTTACATTAAAATTAAAAACAGAAAAAAAGGGTTGTGATTTGTCGAGTTTATTTCTCCAATGAGCTTTTTTGCTGCTTTCATCCCATGCTGTAATGGGAGGATCAAATTGATAATCAGTTTTTTCGTTGTTGGTGCAGTAATATCCTGCTGCCCTCAAATATTCTGAATAGCATTTCACATTTTCCGGCAATACACGAGAATAGCTTTTGATGTTAACTGGTTTGGAGGCTTCTCCCAACGTTCGCATGTTGTGCGTACCAATAGAGGTTTGATACATGCCTGTAATCAAGGTTGACCTGCTTGGAGCACATACACCCGCCGTGGAAAACATTCGGGTATAACGAATCCCTTCTTTGGCCAAACGATCGATGTTGGGTGTCTTCACCAAAGAATCCCCATAACATCCCAGATGCGGGCTCATATCTTCACAAACAAGCATGAGGATATTGGGGCGAACAGGTTGTTGGGAATAAACATTGCCTCCAAAAAAAACAAGAAACAGGAAGAGTTTGATTGTCTGCATCATTATGGGGTTATTGAAACTCCTGTTAATGTAGCCAAAGAATGGGAGAATACGGACATTTGAATTGATTTTTGAAGCCTTTTAGAGCAGATTTTCATGAAAATGGGCTTAATTATTGTGTTTTTGTAGGCTGGATTCCCGATTTTTGAAAATTTGGACTTCCATATCAGTGCCTCAACACTCAATTCATTAAAAAACCACCTAAGTGCACTACCTTTGCAGTCCCTTAATCTTAACCTTTTGTTAAGCCTTGAGGCGATACTTTTGATATCTTAAATAAACGTATGAAGTCAATATTAGGAATACTGCTGATTTGTTGCACGCTTGGTGTAAATGCACAAGAAAAAAAAGAAACCGCTGCCAAAACTGATTGGAGCAAAGTGGACCTGTCCAAAAGGGCATCTGATCATTTTATGTTTCAATTGGGATATGCCGCTTGGGGAAACAAAGGCAACATCCAAACAAAAGGATTTTCACGCACGTTTAATGCCTACTTTCTTTTTGATTTCAATTTCAAATCAAATCCAAAATTGAGTGTTGCGATTGGACCAGGTATAGGTACAGACAATATTTTCTTTGATAAAACAAGCATCAACCTGGCAGATAAGAATGGAGTTTCATTCACAACAGACTCTGTTACCAAGTACAAGAAAAATAAATTGGCTACAGGATATCTAGAGGTTCCGTTGGAATTTAGGTATTCAACCAACCCAGAAGACATGAATTCAGGTTGGAAATTAGCATTAGGATTGAAAATAGGAACCAATATTGATGCCAAAGTAAAATCAAAAATTGATCTAGACGCAAACAACAAAGGTGGTTATTACCTCAAAACAAAAGACAGAAGAAACCTAAATGGAACGCGTTTGGCGGCAACTGGAAGAATAGGCTATGGCAACATGAGCTTGTTCGGCACCTATACCCTTACGGAATTCTTCAAGGCTGGTTATGGACCTTCAGTTAAACCATTTACAGTAGGATTGACGTTGAGCGGACTTTAATCGAAACTAAATATTTAAAGGCAATAAGGGAATGGCAATTATTCGTTTAATTGCCCTTGATTTCATTGCATATTTTGCATCACCATTAGCATTTAACACATCATACAACAGTGCTCGATAAACAAAACCTTTTCGAAACTTCTGAGAATGCCATTTTGGTTGGGGTAATCCACAACCACCAAACTGAACAACAAGTGGCTGAATACATGGAGGAGCTTGCCTTTCTGGCATCCACCGCAGGTGCCGTTACGGATAAAAAAATTGTGCAACGGCTTCAGCATCCAGACAGCAAAACTTATGTAGGCAAGGGAAAGTTGGAAGAAATCAAGAAGTATGCCGAAGGGAAAAACATCGGATTGTTGATTTTTGATGATGAACTATCAGGTTCCCAAATTGGAAACATCCAAGAAGCTGTTGGCATCAAAACAATTGACCGCAGTGATTTGATTCTCGACATTTTCGCCCGAAGGGCCAAAACAGCACAAGCCAAAGCACAAGTAGAATTGGCCCAATACCAATACATTCTTCCCAGGTTAAGGGGCATGTGGAAACACCTTGAGCGCCTCGGAGGAGGTATCGGAACGCGTGGACCAGGTGAAACGGAAATAGAAACAGACAGGCGTATTGTGCGAGAGAAGATAACCCTGTTGAGAAAAAGATTGCTGGACATTGAAAAACAAGCTTTTACCCAACGAAAAGAAAGGGGCGAATTCATTCGGGTGGCCTTGGTGGGATATACGAATGTAGGCAAATCAACCCTGATGAACTTGCTGAGCAAGAGCGATGTGCTCGCTGAAAACAAACTCTTTGCAACGCTAGACACTACCACGAGAAAAATGGTATTCGAGAATACTCCTTTTTTGTTGAGTGATACAGTGGGATTCATAAGAAAACTACCCCATCACCTCATTGAAAGTTTCAAGAGCACGCTGGATGAAGTGAAGGAGAGTGATATTTTGATGCATGTGGTAGACATCTCGCATCCGCAATATGAAGACCAAATGAAGGTGGTGAATACTACATTGGCTGAACTAGGCTGTGCAGACAAGCCAACGATTACGGTATTCAACAAAATGGATTTATACGAAGAAAGAAATTTTGACCAATGGCTTGAACCAGAAATAAAATCCACCCTGCTGGATGAATTGAGAAAGCGTTGGGAAAACGAAACTACAGGAAACTGTGTATTTGTTTCAGCTGTTGAAAGAAGGGCCATCGACCAATTGAGGGCCACCATGTTGGCCATGGTACGGGAAGTTTATGTAAAACGATACCCATACAGAACCGGATTTCAGCAGTACGACTATGGCGCTTAAGGAATATACTTGGTACAATGTTGCCCCATCATTTGAAGCACTGGGATTTGGGAGCTACGACATCATCCAAATGGAGATTGCAGAGAAAACTATCTGCATTGCAAAATTCAAAGACAAACTTTACGGATTTCAGCCGCTCTGTCCACACGCCGGTGCTAAAATGGTCATGGGCTATATTGACATGCAAGGCAATGCTGTTTGTCCACTCCACCGGTTTAAATTTGCCTTGAAAAATGGATACAATGTTACTGGAGAAGGGTATAATATGAAGACATATCCGGTTGAGTTGAGAGAAGATGGTGTTTTTGTGGGACTCGTTTTAGTTTAAAGTTGTTAGTTTAAAGTTTAATCTTCGATCAAAAACCTGTTAACAAACACAACTAAATTCAACTTTAAACCTTAAACTTTAAACTAAAAAAAAGATGAAAATAAAAATCACCAGTGTAATAGTTGATGATCAGGAAAAGGCACTTGCCTTTTACACGGACGTATTGGGGTTTGTTAAGAAAACGGAGATACCGATGGGTGAAGACAAATGGCTAACCGTGGTTTCTAGAGATGATGAAAATGGTGTTGAGTTGTTGTTGGAGCCATGCCTGTTTGAGCCTGCGGAAACTTATCAGCAAGCATTGTATGAAGCTGGAATCCCCTGCATTTCTTTTCAGGTAAACAGCATGGATTATGAGTATGAACGCTTGAGGGAGTTGAATGTAGAATTTACCTTGCGCCCCACAACAATGGGAAATGTAAAAATTGCGGTGATTGATGATACCTGTGGCAATAAAATCCAGCTTGTTGAAATAGTATAATCCTTGGCACATGCAGAACATCAAGATTTCTACGGTTGATGAGTACATTCAATTGATTCCTGAAGAAGTTAGGCCTGCATTTGAAGCATTTCGTTCTATGCTTCGCAAGACAGTACCCGAGGCGGAGGAAGGCATCAGCTATGGCATGCCTTGCATCAAACTCAATGGCATATTGGTGTACTATGCATGCCATAAAAAGCACATCGGTTTGTACCCCTACACAACAGTTATCAAGGCTTTCAGCAAAAAACTAGAAGGCTACGTAACATCAAAGGGTGCTATTCAATTTCCACTTGGGAAAGCCGTGCCGGAAGAATTAATTGCTGAAATTATACAGTTCAGGGTAAACGAAAACAAGGAAAAGGCATTGCAAAAAAAAGCAGCCAAGAAAAAATAACAAAGGATTAAATCCAAATAAAACATCACTCAAATCATCGAATGCAAACACTAGAAAATCCAGTTTGGCAAGCATTGGGTTCAGGAGACAGCCTCCTAAACCAAGGAGACCAAGTCATCAAATACTTTTCTACCGCCGTTTCACCTTTTCTGGGCATGGAATCATGGGAAAAAGAGAATCAACTTCACTTGCTAAAATCGATGCCGGCTGAACGAAGCTTCTCGGTTATGATTCAAGATCAAATCAACTTCATTGATCAATTTGAGGTCGTCTTTACTACACCCCTTTACCAAATGGTTTGCAACAAACTGATACCAGCCTTGCTATCATCAACCAAATCCAATGCTCTCGAATTAAAAGATGTGCCTGCGATGCTTGTATTGACGGCCCTCACAAAACCTGGTCCCTTTTTATCAGAAACCATCAACTTCGGGAATTACATAGGTATTTATGACAACGAAAAGCTTATTTCCATGGCTGGAGAGCGGCTTCATCCTGAAAACTTTACAGAAATAAGTGCGGTTTGCACTGACCCCGATTACCTTGGGAAAGGGTATGCTGCGCATTTGATGACGGAAGCAGCGGAAAGGATCATAGAAAATGGCAGAACCCCTTTTTTACACGTGCGGAAAGACAATACCAGGGCCATTTCCATGTATGAGCGCTTGGGATTTGAAACACGGACTGAGATGTTTTTTGCCGTGTTTAAAATAAAATAAAAAAAGCCACTTGCAAATCAATGCAAGCGGCTTTCTACAAATTTTATTGTCTTGGGTAGTTCTATAAACTCAGAAATGAAGTCAGCGTTCTGGCAGCTGCACCAGATGTTGCTCGGTAGCTTCCCCTAAATATTACGGTGTACGTCCTTCTGGCCGTTGGAACCAATCCATTTAACTGCGTCAAGTTTGTTAGAGTGCCGGTAGGCCTTACAAAAAGTGTATCATTTGAAGCAGAAGCAATGGGAATGAATTCAGTAACTGTGGTTGGACTAATATTAGTGAAAATATTTTCCTTTCTTTTGATTGAATAAATATCAACATTGGGCATTGCCGCAGTGCTGAAAGGGAAATTAGCAAACCTTACCCTTGCTGTAGTATCCGTGATTGGAAGGATATTGTCCTTTATTAATTTTTGCTTGGGCGCATTCAGCGAATCATAAGCAAATAATGTATAAAAAGCATTGCCTTCAACAACTGCACTGAAGTTCAAAGGCGCTTGTGTGGTGGTCAACAAAGTATCCTTAATAGTCATCGCTCTTGTTCCTGCATCCAGTGAAAAATAAGATGGTGACAATGAAGGAAAAACGTTTGTATAAGCAATAGACGCACCATTCAAAGGCACATTATCAGCATAAATGTAATTACGGGCTGAGCCTACTACAGCGTTATAATACTTTACAAAGGCTTTGCCATTGAGGTCTGTATTAACTTCAGCGATAGAGCTATATTCTTTTTCGCAAGAGGCAAGGACCAACATTAGCATGGCTAAAGAGAGAACCTTGTTATTAAAAAATGATTTCATGTTAATTGTTTTTCAGCTAATTATTTCTGTGAGAACCACTGTTCTTTGGTATTGTAATCAAGAGCAAGAGCACCCAACCTGGTTAATTCTGCCACGTTGTACAGATACTCTGAATTGAAACGAGGACGAGCCCTATAGGTCAACTTGTTGCTGTTGTTGATGAATAGATCGATACCGGATGGTGGAACAAAATCTGCGTATACTTGACCACCTGCTTTTTCATCAGCATCAGTATAATGAAACCTTCTCATGTCAACCCATGTTTCAAGTGGTCCAAACCCATAAAGTGCAATGTATTTTTGCAACATGATATGGCTCAAAGAAAGAGAACCGGCAGGGATTGCTAATGTTGGATTGGCAAGAAATGCTGTTTTGATAGCCGTAGTGATTTGCCTTGGCACTGGAACATCAGCATTATACGTGCTAGTCAACATATCTATATTCAAAGAAATACCATCTAGATAAGCCGTTCTTGCCGCAGCAGCATCTCCTTTTCTAAGGTAAGCTTCGGCCATCATGAACTTAACTTCACTGGCAGTAAGTACAGGGAAAGGAGCACCGTTTTTGAAGATGTAGCGACAAGCTGCATCTGAAGTTGGTGAAGTAGCTGATGAGAAAACCTGACCCCAGAATCCTTGTGGTTGATCAGCTGTAACCAATCCAGTAGCTCCTTTGTTCATCAAGACACCACGTATGGTTCCATTTGTATTTTCACGGAGCATATAAAATGAACGTGGATCAGGAAGTCCAGAGAAACGTGAATTCAATCCATTCATCAGATTGGCTACGAATTGACTTTGTCTAAGTGCACCTACATTGGCTCTGAATGGACCATAAAAATTAGAAGTTCCTGTAATGCCCGTGTTGGCGAATTTAACGCTGGCATTGTCTGCGTTTCCATTTATGCCCAATGCAGCATATTTAAGTACTGAATCGGCTTTGTACTCTGTTTTGTTGCTTAGGTGATTGAAAGACCTAGCCATTACAGAATATGCAAATTTCTTCCATTTATTTACGTCTCCGTTGTAGAAGTAAGCATCTCCTTTGGCTAGGTTAGATTGGCTAACACTGCCACCGGTTTTTTCAAGGTAGGAAACAGCCAAGCGAGCAATAGACCTTACACTGTCATAAACTTCCTGTTGTGTATTGTATTTGAAAACAAGTTGTTCGGGTCTGAAGGCTTCAGTGAGAATCACTTCACCGTGCATGTTTGTTAAAGTAAGCCAGCTCCAAGCCCTGATGGCATATCCAACGCCTACATAATCCCATTTCTCTTCTTCAATACCCCACTTGATCATTTTGTTCAGGTTTTCACCCATTCCAAAATAATGCATCGCCCAAACTGAACCCAAGATATCACTGGCTCCTGTAGCGCCACCCATTTGGTCGTATTGGTTGCCGCCACCGTTGGTTCCCCAATATTGAACGTAGCGGCCAATGTATAAACCATCATTACCAGTTCCATAAGCACTTCCCGCGGCTGCAGAACTTCCAATAAAATTACCTATAACCCCAGGTAAGATTGTTTCGATAGGAACCCTTACGCTAGCGTTGGGATTGGCAAATGCTTCATCTATTTTTTTCTCACATGAAGAGAAAGAAAAGATGAGCACAAATGAAGCCAAATAAAATAATATATTCTTTTTCATGATCTGAATTTTCCTGTTAATTAAAATGATGTCCTCAAGCCAAAGTTCACACTGATGGCAGCTGGCATGGTTCCATAATCAAAACCAAATCCACCTACACCCCTTGATCCTGCTGAATTACCGCTCACCGCTGGATCTGCTCCAGTATAATTGGTAATTAAGATAAGGTCATTTACAGTCATGAATAAATCCAACGTTTTTATCCATGTATGGTCCATAAATGGCTTTTTAGGGAACCCATAAGTTAGGGTTAGGTCTCTCAACCTTAGCCAATTAACATCCTTTTCAATGAAGTCTTCTTCTGGCATGTTAGAATAAAATGCATCATTTAAGGCTGGTACGATTACGATGCTATTAGGTGTTGGACGGGTTTCTTGGAAACCATCTTTCAACACACCTTTAACTACACGTGGTTTAAACCTGTCTTCAGTGAATGATGTTCTTCCTGCTGAAGTTAAGAACCTGTTTGTTCCGTTGAAAATATCACCCCCAACTTTTACATCCCAAAGGAAGCTCAACCTAAACTTGTTGAATCGGAAGTTGTTGTTGATACCCATGGTATAATCTGGGTTTCTATCACCACGAATCAAGAACCTTGGGTCAATTACTGGCAATCCATTTACTGGGTTGATTAAGATATCGCCCTTGGCATTTCTTTCATAGCCATATGCTGTTATTGATGTTGTTGGTCCACCAAAAATCAAACCACCACGGGCATTTCCATACAACCATGTGTCTGCAATATAGTATTCAGCAACGTTCTTAGGCATGTCGATAACCTTGTTCCACATCTTGTTGAAGTTCACTTGTATGTTCCATCCAAACTTAGGCTTGTTAAAGATGGCAGCACCCAATGTTACTTCTACTCCACGGTTTCTAGTACTTGCCGCGTTTTGTGTATTGAGTACAAATCCTGTTCCATAGCTTAACCTGAAATTCTCAATGATTTGTCCCTTGTTCAACGTATTGTAATAAGTTCCTTCGAGGTTAACCTTGTTTCCAAACAACCTTAGTTCTGTTCCTACTTCATAGGTACTTTGCCTTTCTGGAGCCAACTCTGGATTTGCATTTGTAAAGCCGTATGAATATCCATTGCCACTGGCGAAGTTATTTACAAATACCGACTGCGTAGAATATGGTGTATTCAAACGTGCAGTGCTTGCCAATGATGTTCTGAGTTTCCAGTAAGTAAGCACGTCACTCTTTTTGAGTGGTTTGATGATATCGCTCAAAATCATACTCAAACTTCCTCCAGGATAATCGTAGTTTCTGTTTTTCTTTGGAAGGGTTGATGCTGATTCAAAACGGTGGGTATAGTTCATGAAGATCATGTTTTTATAACTCACCGCTGCTTCACCAAAAACCGCAATTTGCCTTGAAATCTGCTTGTTGTACTCACCAAAATAGTTCCTTAACAAACGAACCCTAGAATTAGGAGCTGTATTGCTGCTGTCGAAATTGGTTGGACTGGTCAAGGTATTTCCTGTAACGGCAAACATCTTGGTTTCATAATCTTGCCACATGGTTCCCACCATTCCGCGGAAATTAAAGTTGCCTACTTTTTTCTTGGCTACTGCTGTGATGGTATGGTTGTAGCCATTGTACTTCCTCCAGAAATTATCAAGTGTTCCCTTTAATGCTGCACTTAAATAATAACTCTGTGGGTGATATAGCATATAACCATCTACGTTATAGGTATCGTATCCAAAACGACCTTGAATTGACAACCAATCAGTTGGGTTGATGTTTACACCCAATGAAGCAGTTGCCCTCATCGTTTGGTCTCTTGCCCTATTCTTTGAAACGTTGAAGAACGGATTGTCGTAATCAGAATTCGGATTGCTGTTAAACAACGGAAGTTTGTCGCCTGTAACTGGATCTTCATAATTCAAGATCAAATTTTGGTTAGGCCATATCAACAAACTCAACATGTAACCACCAGCACTGCGTAACACCTTTTCGTTTTCTGTTTTGATCAAAGCCAAAGAAGGTGATACTTCAATGTACTTTCCAATCTTGGTTGTATTGGAAATCCTGAAATTCAAACGCTTGAAATCATTGTTTGGAATAACTCCTTGTTGGTTGAAAGTTGATCCTGAAATCCTAAAGAATGAATTCTTTACGCCAAAATCCATTCCAATATTGTGCGTTTGTGATATTCCATCTCTAAAGAACAACTTCAGGTTGTCGTAAATCTGCGTTTGTGGCGCATATTCTGGTCCAAAATACCTAAAAGTATTTGTGGGTACACCATTGGTTCCATTGGTGTATTTATCGAATGTATCTGGGAATCTTGTCAATCGCTGAACCCTTACACTGTTGTCGTACTGCATCTGCAACTGAGCAGTCTTGGCTTTTTTGGTGGTGATCAAGATCGCTCCAGAGCTAGCCTGACTTCCATAAAGCGCAGTGGCTTCAGGTCCTTTCAACACGGTAACAGATTCGATATCACTTGGGTTGATGTCTGCAATCCTGTTTTGATAGTCGCTGTTTCTATTCGGACGATCAGAGGCCAATCCGATACCGCGACCACCATCTGAGTTTTCATCAACAGATTGGTTATCCATCACCACACCATCAACAACAAACAAAGGTTGGTTGCTCATGGAAAGTGAATTAAATCCCCTGAGTACAATTGATGAAGAAGCGCCTGCAGCGCCACTTGTAGGATTGATGGTTAAACCAGCAACTCTTCCTTGAAGGGAGTTGATGAAATTCTCACGCTGTGTTTCTTGGATGTCGTCTCCGTCCACTTTTTGAACTGAATAACCCAATTCACGTGGATTTCTTTTGATGTCGAGTGCAGTGATCACAACACCCTCTAAGGTGTTATCATCACGCGAAAGCCTGATCACAAAATTCTCTTGTCCAGCTACTTTAACTTCCTTGGTGATATAGCCGATAAAGCTAACCACGAGGGTTTGGCCCTTGCTGGCGGGAATGGTAAATTCTCCCGACTTGTTTGTTTGTGTGGCTACGCTGGTTTTGTCAACACCAACATTGACATTGGCAAGAGGCTCATTGGCCGGACCCGTTACTTTTCCTTTGATTGTTGTTTGTGCGATAGCCATGGTACTCATTACCAAGGATAACAGCAACATCCAACTGCTTTTTTTGAATAATCTCATAAACATTTGGTTTTGGTCAAAATGGTCCGTTTTTAGGACCTAAATAATTTACTTTAACTTGTTCATCTTGCAAAAGCGATTTTTTCATCCAAAATCGACATAATTAACAAGATTTTAAGATAAAAAGGAAAGTTAAAAAATCTTAAGCCAAATCATCAAAATATTGCGTGTTATTTACACAAATAAATCCAATTCTAAAATGATTTAATTTTGCAGGATGACAACCCTTTACCAGCCAACACATTTGAAAAATGAAATCGTCGTCTTGGAACCCCTGAAGGAGTCAGATGTTGAGTTGTTGTATGAGGTGGCATCAGACCCCTTGATTTGGGAGCAACATCCCAATCCAGACCGGTACAAGCCTGATGTCTTTTTGAATTATTTCCGGGGAGCCATGGAGTCTAAAGGGGCGTTTCTCATCATGGATGCCGCCACTGGCAAGGCTATTGGCAGTTCAAGGTTTTATGACCATGATCCTGAAAAGAAAGAAATCAAAATTGGGTATACCTTTTTTTCGAGGACATGCTGGGGGAAGTCAATCAACCAACATGTAAAAGGACTGATGATAGCACATGCGTTATCGTTTGTAGACAACATCATATTTCATGTAGGGGCTTCAAACATTCGGTCTCAGATCGCGATGGAAAGGCTTGGGGCTGTAAAAATAGCTACCGAGGAGGTTGCTTATTTTGGCGAGGCATCTAGGCTAAACCATGTCTACCAGATCAGCAAACCCTAGAATTCAGGAAATTTGGTTACCTTTAAGCATAAATTTAGCCTTATGGGATTTCACATTAATCAGAAAATAGCAGCGAAAAACGCGTCTACCAATACCAAGAACAACGTTCAAGGTGGTAATTCAAAGTTCATAGCGAAGTCGGCCACAACCAAGTCTTCAGGAGCCACCAAGAAACCCGTTAAGACAGGCGGAACCAGGGGTAGTTGATTTAATGAGGTTGAAGGAGTTGAAGGGGTTGAGGGGGTTGAAGGTCGAGTTTTAGGTTGAAAGTTTAAAGTTTCATTGGGGGTTGAAGAGTTTATGATTCAAAAATATCTTTGAATGAATGATAAAAAAAATTACATTCATGCAAAGAAATAATATGAAAAAAATCATAACCCAATTTGTTTTACTCTTTTTGGTGTTTACTGCTGTTGCCCAAAACAGCTACAACATCATTCCATTGCCAAAAAAAATTGAACCCGCCACAGGCAGTTTCAATTTCAAGAAAGGCATGTCGATTACCATTACGGATGCGTCATTGGAGCCTGTTGCTCAGTTATTGGCAGACAATATCAAAACAGCTTCTGGAAATGTATATGCCGTAAAATCCGGTAAATCTTCATCAACAGGAATTGTGTTTTCAATCAACAATTCCTTGGCTGAAGAGGGTTACACGCTAAAAATCAGCTCAAAGAAAATTGACATACAGTCAAAAACAAGCAAGGGAGCCTTCTATGCTTATCAATCTCTTTTGCAATTAATGCCACCACAAATCTATGCTGCATCAACTTCAACAACACCCTTAACAGCACCCAATTGTACAATTGAAGATGCGCCAAGGTTTGGGTACAGAGGATTGATGTTGGATGTAGGTCGTTACTTTTTTTCTGTGGATGCAGTGAAAAGATTCATCGACTTGATGGCTGTGTATAAATTGAATACTTTTCATTGGCACCTCACAGAAGACCAAGGTTGGAGGATAGAAATCAAAAAATATCCGTTGCTTACATCAATTTCTTCAGTTAGAAAGGAAACGATGTTGGGGCATTATAAGGATCAGAAATACGACAAAACCCCTTATGGTGGATTTTATACGCAAGATCAAATCAAGGAAGTTGTTGCATACGCTGCAAAGAAATACGTTACAATTATACCTGAGATAGAGATGCCTGGACATTCACAAGCGGTGCTCGCGGCATATCCACAACTCGGTTGTAACCAAGACAAAATTTATGAAGTTCAAACCAAATGGGGCGTTTCAGAAGATGTTCTTTGTCCACGAGAAGAAACCTTTACTTTCATGCAGGATGTGTTAACAGAAGTGATGGCTTTGTTTCCTGGACAGTATATCCACATTGGTGGTGATGAATGTCCGAAAACACAGTGGAAGGAAAGTCGCTTTTGCCAGGACTTGATCAAAAAACTCAATTTAAAAGATGAGCATGAATTGCAGAGTTATTTTATACGCCGCATTGATAAATTTGTGACATCAAAAGGAAAGAAATTATTGGGTTGGGATGAGATTTTAGAAGGTGGCATTTCACCAAATGCGATGGTGATGTCATGGAGAGGTACGAAAGGTGGAATTGAAGCAGCAAAACAGAACCATGATGTGGTGATGTCTCCCAACAGTTATTTTTACCTTGATTATTACCAAGGAGATTCAAAAACAGAACCATTGGCCATTGGGGGAAATTTACCGTTGAGCAAATGCTATTCATTTGAACCTGACTTGCCGGAATTGACTGCAGAAGAAGTGAAGCATGTTGTGGGAATACAAGCGAATGTTTGGACTGAGTACATCAGCAACATTGGTTATGCAGAATACATGACCTATCCACGCGCATTGGCGTTGTCTGAAGTGGCATGGTCTACCAAGGAGTCTAAGAATTTCGAAAACTTCAAAACAAGGTTGAAAGGACACATGCCGGCGATGGATGCGATGAAGATTAATTATTCAAAGGCGTTTTTGAAGCAGCAATAAGTTAAATGAAAAATGAAGAGTGAAGAATGAAAAATGCGATGAAGTAAATGAAAAATGACGTCTTTGTAATTCAATGAAAATCAAAATTTTATGAATTTCTCAATAGCCTGGGGTTTAAACCCCAGGCTATTGAATTTTATCGAATGCTTGAAAAATTTAAAAAAGATCAATGTCAACTTATAGAAGTCGATTTTCTAAACAAGAGCAAATAATTCAAGCAGAAAAATAAAATAAATGGTATTAGCATCACAGCATAATAAACAAAATAAGATACTGAAACAACAGGAATTGGTTTTACCTGAACAAAAATACCATTGCCAATAGAACCTTCTGAAAACAGAAAACCTTTGGTGAAATTCCAACCAAAATGCATGCCGATGGTAGCATAAAGTGAATTAGTTTTTACATATCCATAAGCATACAATACGCCCACAAGTCCAGTTAGGATAAATACGGGAATCATGCTGTATAGATTTCCAAATATCTCAAAAGTAAACCAGTGGTATATTCCAAAAGCTACTGATGAAATGATGATTGCCTTGGAAGGCCCTAGTTTTTTGATCAGGATGTATAAAATTACTCCCCTGAAAATCAGTTCTTCAAAAAGAACAGATTTCAGGTTCCACCAAATCCCTTTGAATAAAAGTTCTGTTGAAAAAAGGGGATTCAATACCCAACTTTCTTTGCCAAAATACATCCGCAGGAAAAAACCTGAAGAGCAACTAAATATGGTGACTGCTAAAAAGATGAAGAACATGGAGGTCCTTTCTGCATTGGGTTTCAATCCCAATACCGACAAATTTTCCTTACAGAAAAACCAAATCAACAACCAAGAAATGAGCAACTGAACGATAATTCCAATCATATAAAATAAAGATAGATGATGGAACTCAATTTTCGAACACCAATCTATTGAGAAAGTCAATGCCATGAAAATCTGTATTCTTACGCGAAAGGATTAGGTCATTCCAACCAACATGAGCATGTGAAATACACACGCAAAATGAACGCCCGGCTGTTCCATTTTTCATTCTTCATTTTTCATTCTTCATTTTTCATCATTTCTCACCATTCTTCATTTTTCTACATTCCTCATTGATGCACTTTATCGCCTTCACAATTTCATCTTCTGTGGTAAATCTGCCGAGGCTAAACCTAATGGATGACAATGCCTGCGTATCACTCAACCCCATTGCCTGCAATACATGAGAGGGTTCTATTGATGCTGAGCTGCATGCTGACCCTGAGGATACCGCCATATTCTTGGTGAGCATTTTAATCATTCCTTCTCCCCCCGGAAAACCGAAACTCAGGTTTGCCACGTGGCCCATGATGTTGCTTTTAGAACCATTCAGCACTATATTTTCAACTGAAGAAATTCCATCCAACAGCATATCGCGCAAGCGTGTCAAGCGAATTGACTCTTTCTCCATAGTCAATTCAGCCAATTCACATGCCTTCCCAAAACCCACGATACCAGGCACATTCAAAGTTCCACTGCGCAAGTTCCTTTCGTGACCACCGCCGTATTGCAATGGACTGATCTTTATTCTACTGTCTTTTTTTGCGAGGTACAATGCCCCAACGCCCTTTGGCCCATACATTTTGTGCGCTGAAAACGCCATCATGTCAATCCCGTCTTGCACAACGTTTATAGGTATTTTGCCGATTGCTTGTGTTGCATCACAAAAAAACAAAACGCCGTTTTTCCGAGCGATGGATGCCATGGATTTGATGGGCATAACGGTTCCTGTTTCGTTGTTTGCATACATGGCTGCGATGAAGATGGTATCCTTCCTGATGGCGCTTTCCAGCAATTCAAGATCAGGGTTGCCTAGATTATCCACGGGAAGTATGGTCATTTCAGCACCCAAGGTTTCCAAAAAACTGCAGGTATCTAACACCGCCTTGTGTTCTGTGCTGTATGTGATGACATGCCTTCCCTTTTGAGATGAACTTTCGTACAAACCCCTCAAGGCAAGGTTGATGGATTCTGTTGCGCCAGAAGTAAAAATCAATTCAGTCTTTTTGGCCCCTATCAACTGTGCCACCTTTTCTCTTGCCTCTTCTACCGCCTCATCTGCAGTCCAACCATACACATGTGTCTTGCTTGATGCGTTGCCGAATTTCGTTGTAAAATAGGGCATCATTTCTGCCACAACCGCAGGATCGCAGGGTGTTGTGGAATTATAATCGAGGTAGATGGGAGATTCGTTCATTGGTTGTTAACATTTAATCATTACGTATCCTGTTGTGGGTTTGCATCTCCCGTTTTGCTAAATTGATGAAATGCAAATATGGTTAGTTTTCAATACTCACACCCTAAATGCAGGCATCATCCGCTCTTGTTCCGATCGCTTTATTCCGATGTCGTTGGACAATTTCTTCCAGTGCTTCACCGCTTGAATGACTTCATCAATGATACGAAGCATTTGGGCATTGTTTAATTGAAAAAATACCCCTACACTTTTTGCAAGTTCAACATCCAATGCATTGTTATCCATATCAATATTCAATGCAAGACCTTTTTTGTCTGTAGAAGGGTTGAGGTCATAAGCAGGGGACAAATACCACCCATCATTACGGACCAGAAAGCCATGATTGCGGAAATGGTCATCTGTATTGGAGATGGCTATGTTAAAAACAATGCGTCTCCACAATTGTTCCAAATCGGCTGTGATGTTTGATCCTGAATATTGAATAAATTCTGCAATTTCCAGGTAACTCCCTGGACGTTCACGAAGGATGTCTTCGTTATTGCCAGTCATGGTCATGGCTGATGCAAAATGGATGCGTTCCCCATTTGCTCGGTCAAATCTTTTGGTAAAAAAGGTATGATACTTGCCTGAAATCTTATCGATTCGGGATTCTGCCATGTGTATCCCAGCATCAAGTGCCAGACGATAGGCCAAGAATTCCCATGCGGCCTTGTCCATGTCATCATTACAAGAAGGGAATTTTGCAATCCATGGATGTTGTTGATCATCCAACATATTTGCCTTTGGTCGAGCACCTCCTAGTGAAGAACCAGGTGCGATCAACATGGAAATCCATTCCTTGATGTTTTCATCATCCTCATTTGTTTCCAAAACTTCAGCAGCGTGTTGCAATTCTCGAACTTTCGCCCAATGTGGAATTGGCAAATCTCCATCATGGTCTAAAAATGGTCCTTCGGGATCGAGTTTAAACCGCAGTGCTCCCATCCTGCTCTCATCATAAACACCGAGCAGAAAATCAATTTCATACAGGGTTGGTATAGAATTTCCTGCAGCCCTTGCGATTTGTGCTTTCCTTCTTTTCATCAATGTTCTTCCCCATGTATCTGGCATGCTGTCAAGAAAGACGCCGAAGTTTTCTTTGCCATTGGGATATTGAGGTCCAGAAAACCAACCGATGTCTGGGTCTAGGACCAATTGCGCCTTGCTGTTAATCCAGGATTTGTTGTATTCAAAACTGAAGGCTCTCCTGCCTTTTGCTTGCTGAACAGTTAGCATGCCAATACAGGTTGGGGCATTCATACCTTGCCAATGTGCATAAACCCATATATCCGTTTTGCCAGCCATGTTCATTTGGTGTTAATCAATTCAAGGTCTTGCAGCTTTCTTCCATAAGCATCATCTGCTGCCAATTTTAAAAAATCGTCCTGAAGACCGAGCACCCTCAATGTATTAAAATATGCTCCCAATGAAACAGTTGGGGTTCCATTTTCAATTGCATACAATGTGCTGCGATCGATACCGGCGCGTTCGGAGACCTGCACCGTTGTAAGTTTCCTGCGCTTGCGAGCCAACTTAATATTCTCCCCCATTTGTTCGAGCAGTAACTGATACTTGGGAAATAGTATTTGTTTCTTTGACTTCATTTTGTAGTATATTATCCACAAATTAAACTATTTTGTGGATAATATACTACATTTATTGAGAAAAACTGTCTTGCGTATTGCTTCAATTGTGCCTTATCCCTTCCTTAACCCTGAATACATGCAAGATGTATGGGAATATGGCATCCATGCTCTCTTCTGCTCCCCTTGGCGAGCCTGGCATGGTGATGATGAGTGTTTCTCCTGCAAAACCTGCAATGCCCCGGCTTAGCATCGCATACGGCGTTCGTTGCTGTCCGTAGTTTCGCGCGGCTTCCATAACGCCTGGAACTTCGCGGTCGATCAATGGCGCCAATGCATCTGGAGTGATGTCGCGGGTTGACAAGCCCGTTCCTCCTGTAAAAAGCAAGAGCTGGTATCCTTCGTTGATCAATTGCTTTGCCTTCAACTGAATCACCTCAAACTCATCGGGAATGGCTTCTTTGCAGGAGACTGACAGCTTATGCTTTGCAAGTTTCTGAACAATAATTTCACCACTTTTGTCTTCGTTCATCCCGCGGCTTACACTGTCGCTGCAGGTGATGACAGCCACCTTCACCGTTTCGGGATATGCATATTTGATGTCGCTTTTGCCGCCTTTTTTTTGTTCCAACTTAATGGTGGAAATTTCTATGCCGGGATCAATCGGCTTGAGCATGTCATACATGGTTAATGCAGTAATCGCCACACCATGCATGGCTTCCACTTCCACGCCTGTTTTGTAAATGGTGTGTACTTCAACCCGAATGATGATGGAAAGGCCATCAATCTCGTGGCTAATCTTGGTATATTCTATGGGCAACGGATGACAATCCGGAATTACCTCATAGGTTTTCTTGCATGCCAGCAAACCAGCGGCGCGACTGAACTCAAACACATCGCCTTTGGGAACTGTTCGTTGCACAACGGCATCGATGGTTTCTTGTTTGGAAACTGTCAATATACCCACGGCAATTGCCTGGCGCAATGTTGATGACTTATGTGTGATGTTGACCATCTGATTGATAATTTTATTGATTCACTTTCCATTGATGACTGTCGTCTTCAAAAAATTCTTTTCCCCAAACGGGAAGCTCTGCCTTGATTCTTTCAACACACTCAGAACAGGCGTCTATGGCGGGTTTTCGGTGTGCTGATGAGGTGAAAACAAACAAACAAATTTCACCTTCTTTCACCATGCCCAGGCTATGATACACATGCATGCAAGTAAGTGGATACTTAGCGAAAATATCCTCACGGATTTCATTCATTTTTTCCAATGCCATTTCTTCATAGGTGGTGTATTCAATGGCAGTTACTTTTTTGCCCCCTATTTCATCTGCACGCACTTGTCCGAGAAATATGCTGTGCCCACCAATGCTTGTTTTGGTTGAATGCTTTGCAATGCTGTCTGCTATGAATGTTGCAGGAATAGCGCCTTGGATGAAAATATTCTTTGTCTTTTTTTCATTCATGATGAAATGATTTTTTGTTTAACAAGATTGTCAACGCCCCCTTGCAGACTGAATACCTTGGCATCGGCATCAAGCAACTTCATCATGGAAGCCGCTTTGAGACTGCGTTTACCAGCCTGACACACAAATATAACTTCTTTCCCAATAAGCATGTCCATGCTTTTATCCAAAGATGACAATGGTATTTCAAGATGTTCGAAGTCCTTCAATTTAGGCAATTCATGTGGTTCCCTGATGTCAACCAACAGTGCAGTTCCATTGTTTTTCAACCAATCCTCGGCTGTGATTTCTTCAATACCAAAAATAGCAATGGAACACAAGGCTTCGTAATCCATTCTCAGGTAGTCATCAACAGAAGATGGTAGGTTATGTTGTGCATCAGGATGCTTATCCAATGTCAAGGTAAAAAAATCCTGTGTAAGTGCATTGTAGTTCAGCAATTTGTTGAGCAAGGGACTGCCAATGCCAGTGATCAATTTGATCACTTCTGCTGCTTGCATGGTGCCAATCACTCCCGGCAAAACGCCCAATACACCTGCTTCTGCACAGTTCAACACTTCGCCGTCTTTGGGGGGTTCAGTGAAAATATCACGGTAAGAAACAGATCTTTCCCCATTGTTTAAGACGCCATTGAAAACAGCGAGTTGACCTTCGTACTGCGAAACGGCTCCAAAAACCAAGGTCTTTCCCAACAACACACAAGCGTCGTTGATGAGGTACCTGCTGGCAAAATTATCTGTGGCATCGACGATAACATCATACGCAGGAAAATGATTGACACAATCTAGTTTTGTCCATCTTTTTGGGTAAGTTGTAATTCGCACTTCTTCATTCAATTCACCCATTTTTTCTTTCGCTACATCAACCTTTAATCTCCCAATATCAGGTGTTGAATAGATAACTTGACGGTGCAAATTTGATAGACTCACCAGATCGTCGTCAGCAATACCAATTTGACCCACACCTGCGGCTACAAGGTACTGCAGCAGTGGACATCCTAGTCCACCCACACCAATAACCAACACTTTGGCAGCGGCAAGTTTTTGTTGCGCGTTTTCTCCAAATCCTTTTAGAATGAGTTGGCGTTGGTATCTGTTGTATGCAATTTTTTTATCCATTTTTATCCTCCTGAAAATGGCGGCATGAGCACCACCTTGCTATTTTCCGGTATAATCAAATTATCAACAACCACTTTGTTGTTCAGGGCAATCAAATATTTTGAAGTGGCAAGAGAAGGGAACAGTAAGATCAACTTTTCTGTAAGAGAATTGACATCAGTTACGGCATCAATTTCTATTTCTGATATTTGCGTGATATCGGTTAATTGACCAAAAAAAAGTACCCTTGTTTTCATGTTAAAATTGTTTCAGTTTAGGTAAGCAACAGTTTTATGGAAGCCACCAACAACACGATGGCAAGCAAATATTTCAATACCTGCTGATTGAATTTTATGGCACCGAACCAAGCTCCTAAATTACCGCCGGCAAAGGCTATTCCCACAAAAAGCAACATACCGGATTGGAATTCAATTCCTTTGGACAGTTGTCCGCCTAAACCTGACAATGAATTTACAAAAATAAACAGTGCGCTGATGGCTGCAGTCTGCTTTTGGTTGGTCCAACGCAACATGACCAACAAGGGCGAAAGGATGATTCCACCCCCAATGCCAATCAATCCAGAAAGAAAACCGATTGAAGCTCCGATAAAAACAGACAAATACAGATTGGGATGTGTTGTATCCGTGTCCTTGTTGTTAGGAAAAAAAATCAATCGAAAGATTGGGATCAACAGCAAGAGACCAAGCAGTTTTTTATAGACGCTGGCATCGAGAGAAATCATCCCCCCTAAAAAAGAAAATGGTATGGAAGCAAGTGCAAAAGGAAGGAATATTTTCCACTTGAAATGTCCACTTCGATAGAAAAAAACAAATGCGGATAATGAAACAAAAAGATTGAGCAACAAGGCTGTAGGCCGCATGAATGCTGGCGCCATGGAAAACAATGCCATGAGTGCGAGGTAGCCACTTGCCCCTCCATGTCCAACGGATGCATATAAAAATGCAACGGCAAACAACAGGATTAAAAAATAAATTTGATAGTCCATTTCTTAAATTGTTTGGGGAAGCAAATGAATGGTTATTTCGGCTCCTTGCATCAATGATCCAATATTTTCAGGAATCAAAGCCAAGCAATTTGCTTTCGAAAATGAAGATAGTTTATACGATTCTTGTCCGGTTAGTAATTCAACTTCAACCCCATCAAAATATGCCTTTAAAAACTGCGTCAATCCAACAGGTTTTTGAAAGCCGGCTTTTAATGTTGCTTTTTTTGCTTCAAGCAAACATGGTTTGTTCATCAATTTTCCAATGGCGGGAAAAACGTATTGATAAAAACAGGAAAGCACCGAAGCTGGGTTACCGGGCAAGCCAAACACTGGCTTGGTGGCATGGATGCCGAACAACAAGGGCTTCCCGGGTTTTTGTTTTACTTTATGAAAGATTTTCTGAACGCCACAGTGTTCAAACGCATCCATGGTAAAATCATAATCACCCACGCTAACGCCTCCAGTGACCAATACCATGTCAGTATCTTGCAACATCTTTTTCAGCGTTTCCTGCAACACTGCTTTGTTGTCTGGTGCGTATGCAATGCTGATGTTGTCGATTTGCAATTGATTCAACGCTGCTTGAAGCGCAAATGAATTGGAGTCAAATACTTGTCCATACGCCAATTCCAAACCAGGTTGTTGCAATTCATTTCCAGTGATGATGATCCCCATTGTTGGACGTGTATATGCCAGCACTTCGGCAATGCCCATTCCAGCCAAAAAGCCAACCAGGGCGGGGGTTAAGATAGTACCCGATGGCAATGCCAGTGTATTTTTTTTGATTTCAGAACCTGCATCCCTTACATTGTCGCCTTTTTTCAATTTGGCATCGTCGAAAACAAGTTTCCCATCCTGCAACGCTGTTTTTTCTTGCATGACCACAGTGTCTGCTCCTGGAGGCACGGCAGCTCCTGTGAAAATCCTCACTGCACAACCCTGTTGTAAAGTGAATGACCTGGTGCTTCCAGCAGCCATTTCTCCATCTAAAAGATAACTGTTTATACCATCCTGAAACGCAAATGCATAGCCATCCATGCTTGATTGCGGGTATGCGGGAATGTCGTGACTAGAAAAAACATCTTCAGCAAGACGCAGTCCGGATGCATGTTTCAAGGAAATCAGCTTTGGTGTCATCGCTGAAACATGTTCATCAATCAACCACTTCGCCCTTTCTACTGATATCATTTGTTCCATCGATCCTGTTTAGTTGGTTCTTATCCACCAATGGTTATCATGCTTCTGTTTTCCAATTTTGATGTCTCGATTTTTTCCATCTCGGTGGTAAACTGTCCACCCAATGCCTGCTTTTTATCCTTGATGCTTTGGTAAATCAACGGCACAATGTCGTCGCCCGTTCTGAAGGGAGTTAACAGGTCTGTTTCCGTGTTTGAAAAAAGGCAGTTTTTCATCTTGCCATCCGCTGTGAGTCGCATCCTGTTGCAGTCGCCACAAAACGGTGCACTCATGGTGCTGATGACGGCAAAGGTACCGAGGTGTCCGGGTACCGTGTATTTTTTTGCGGTTTCGTGTTTCTCCCGTTCGATGGGCATCACCTCAAATTCACTGCTCACTTGCGCGAGAATTTGTTGCCAGGTGATTACCTTGTCTGAGTTCCAACGGTTTCCTGTAAAGGGCATGAACTCAATGAAACGCACGTGAATAGGCTGTTCTTTGGTCATCCGCACAAAATCATTGATCTCACTGTCGTTAAGTCCTTTGATCACAACAGCATTCACTTTTACATGAATCCCGTTGTCAATCATCAAGTTGATGTTTTTCATAACTTGATCAAACTGATCCCTTTTTGTCATGAGCAGGAACCTGTCTTTCTGCAAGGTATCTAGGCTGATGTTGATGGATTTAATGCCTGCCTGTTTGATGACATCCACAAAATCATGCAACCTCGTGGCATTGGTGGTGATGGTGAGTTGAACGGGCAGAGCAGCTAGCTTGGTGATAATCTCGGCAGCATCTTTTCTCACCAGGGGTTCACCACCGGTAAGCCTGATTTTTGTAACGCCTAAGTCAACGAATGTTTGGGCGATGGCCACTATTTCATTTACCTGCATGAGCCTGCTTGCTGGGGTGAATTCATATTCCTCTTCCGGCATGCAATAAAAGCAACGCAGGTTGCAATTGTCCGTCAAGGAAATTCGCAGATAATCGTGTGCCCTATTGAATCCGTCTATCATCATGATGCGGCATTGTTTTCGTTCAGCAAGCGGATATAATCTTCTTTTGTGTCGATGTCCATAATCCCTTTTTCAAAGGGCAATTTAGCCACCATATCGTTCATGTCGGTTAATATTTTTCTGGCCCCTGTATCTCCTGTCAATGCAAGTAATTGAGGGAAGCAGCTTTTGTGAAAAAGGGCTGGTGTTCCAAGCTTTCCTTGGTAGGTACAAGCCGCTGTTGGCAACCCTGTTTTATGCTGGGTTTCCAAGAGTTGAAGGAGATGCATTGATGTAAGGTGGGGTTGATCTGCAACAAGGATAATCACTCCATCCACCAACGGATTATTTTCCGTGATGAAGTTCAATCCAGCCCTCAGCGAAGAGGCCATGCCTTCCTCCCACTCATCATTCAACACAATCGACAAGCCTGCAGTTGTCAATTCTGTTTTGATTGAATCTGCATTGGCCCCAAGCACAACAACGATGGGCTGCAATGCAGTGCTCACGGCAGTTTCAGCAACACGTGCTATCAGGGATGCACCTTTGTATGTCAATAACTGCTTAGGGGTTCCCATGCGCTTGCTTTCTCCCGCTGCCAAAATGATGATACCACAATGTGTTACTGGATGACCCATTGTTCTTGTTTAAATATTTTTAGTTTCAACAAGGTGATTTGTCCTGGAATGAATCATGTCAGCTCTCAACTTGAGGTTGCTTCCTGATTTCTGTTGAATGACAGACTGAATCTCAGCAATGATGCTTAATGCAATTTCCTCGGGGGTTTCTGCGCCAATTTCCAAACCGGTTGGACCATACACTTTTTCGAGCATTTGGTCATCTATCAGCATACCATCTTCGCGCAGTTCAAGAAGCATCCTGTCCAGTTTTTTCTTGGGTCCCAACATGCCAATATAAGCAAGATCCTTGTGCAGCAAGGCTTTCAACATGGCGATGTCGTAATTATAATTGTGCGTCATCATCACAAAAGCGGTTCTGTCATCGATGTTGATCTGGTCCAAAACAGCTTCAGGCTTGCTTACCAGCACTTGACAAGCGCTAGCGAAACGGTCGGGTTTGGCGTGTGTATTCCGGCCATCCACCACCCTCACATCCCACCCAAGGGTATCGGCAATGTTGACCATCGGGATGGCATCGTTTCCCGCACCCACAACCACCAGGGAAACAACAGGGTTGAGAAATTCGATGAAGGCGGTAATGGAATCGTTGTTGTTTTTATATTCAATGAAAGCCGATTTCCCCATCAGCATGGAGCGCTGAACATCAGCGAGCAAGGATGCTTCGAGCCAAGAAAAAGGGATGGAACCAGTGGTGTTGCCATTTGATTCGAGCAGAAAGCAAGCGCCGGGGTGGACCTCATTTTTTTTATGGGGAAAGAAAAGAGTGACCAAGACCGCTTTTTGTCGGCTGGAAACTGCCTTCCTAATCAATTCTACAGGGTTGTTGGGGTTCGCAGGATTGAGGGGTTCAAACAACACCTGAATAACGCCGGCACATCCCAGTTGAATGCCGATGGACATATCATCTTCATCGTTCGTATCGTAGGTAACGAGTTTAGAAAGGTGTTGAGACATGGCCAACAAGGCCTTGCGCAAGGCATCCCCCTCGAGACAGCCACCGCTGATGGCACCGGTAAGGTTACCATCATCATCCACGAGCATGCGGGCACCTGGCTGCCGATATGACGAGCCGTCTAGGTGCACCAAGGACGCCAAAGCGCTTTGCTTACCCAGCATCTTTGTTGCATCGTACGCCTTTACTATTTCTTTTAACTCATTCACAATGTAAGTATGGGGTCTGGTGGATGAAATCTGCAGCATCAAGCATGCTGGAATTAGCAGTTCAAAAGTAAATTAGTATTTTGGTTTATGATGGAGATGGGATGGGAAATTTAGGGGTTGACATCATAACTCATTGATGTTTGATAAATAATAATCCGCCTGTTCCAACAGCGCCGCTTTGTCATCCGGCTGCATTTTTCTCCAAACATTGTACATCATTCCAATCCGTGGATTCTTTGCAAGTTTAGTTTCATGCTTGTCGTAGAAATTCCAATACAGGCTGTTGAAAGGGCAAGCCTTATCACCTGTTTTCTTTGACTTGTCATAATAACATCCAGTGCAATAGGAGCTCATTTTATTGATGTAAGTAGCCGAGCTGACGTAAGGTTTCGTTCCAACAATTCCGCCGTCTGCGAACTGGCTCATCCCCCTGGTGTTGGTGATTTCAACCCATTCGATGGCATCAATGTAAATGCCTAAATACCAAGCATCCACTTCATCAGGATGAATGCCTGCCAACAAGGCGAAATTGCCCGTAATCATCAATCGCTGAATGTGGTGGGCATAAGCAAAATCAAGTGATTGAGAGATGGCATTTTTTAGGCAGTTCATCTTGGTGTTACCCGTCCAAAACCACTGTGGCAAAGCATCTGTATGTTCAAAATAATTAAGCGAAGCATACTCAAGCATTTTAAGCCAATAGATGCCTCTCATGTATTCGCGCCATCCGATGATTTGACGCACAAACCCTTCCAATTGATGAAAAGCAATGGTGGTGGGACTTTGGGTGTATGCCTCAATGGCTGCATCAACCACTTCTTTTGGAGAAATTAATTTTATGTTGAGCGAGAACGACAAACGAGAGTGGTAAATAGACCATTCATTAGGCGCCATGGCATCTTGGAATGTTCCAAACAATGGAAGGCAATTTTCAACAAAAAAATTCAATAATTCAAGTGACTGCAACCTTGTTGTGGGCCACAAGAAATTTTTAGCGTCAACATTTCCAATTGTTTTGATGTTGGCTTTTTTGATTTCGGTTTCAATGTCACTGAGGTCATTGGAAAAAAGCAGCGGAAAAATTGGCTTGTGGTTCTTAGGCAATTTCTGGCGGTTGTCTTCATCAAAATTCCATTTGTCGAACATGGGCTTGTCGCCATCCACTATCAGCACTTGATGCTTTTTTCGCATGTAGCGATAAAATGTTTCCATCAAATATGTTTTCTTTCCCTCAAACAAATCTTTCAACTCATTTCTTGTGCTGTAAAAATGTTCTGAATCACATGCGCTTGATGTGATAGATAATTTACTTACAAAAAGTTTCAAGTGCTCATCCACCCTGTATTCATCCGGCAGTTGATACTCAAAATTCGTGAATCCATGTGTTGAAATAAGTGATGCACAATTTCGATCGAAGATTTGCAAATTATCTTCATCATTAAGATAAATGTAAATGACTTGGTGGTTTTGTTTCGTTAATTCATTTGCAAAATTTCTCATGGCAGAAAAAAAGCCAAGCACCTTTTGTATATGGTGTTGGGCATAATCTGTTTCGCTTCTTATTTCCATCAAGACATAGGAAACGGACGGATCAACAGTTTTATACCAAGAATGGTTGATGTTGAGTTGATCACCCAATATCAACCGCAATGTTTTATTGTTCAT
>JBILHX010000127.1:0-8296 GCA_044350285.1 Chitinophagaceae bacterium | reverse complement strand
CTTTAAAAGTGGTTCCTGAGAAGGCCTCATACAATGCATTTCCAGCAGGATAGTAAGCACTTTTATGATCTGGCATTCCATTTGTTTTGATGGTTAGATTGGTGCCATCTGATGTGATGCTGATGGCTCCATAAATTTTCTTGTACACATCAGGAACTGAAGTAGAACTGCTTCCGCCATTGTTGTTTCCTGTTGTAGTGCCCGTAGCATCTTTTTTACAAGAGGCACTCATCAAGACTAAAGAGAAAAAGATGATGCTGTATTTCATGTCTGTCATTTATGGTCTGGTGGAGGTGGTGGTGGAAATCGATGATCACTTGGTGGCGGACCCCTTCGGGCACCTGGCGGTGGTGGTCCACGGTGATCTCTTGGCGGCGGCCCTTGATGATCACCGGGTGGCGGAGGGCCATCATGATCACCGGGTGGTGGTGGACCATCATGAAAGGGGCGTTCATGATCCAAAGGCTGACCGTCTTTAGCACCTGGGTGCCTTTTTGGGGCTCTTTGCTTACTACTATCTAAAGGAGCTAATGCATGCCGACTATCACGCAGTGAGTCAACCCCTTGAGGAGCAGGACGCATGGGTTGTTGCGGCCCCGACATCATCCCCAACATTTGCATCATGATCTGATCAAGCCTTATCTTTTGTTGCGGACTACACATATTTCTAACCTTTTCAAAATGATTCAAGGTGATTAAATCCAATTCTTTTGTGGCCTCAGCAACTTTTTCCACCGCTGAATTCTTAAGGGAGTCTGTCAGTTCTGGATTTTGTAACAGTCCATACATTTCCTCCCTTTCTTCCTTGATTTTTTTGCGGATATCATTGGCTTGGTTACGGTGTTCAACAACCAATTTCTCAAACTGAACTTGTTGCTTTTCATCAAATTTCAATTCCCTAGAAAGAAATTCTTTGGGTGAACCTTGAATAGGACTTTCATGTTTGGGCTTTCCCATCCAGATAAAAATCATCGAACCAATGTTGACAAAAACCAACACCAGCACAAGCCAGGTTAACAGTTTATTTTTATAAAGACTGTTCATAATATTTTTTTAATAAGAAGGAAGGTTATACTGATCGTATGTAGATGCAAATGCTTGCATATCTGTTGTAGTTGAATTGATGTTGGTCGATTTTAGTTTTTGTTGCAAAAATATTCCGTTGACAAGCAATACCAAAAAAAGTGCTCCAATCATGATGGATGGTCGTAAAAAAAACACCCACCCACTTTTCTCATAAGTCCTTTCCATATTGGCTTTCAGCCTGGTATAAAAATAATCATCTGCTTCAACATCGTTAAGGTTAGCAAGAATTTTTAGGTGATCTTCTAGCAATTGATGGTCGTTTTTTTGCATGAAATAAATTTTTTATTTTTTATAGTATGCCACTAACTTTTTTCTCAGGTTTTCCTTGGCCCTGCTGTTGAGCGATTCAATTGCCTTCACCCCCATTTGCATCACATCGCAGGCTTCTTCGTATTTCATTCCTTGAACCTGAATGAGTGTAAACGCAATTTTTTGCTTTGCGGGAAGTAGGTTGATGGCCTTGAACAAAGCCTGCGCTTGCTCCTTTTGCTCAATTTCAATGCCCTCATTTAAGTGAAGGTTGGCGTCAGGAGATTTTTCTTTCGGCATCCACCAAGGAACAATCGATTGAATTCTTTGACGCGTTTTTCTCCTTCGCAACTTCTCCAAAGCCTTTCGCACTGCAATCCTGTATATCCAAGTTGAAAGAGTAGAATCTTCTCTAAACATGGCTATAGATTCGTGCACTTGAATGAACGTCTCCTGCAATGCATCTTCGGTATCGTCTTTGTCTTGCAAGATATTCAGGACAGCCGAATACAATCGGTTCTTGTAGCTGTTGACAAGAAACGCAAAAGCAGGTTCACTACCTTGCTTTAACTGATGTATAAGATCCTGTTCATTCAAAGTGTACACAAGATAGATGCATCTGGGGGAGGAATCCTTCGGATTAAATGAAAAAAGAGTTCCTTCGCTGCGCTTATAATGACGTCTTTGTAATTCATTGAAAATCAAGATATTAAAACTTAACCAATTTCCTTATATCAAATTGTGAAGAATCAGAGAGGTGACAGCATCCCTTTATAATACGGTGGCTTCGACAACTTCGGCAAGCTCAGTTACCGCAGCCACCGCCATACTTCTTTGCAACTTGACAAGAGTTCATTCCAGGGTAATTGACAAAACAAACTAGTGTATTTATCCTAAAAAAATTAAATGCCTTATTTCACATTGCGAAAAAGCATGGCGGTGGCTGAGCCAGTCGAAGCCACCATTAAAAAAGGAAGAGGCTACCAAATTTACATAGCGCTTAGTATGACAGGTAGTGAGTCAGGGATGCTTTCTCTTCCCAATAAAGCATCCCCGTCCCCTTCGGGAGATGGTGGTGGGAAGAAAAATGGCAGGTTTAACAAGTTGATTTTCAATGAATTACAAGGAAGTCACTATGAGTACTATATGGGATTGTCTGTTTGTCGCGAAAATACGAAGAAGGCCAGACTGGTCATTTACAACATAGTCCTTGTAGTTATTTTGGTTCGAAATTCAAGTTCAATCCCTTGGATTTAATCTAGGTGAAAGACTTCTTGCATATCAGACCAGATCTGGTGTTTTGCAAGGGCCTCTTTAATCGGCATTTGGCAAGGATCCGTTTCCTTCCACCACCGTTGTGTGGCTGTGTCAGCAGCCATTTTTTGCATGTCTTTATCAAAGTCCGAACCAGTATATTCGAAATAACTGAAGAGATAATACTGTGCTTCAATCTTTTGAAGATAAATTGAATAGTTTTGGATATTACACTCAGCTATTCGTTTTTGCACTGATGGCCATGGTGATGCATGCAAGCGTTTGTAGTATTCAACTTTATCTGTTTTTAATCCAGTTACCATTCCGTATCGCAATGGCTTTAAATTTTTCTTCACGGAATGGTCAATAAATTGCTCTGGCATGTTGTTACATGAGATCACTACTAACACACAAATTATGATTCCAACAAATTTCATGTTACAATGTTTAATTTTTGCTTATTGAAAAATCCAATACAATACTGTCATAACCAACAAAAGTAAGAGGGACAAGAACTTGTAATTGCCGATTCCGCTCCACCCTTTGGAGGACAAGGGTTCAAGCGGTGACTTCCAAAAAAGAACAGAACTACTTTCCGTATGTTGAACAGGAAAGGCATAAGACAAAATCACCTGCATCAACACACAAGTGCAAAACAAATAAAAAGCCATCATCATGAATGGAATGTGGCCAATGATGGTATCTGGGTATGTTTTGTTGATCACAAAAACAACTGTGCCCAGCAAAGATCCAAACCATAGCGTATACTGCGCACTTTTTGCTGATGCTTTTTTCCAGAATATGCCCAGCAAGAAAACGGTTGTAATTGGCGGTGCAATATGGGCAATGATATCATTGATTCCATTGAAAAGGCTTTCATAACGATTGAGCAGCGGTAGCAATCCAATAGAGGCGATCAGTGCAACGCCCGCTGAAATTCTCCCAACCCTGACAAGTTGCTGATCGCCGGCATCTGGCTTAAACCTTTTGTACAAATCATAACTGAACATGGTAGCTATTGAATTGAGGGCCCCTGATATCTGGCTCATCAATCCAGACAACAACGCAGCTGCCAATATGCCTACCAGTCCTTTGGGAACCAGTTGCGTAATCATCAGCGTATAAACGGCCTTTGAATCTGTAGCTGGTTTCCCATCAGCGCCAAGGGTTTGTATCGAACTAATATCAAACATTCCTTTTTGGGCCAGCACATATGCCATCAGCCCCGGTAAAACAAAAATGAATACAGGCAGAATTTTAATAAACCCACAAAACAAGGATCCCAACCTGGCATGGTTTTCATCTTTTGCTCCCAATACCCGTTGAACGATGGTTTGGTCAGCGCACCAATACCAAATCCCCAAAACCGGATACCCCAGGAAAATGGCATACCAGGGCATTCCTCCAGGATCATCTGCTGGCTTCAACATCGACAATTTATCCAATTCACCTGTCGATTGCAGTGTGCGTGTTATTTCACCCCAGCCACCTACTTTGTTGTAACATACAACGGTTATGATAATTGCCCCCGTTAACAGCACAATGGTTTGAATGGACTCTGTAACTACAACAGCCCTCAATCCACCAATGATGGTATAAAGACCCGTAAAAAAAGCAATCACAATAACACTGGTATACATGTCAACGCCAAACAAGGTCTTCAACACAATACCTCCTGCGAGAAAAGAAAATGCAATGTGGATCACAACAGCAGAAACAATCGAAATGCCGGCCAACCAGTCCCGGCAGGCCCTGTTATACCTTTTTTCCAAAAAATCAGGCAAGGTCGCCACCTTGGAACGGATGTAAAAAGGAACAAAAAACAGAGAAAGTAAAATCAGCGTAAAAGAGGCCATCCATTCGAAATTACCGGACAACAATCCAGTATCAAATCCAGATTGGGCAAGGCTTACAAGGTGCAAACAAGAAATATTTGTTGCAAACAATGCCAAGCCAATCATGGGCCATTTCAAGGACTGTCCAGCAAGAAAATAATCGCTCGAAGCATCTCCGCTGGCAACTGGTTTCTTTTTTAAACCCGTCCAAAGTCCTACAAAAACGATACCCAAAAAATAAAAGACACTGATGGCAAGATCAATATTGTTCATGTGATTTGATTAATGGGTTTGGCTACAAAAGGTCGCAACTGCTGCCGGGCTCCATGGGTGTCTGGTACACGCCATTGATGATGTTTACAGGATGAACAAACTTATTTTTCAAGTGGGGTATATGTTCAAGAAACAATGCCTCATGCCCTATTGCAACGTGATTGAACAATACCAAATGCTGGTGCAGCTGCCCCATGTCACCTACATGGGGAACAACAGGAATGCCAAATTGCTTGCTGAGCAAACTAATCGTAATGAACTCACTTACACCCCCCACCCTTACGGCATCCACTTGGATAAAACCTGCAGAACCCGTTTGAAGATAATTCTTGAAGATGATCCTGTTGGGCACATGCTCTCCCAAGGCAAGCTTCACGGGTGCAATGGCGTCGGCCAGGGTTTTATGGGCCAGAACATCATCAGGATGCGTTGGCTCCTCGATCCAATAGGGATTCATGGACTGCAACTCCTTGCAAATGGAAAGTGCCTGTGGCAGGGTCCATTGTTGGTTGGCATCCAACATCACTTTGCTATTGTCTCCAGCTTCTTCTCTTACGATATGAGCCCTGCGGATATCTCTTTGTGGATCTGCAGACCCCACTTTCAATTTCATTGCAGTGAACCCTTCAGCAATGGCCTTCCTGCAATTGAGCCTGACTTTTTCATCATCATAATTGAACCAGCCTACTGAAGTGTCATATCCAGGATAACCCTGTTCTATAATGGAAGAACGTTGCTGCTTTCCATCAGGATCCAACAATGACAAAGCCTGCTCCCTGGTCATCACATCTTCCAGGTAGGAAAGATCCAGTGTATTGACAATCTGTTCAGGGCTAAGATCTATGAGCAATTTCCACAATGGAAGCCCACGCTTTTTGGCCCAAAGGTCAAAACATGCATTGGTTACAGAAGCCAATGCCAGGTGCACGATACCTTTGTGTGGGCCGAGCCAACGAAACTGTTGTTCATTGGACAACCGGTTGAACACCGATCCAAAATTGGACATCAACGTCTCAATATCCATTCCTTTCAACTGGTTAGCATAAAATCCTGCGGCCTTACAAACCAGGTCGTTCCCCTCTCCCAAGGTGAATGCGAATCCTGTTCCAACAAGACCATTGTCATCGATCAAGTTGGTTACAGCATAAGAATAGGTGGGGTCTCGGTGAATGGCATCACTTCCGGCCCCTTTTTCCAATTCAAAACGCGCATCCCTTATTTCAATTCTATGGATCATTGTTGTATGTTTTTTATCAATGGTATGTTTTCTACTTCGGCATCCATCTCAAGTACGATGACTGAGCAATTGGGATCAGGCATTATAGCAGGTAGCATGAGGGTGATTGTTGTGGCATTTTGTTTGAATTCAATGCCCATACCATTCATAAATGAGGCCTTGATGACTTTTCTGCCTTCAACAGCGGGAACAACGAATTGGGTTGACTTGGTTTGAAACAGCAGCAAGTTGATCTTGTTGCCCTTTCTTGTTGCTGCCATGATGGAATCAGGCATATATGGCCCGGCTTTTGTACCATAAATCGCATTCCCATTGACCTTGAGCCAATCACCTATTTCCTTGAGGCGATCCACCTGTCTTTTTTCAATTCTTCCATCCATCATCGGCCCAACATTGAACAGCAGGTTTCCATTGCCTCCGGCAGTACTGGCTAGGGTTTGAATGCATTGTTTTAGGCTTTTCATTTTATCATTGGCCTTCCATGCCCACTGATTACAGATGGTGATGCAGGATTCCCAGGGAGAATCAAGATTCATTTTACCTATTACCTGCTCTGGTGTAGCATAATCGCCCACGATGTCTGGCCCCATTGTTTTGTGGGTTCCCTTGCCCAAACGGTTGTTAATAACCACCCCTGGAGAAAGTGTTTTGATGTACCGATAAACATCAGCCCCCATTTCTTTTGTCCAAGGTTGCTCCCAGTTCCCATCAAACCAAAGCATATAAGGGTCGTAATTGGTAATCAGTTCCTTCAGCTGGTCTTTCATGTATTGCACAAACTTGACCATGTCCCCCTTTGGATCAATTGTCTTGGTACCATCATTGCGAACAGGATACCTGAGATCATACCAGTCCAGAACCGTGTAATAGATGCAGAATTTTATGCCATACTTTTTACAGGATTTTGCCAACTCACCAACCACATCCCTTTTAAAGGGACTGTTCATGATATTGTAATCAGTAAATTTTGTAGGCCACAAACAAAATCCATCATGGTGTTTTGCGGTGATGGTGAGGTATTTCATCCCTGCATCTTTGGCTGCCTTGACCCAACTGTCGGCATTGAACAATACAGGATTGAACTCCTTGTAAAGGCTGTCATATTCCGATTGACTTACCTCACGGTTGCGGGACCACCCAATTTCTGTTCCGCGAAGAGCGACTGGTCCCCAATGGATGAACATGCCAAAACGTTTGGACATGAAATCATCAATATTTTTTTGTGCCGTCTGAACAACTGGGACAACAACATTTGATTTTTGTGCCTTCAACGCATGAACAGTTAACAAGAAAAAGAATGAAAACAATAGAGGTCTCATGTTAGTTATATTTTTTTATCTTCTGTATCCCAGTTCTGCTCCACCGCCAACGGGCAGGATGCATCCTGTGATGAAACGTGCTTTTTCAGACAAGAGAAAAACACAAGCATCTGCTATCACGTCCCCATTGGGACAATAACCCAATGCATGAATGGCATCTAAATAGGATTCCATGGCTAATGGGTCTGGCTGCGACTGCGACCAAGACCTGAGCATAGGCGTCCATACTCCAGCCGGACTGACTGCATTAACCCTGATGCCCCTTGGCGCGTAATCGAGGGCCATTGATTTCGTCAAAGCATTCACGCCCCCTTTGGTTGCTGTATAGGCAGCGTGCAAGGACTGACCAATCTCACCAACCATGCTGCTGGTATTCAAGATACATCCTTTCGATGCCACCAACAATTCAAAGCCAAACTTTGTGGTATTGAATATGCCCCTCAGATTAACATTCATTAATAAATCCCATTCTTCTTCAGTTGTGTCGTGCAACATTTTTGATGCCCCAGCGATGCCCGCATTGTTGTGAATGGCATTAATTTTACCGTATTTTTCGATAGTCCTGGCAATGGCATTATCAACGTCTGCCGCAACCGATACATTGCACAAAATCCCAAGGTGATCTCCTGGAACTGCAGCAATCGCTTGATCAATTTTTTGTTGGTCTATTGCAACAATCGCAACGCATGCTCCTGCTGCTGCATAGGCCTTGAAACATTCAAAACCAATGCCATCAGACCCCCCTGTAAGAAAAATCACTTTGTCTTCAAGTGCTTTCATGTTTCATTTTCTATTAGAAATTAGATATCAGCTTCATGGTTTATTCAACAATGTTGGTTAATGTTGTCGTGATCATCAACTGAATTTTCTTTTGGTTTCTGATGAGTCCAAACTCATGTTGCTTGTTGCTTTTACTGCTCAACAAATAGTTGCTCAGGTCATTGATATTTTTGATAATGGCATTGTTCACCGATTGAATCAAATCACCATTTCGGAAACCCATTTGATACAATTCACTGTTTTCAGCCATGCCATCCATGGCA
>JBILHX010000232.1:0-2830 GCA_044350285.1 Chitinophagaceae bacterium | reverse complement strand
ACATTGGCTTTTTAAGGTCTATTATCACCTCAAAGTCTTGCGACTGGTAACCCTGCCATCTGCCCTTTCTCCAATCCACATCGCCTATCAAACCATCTATCAATCCTTTATCTCCGCCAGCGGTATACTGTTTGTTATAGGCGCAATTGTATTGAATAGAATAGTCGTTGTAATACCTGTGGAATCGAGCCATAGCAATAGGACTGCTCAACTGCTCAGAAAGTATGGATTTTGCTTTTAGTAAACAAGATTGACTAATTTTCAAAACTTGTCCATCCACATATAAGAGCGATTTACTTGTAGGTTCTGACCCATCTAAAGTGTAATAAATTTTATCGCCAATTTCCGCCTTATTGTTGCTGCTTAGGCGAACCAACATAGTGTCTCTAAACACCTCTCCGGCTGAATGAATTACGGGCGCAGACAAAGCATTGCGGGTCCATTCCTCGCTTATTCGAAATTGATCATAGCCGAAATAATAGGCTTTTGAATTCCCAAAGTAATTTATGCTTGAACTTTTAACCAAATCATCACTGCTCTTGGGTTTTTTGTTCTTATAAATTACTGCCGATCCATCGCCCTGAACAAAGCGCACACTGTCGAACAACATATTGCCATAAACCATTTTCAACTCTGAAGGATTGGCAGGATAAAAACCCATGGCACTGAAAACATACCAAGCGCTCATTTGCCCACAGTCTTCATTGCCGCACAAACCATCCGGCGTTGGTTTATAAAAATCGCGGCATATCCTTTTTACATATTTTGAAGTAGAATCGATGTTGTTAAACAGGTAAGCAAAATGATGGCTGGGTTCATTTCCATGCGCGTATTGACCAAGCAAACCCGTAATGTCTGCTTGCTCTCTGCCTGTGGTTTTTGAGTCGGTGTTAAACAGTTTTGACAAGAAGTTAGGATCATAAATTGCCTCTAAATTATGCTGAACTGCAAAGGTGTATTGCCAGGCGTTGGCTTCTGTAAAATGGTTGTTCACTTGCTTTGGGTCAAAATCGGGCAACCAGCCCCCATTGACTCTCGGGGTCATAAAGCCAGAGTTTACATTGCGGATATTGCGCCAAGCTTCTGCATAAGCTTGATACTTTTGAGCATCTTCATATTTCCCTAGAAAACCGGCTATGCTTGATGCACAATGCATGTTATAACTGTATTCGAGTGTTTTTGAAACACTTTCACTTTCATCTTCTGCAGATAAATATCCTTTCAATCTGAATTTATCCAATCCCGTTCTATTATTCATGGTTTCAGATACTATACCTGGATACAAACCACTCAACTCATCTTTATTTATGACATTTCTTAAGTAGGCATTTTGAATAACACTCACACTGTGAAAACCAATCATGCAATTGGTTTCATTGCCCCATAATTCCCACATTGGAAAGCGTCCACCTTCTTGGTATTGGGCGTTAAATGTCATGATAAAATCGTGTGAACGTTTTTTGTCAATGATGTTCAATAAAGGGTGCAAAGCTCTATAGGTATCCCATAGTGAAAACACAGAGTAGTAATTAAATCCTTCCGCCACATGAATCATTTTATCTCTTCCCATATAGCGGCCATCCACATCGTTTAAAACATTGGGGTGCATCATACAATGGTAAAGTGCGGTGTAAAAATTCTTCTTTTCTACCAAGCTTCCACCGTATACTTTTATTCTGTTTAGCTCAAGGTTCCAAGCTTTATTGGCATCGTCTTTCACCTTCTTAAAATCCCAATGGGCCAATTCCTCTTCAAGGTTGTTTTGAGCGCCTTTTTCATCTACTGCAGACAAGGCGGTTTTAACTAAAATCGACTCCCCTTTTTTAACTTGGAAACCCAGGTTAATTTTGGTTTGACCATTGCTGTCTTTCTTTATATGAATTAGATCAGCATCCTTACTTACTTGAAAATAGTAATATAATAATTGATCGACCGCCCAAGCCTCTGAGCGCCTTAAGCCCATAAAGGTGTGCTTGTCTATTTGGGTGATCTTACCTTCTAACAAGATGTCGCGGTGTTTCAAATCGAGGGTAATCCAAGCATATCCATTTTGAGAATAGGTGTATTTCTGGAGTCCAACTCTAGCCGTTGAAGTCAGTTCCACTAAAATACCATTATCGAGTTTAACGCTGTAGTAACCTGGACTGGCTTTTTCATTTTTATGCGAGAAAGAATAAGACAGTTTGTCCAAATTCCAAATTGGTTCAATGGCTTTATTGACAAAGGTGGGCATGAAAGCAATATCTCCATAGTCGCTGCAACCAGTGCCGCTTAAATGGGTATGTGAAAATCCGTAAATAATACTGTCGCTGTAATGGTAGCCACTGCATCCATCCCATGAACCGTCTATTCTGGTATCGGGACTTAATTGCACCATGGCATAAGGCGTGGTTGCACCGGGAAACGTATGTCCGTGGCCATCAGTACCCACAAATGGGTTTACATATTGGGTGTAGTTGTTTTGGGCATTTAAGCCCATAGCCAATACACTTATAAGTGCATAAATTGCTTTTTTAATCATGTTGTTATAAACTCAATATTCTTTAACATGAAGAAAAACTTCCTTCATTGCGATATTGAGTTCTGGGAATAATACGGAGTTAAATGTTTCTTCTTCCGTATAGATTTTAGAACCTTGATATTTACCATTATTCAGGGTATAAACAATCAGCGTTTTGTTCTGTGTATCGACTATCCAATATTCTTTTACTGTGGCTTCTTGGTACAAATTGAATTTTGTGTTCAAGTCGTGTTGGCTATTTGAGGGCGATAGTATTTCAACAATTAAATCGGGCGGACCTACACAACCTTGTTTGTCGAGTTTTTTCTC
>JBILHX010000231.1:0-2838 GCA_044350285.1 Chitinophagaceae bacterium | reverse complement strand
ACTCCAGCATTTCTAGTCCAACCGCAAGGTCATCACTCAACAACAACGGACCATCCGCATCCAAATAATCTGCCATCGGTGCTAAATGTGCAAGCGCTGTTGTACCTAATGTGCTTTCGTTCATGCATCCCAGCATGACTTTCAAATCATATCCACGCGCTTTCTTGATCATCTCCATGGCGGGTGTGATGCCGCTGCACTTCGTCAACTTAATATTAATCCCCGAAAAAACATCCTTGCATTTTTCTATGTCCATCATCCCTACACATGATTCATCGGCGATGATGGGTATCTGCGTCATGGCTTTCAACTTGGCCGTTCCTTCAAAATCTTCTTTTGCCAAGGGCTGCTCTATCAACTCTATCCCCAACCCTTCCAACACCGGTATCATGTTTACCGCCTGCTCTAAACTCCATCCAGCATTGGCGTCAATCCGAATGACCGCATCTGTTTGCTTTCTGATGGCTACCAATTTCTCCAAATCCCCTTCATCTCCTACCTTGATTTTATAAATTGGTGAGGGATGCTCCTCAATTTTCTTGATCATCTCCTCCAACGAATCTATCCCAATGGTATAATCTGTTGGGGGAGATTTTGTGGGATCCAAATTCCACAATTCATACAAGGGCTTGCGCTTCATCTTCCCATACAAATCCCACCCTGCCATGTCCAACGCCGAAACCAAAAATGGATTCTTCGGAAACAAATGATGCAGGAAATGCCAAAACCGCTTGGGATCCATGAATGAAAAGGATTCCACAAATTTTCTTTTCGCCTCCAAATCCTCCTGCATCTTTTCCACCGTAATGTCGTAATAACTGATGGCAGGGGCTTCCCCATAGGCCCTGATACCTGGACCCCAAATAAGCTCCACGACCAACGATTTCTGGTGGGTCTTGGTTCCTTTCGAAATCGTAAATGGATATTGAAATGGTAACTCCGAAACTGCGTGCCTTAATTGTAACATGGTTATGCCCTTCCGCTCATTTTAATATATGATGATAACTCGTTGTTAAAAGCCTCATTTTCAGATAGCTCTTCGATGTTGATGTGCATCCTAAACCGCCAATAATGTTTTGAATCTCCCGGTACGTTTATTCTTTCTTCCGATGGATGCGGCAACCGCAATTCTTCATTCATCGCAAACAAATCTTGAAGTTGGAAAATTGACCACATGGCGGGTGACCAAAGATGCTGAAGCAAAATGGATTTCACCAAATGTGGTTCCGCAAAATGTGGTGCTGCTCCATACTGCCCCAATTGTTTGTTGTAAAACAATTGCGATTGTGCCCTGTCTTCTTCCCACCACTCCCTAATCGTACTCATGTCGTGCGTAGATGGTGTCACCACCGATAAATAGGGGGCTTGGGCTGGATCGAAAAATGAAGAGTCGAGTTGCTTTGGCATGCGTTGGACTTCCATGCTCAAAAATCCAATTGAATTCATTACTCCGGGTAAGCAAGCAGGTACCAGACCAAGGTCCTCCCCACATACGAGCATTTCTGTGCTTCTTTTTAACGCTGGAAGCTTTTCCATCGCTTCCTCTTTCCAAATCTGGTCCTGCCTGTTGAAGAAATAGTCAACATAAAGATCCCACAAATGCTTCTTTGAATGATCCTCTAAGTGCTTGTATGACAAGGTTTCAGCTGCATTGAACCTGAAATGAAAATGATCGTGGTGGTCTTCCTCTTTCCAAAGAATTACATTGGAATGTAAGTTGAACAAGAGTTGCTTTAATGACTGATTATCAGCCGTTTCTGGAAGCTCAGCAAAATATTTTTCAACAAGTCGTTGGCTGTGGAAGGCAGGTTTAAAACGATAATTTCCGTCGTAGTGTAGCAAAAAATGCTTTATTTCCTTTTCCCGCCCTTGTGCCATCTCCCATAAAACAGAATCGGTTATGTAAGGAGTGCACAAACGATCTGCATCAAAACCTATCCCCTTTTGCTCAAATTCATGGCGATGTACAGGAATGGCAGGAACAAAATGACCCATGATGCCCTCAACAGCATGATCGGGTATCGACCAAATCCTGAAGAATCCTAATATATGGTCAATCCTGAATGCATCAAAATAATATGACATCTGCTTGAAACGCTGTTGCCACCAAGCGTAGCCATCATGTTTCATTGTTTTCCAATTGTACGTTGGAAAACCCCAGTTTTGTCCTGTTATGGCAAAATCATCAGGAGGCGCACCTGCTTGCATGTCAAGGTTATACAGCTCCGGCTGCATCCAAGCATCAACACCGTGGCGGTGAACACCAATGGCAATGTCTCCCTTCAACAAAATCCCGTTTGCATTGGCGTAATCATGTGCATTTTTTAGCTGACAATGCAAATGGTATTGAATGAAAAAATGGAGTGCAATTTTACTGAAAGAAGCAGCATAGTAATCGCAGAGTTCCTTGATCAATTCATTATTAAATATTGCATATTTCCCCCAATCGGCTGGATTGGCAGAACCGTATAAGTCACGCAAATAACTATACGCCGCACAAGGGACCAACCAATATTTGTTTTGCTGGAAGAATGCTTTATAATCATCCGATTCAAAAGTTTCTTTGTGGCAAGCATCGAAGAGAATTGACAAACCCTTCCACTTTAGTTTCATCACGGCATCGTAATCAACTCCTTTTGAGGCATTTAAGCTATCCTTAAATGATAAGAGTGACTTGATTTTATCGGCATGCTTTTTACCAGCGATGGATTCCAAATTTACATACAATGGGTGCAAGGCGAAGGCAGAAATGGCTGCGTATGGATAGGAATCCATGTAGGTATGTGTTCTGGTTGTATCGTTTACCGGCAACAATTGAACCATTTTAATAGAGACACT
>JBILHX010000230.1:0-2839 GCA_044350285.1 Chitinophagaceae bacterium | reverse complement strand
TGGAGTTGATTGAAATGAATATCAAAAGTTTAGGGCTCAATCATGTGAAAGCGATGTGCTTGGATTGGAATAATTTCCCTGAGGATCTAAAAGCAGATACCTTGTTGTTGAGCGATATAAATTATGATCCGGAACAATTTGAACCATTGTTGAAACTGATTCATCAATTTGTTTCCAATGGGGCCACGGTGGTGGTTGCCACTCCAGAAAGGATTACGGCAACACCTTTTGCAACTTTACTTCAGCCCCTCGTTACGAGGTCTGTTGTAAGAACCATTCAACAGATTGACATTCGCATGTTGGTTCTTGAAAAAAATGGTTGACTCTATTCAATCAAAAAACAGAATTTTAATTGAATGTTCCTATTTTAAGCAAATAGGGATCCATATTTCCTCTTCAGACAAAGGGCTTCCTTGTATGTATTTTTCTCCCAAAATTTCGAAATGTGGTCTGTTATCCAATTGATAAATGGATGCAGGTATCCAAGTTGCATAGATGTATTGGAAGATTGAAGTATCCATTCCTTTGTGTTCAAAAACCGCATACAATCCGCCTGAAAGTGAATACTGGTCAATGTCTTCAAGTATCGTGTCATGGTTTTCAACTTCTACCAACGCCCATTTTTCAAATGTTGTTGTTGGATTAAAAGACCGGAAATAATCAAAAGGAAATACTTGTAATGATATAAGGTCATTGTTTATTTTATGCTGAATCTTGTTTCGATGTGGCATAAAATTCCTCCATAATATACCTGTATTGTTTTCAGCGTAGGATGTTGTAATGTGCATTCCTACAAGGCATTTAGGGGATAATTCAGTAATTCTTGGTTCTGAAAAATTCATCTTCGGAAAGATAGAAAATATTTCCTGAAATTTGTTGACTAAAAACAACCAAGAACCATTTTTAGCGGGAAATGGTTCTTGATCATAAATTGTGTTAAATAGATATTAATTGGGAAATATCAGAGTTTGTATGTTTTTCTGACCATTAAAAAGTATATTTTATCTGAAAGAATTTTCCTTAGCATCAAAAGCATTGGCCCCGGCTTTCCAACAGGATATCTCATTTTATTGCTATTGTCAGTGGCCGCCTTGTAAATCTCTTTGGCTACAACATCTGGACCCTCAGCAGTTTCCATGACATTTTCAGCTGCTTCGTTAAACTTTTTTATGAATCCATCATATACAGGGGTATAATTTGGTTTGATAAATTGTCTGCTTCTTCCGTAAAAGTCAGTCACAATAGGCCCTGGTTCTACCAATTTTAATTTGATATTAAATTGTGCAAGCTCATAATGAAGGGACTCCGTAAAACCCTCAACCGCAAATTTTGTTGCGTGATATATGCTGTACAGAGGAAATGTAATCTTGCCTCCCATGCTGGAAATTTGTATAATTATTCCCTTATTTTGAGGGCGCATTAACTTGATTGCTTCTCGGGTTACACGCATTAGTCCGAATACGTTGGTATTAAATTGTTTTTCAATTATTTCATCAGACATGGCCTCAAATGCGCCATCTACTCCATAGCCAGCATTATTTACGACTACGTCAATACTTCCAAATTCATCTTTTACTTTTTGAAATGTTTGGGTGATACTATTCAAATTTGTGACATCCAAACTATACAGTTTTACATTTGGTAGGGCCACAAAATCTTTTTCATTTTCTGGATTTCTTTGTGTGGCTATTACATTCCAACCTTGGTTCGCAAATTCAAATACTGTTGCTTTCCCTATCCCACTTGATGTTCCGGTAATTAAAACTGTTTTTTTCATTAACATTTATTTGATTTAAAGGCAAACCTACTCGACTTTTATCAAACCTACAACATTAGAGTATAGTCTAAGGTTGTTATTTATTTTTCCACACCTTATCTTTGTGGTATGTTGATTAACGAATTATCTAAAAAAACAGGAATTTCTTCTCATACAATTCGGTTCTATGAAAAGTCTGGATTGATAAAAGGGATGAGAAAGGATGATGTTAAGTCGAATAACTACTTTCATTACGATGATGAAACAGTCGAGAAGCTAGAATTCATCAATGATGCCAAATCTGTAGGTTTTACCATCAATGAAATTGGACAAATAATTGATGCTTGGTATAATAATAAATTTTCTAAAAAAGAAAAGCTTTCAATTTTGGATGATAAAATAATTGCGCTCGAAATTAAGCTCAAGGAAATAAAAGAAATGAAAAAACTTATTATTCAGTTCAAGGAGGATATCCTAAAAGATAGATGTTAGTGATTCTATTTTTTTAATGAAACCCACCTTAACAATTTATAAATCTGGTTATTGGGTTTTATTTATTTTAAGGAGTTGTACATTTTACTGAAAGAATAAATCAATGAGGATTAAATGCAAGCATATAGTCGCTGTGTAATTTTAAACTTGATAGGCTTCATTTAGCTGTGTAATTTTTAAAAGATAAATTTGTGCCATGATTGTCATCAACATCAAAGTTGTTACCGGTAATGAAGTCTTGAAATTGCAGGAAATCAGCAGGCAAACATTTTCAGAGACATTCTCATCCAGCAACACGAAAGAGAACATGGATAAGTATCTGGAAGAGGGATTTTCACTCACAAAGCTCAGTGAAGAATTGACAGATCCCAATGCTGAATTTTATTTTGCATTGAACAATAACAACATCATCGGTTATTTGAAATTGAATTTCGGCAACGCCCAAACAGAATTAAAGGATGGCACAGCAATGGAAATTGAAAGAATCTATGTGTTAAAACAATACCATGGTAAAAATGTTGGACAAATTCTTTTTGAAAAGGCCATCGCAATTGCCACACTACAGCATTGTGAATATGTTTGGTTAGGTGT
>JBILHX010000229.1:0-2850 GCA_044350285.1 Chitinophagaceae bacterium | reverse complement strand
AGGAAATGTATGCGCACCACATTTGTCACCCAACAACATTGAATCACACTGAGAGAAGTTCCTTGCATTGCTCGCATTCTTCGCTACACTTACCAAGCCTCTATATGAGTTGTTGCTTCTTCCTGCTGAAATGCCTTTTGAAACAATCCGGCTCTTGGTGTTTTTTCCAATGTGCACCATCTTCGTTCCTGTATCAGCTTGCTGATAATTGTTGGTCACCGCTACGGAATAAAACTCCCCGATGCTGTTGTCTCCCTTTAAAATTACGCTTGGATATTTCCAGGTAATGCTCGATCCTGTTTCTACCTGAGTCCAAGATATTTTTGCATAGGCTCCTGCACAAATTCCACGCTTGGTTACAAAATTGTAAATACCGCCTTTTCCTTCTTTGTCACCAGGATACCAGTTCTGAACCGTTGAATATTTTATCTCTGCCCTTTCCATTGCCACCAATTCAACCACCGCTGCATGCAATTGGTTTTCATCTCTCATTGGAGCTGTACAACCTTCCAGGTAACTTACATAACTTCCTTCTTCTGCTACAATCAATGTTCTTTCAAACTGTCCCGTATTGGCAGCGTTGATCCTGAAGTATGTGGATAGTTCCATCGGACACCTTACACCCTTGGGGATATAACAAAATGAACCATCACTGAAAACTGCAGCATTCAATGCCGTGAAATAATTATCAGTTGCGGGAACAACAGAACCCAAGTATTTTTTTATCAAATCAGGATGTTCTTGAACGGCCTCGCTCATCGAGCAAAATATCACCCCAACCTTAGAAAGCTCTTCCTTGAAGGTTGTTGCCACTGAAATGCTGTCCATCACGGCATCCACCGCAACCCCTGAAATTCTTTTCTGCTCGTCTAAGGAGATACCAAGCTTTTCAAAAGTTTTGCGCAATTCCGGATCAATCTCATCTAAACTATTCAGTGTTACCTTTTGTTTTGGTGCAGAATAGTATATAATGTCTTGATAATTTATTTTGGGATAACCAACATTTGCCCAAACAGGCTCTTCCATGGTAAGCCAATGCCTATAGGCCTTGAGCCTATGTTCCAACATCCAATTCGGTTCGTTTTTCTTGGCTGATATGAATCGCACAGTGTCTTCGCTCAATCCTTTTGGTGCTTCGTCGGCCTCAATATCGGTTACAAACCCGTATTTGTATTCCGACGTTGTAATCTGTTCTAGTATATCTTCATTTTCCTCTTGCATAAGTCATTCTCAATTTAAATTGCAAAATTCATCATTTTAGCTTGTTATAAAAAACGGGATTGGAAGAAAACGGCGGTTTCAACCTAAAATTCCTTATTTCGTAACACAAAAAAAATATTATTGTTGAATGAATTGCTCATTTTTTGATCGGTTTGTTCAATAAATGGGGATAAAACAACGTTAATTCAGCCTTTTTCAACGTTTTTTGCCTCTTTTTCATCTTTCACACCATCTTGCATAATGAATAAACACTGAGTTGAAGCGAAATCAATCTTCCTATCGATACCTTTTACAGATTCGAGCTGAAGTATTATATTGCAGGTACATGCGATGGTGCAGCCGAATTTTAAATAAAAATTGAAATGAAAAAGGTCTTATATCTTATTCTTCCTATCATTGTGGGATATTCTTCTTGTATGATTCCAACCGAAAATAAAGAAATCAACGAAGCTCAAAAGCAAAGAGAAACTGCGTTTACAGACACCCTTGATGGCAAGCCAGTCAACTACTATTCCCTCCAAAATAACAATGGCGTGAAAGTGGAATTCAGCAACTACGGCGCCACCATCATCGGTATCCATACGCCTGATAAAAATGGACTTTCAGAAAATATTGTGTTGGGTTATGACAGCATCGGAGGGTATTACAACGGAACTTCTTACTTCGGTTGTGTTGTGGGCAGGTTCGCCAACCGCATTGCAAAGGGAAAGTTTACCATTGATGGAAAGGAATACACTGCTCCAATCAACAATGGACAAAACACCTTACACGGTGGGGTGAAAAGCATCGACAAGCAAGTTTGGGATGCGCGTGTTATCAACGACGGCATTGTGTTTTCAATCAAGGTAAAAGATGGTGAAAATGGCTACCCTGGCGAACTTCGCTTGAAAGTAACATACTCGCTTAGGGAGGACAACAGTCTTGTGATTGACTATCAAGCCACAACAGATAAAACAACAGTCATTAATGTTACAAACCACGCCTATTTCAACCTTGCTGCAAAACAAGATCAAACCATTTTGTCGCACAATTTGATGTTGAATGCGTCTAAATTTACGCCGGTTGACAGCACCTTGATTCCTATAGGAGAGCAGGCAGAAGTTGCAAATACGCCTTTTGATTTTACCACTTCCAAGCAGATTGGTAAAGACATTGCCGTTGCCAATGAGCAATTGGTTTTTGGCAAGGGCTACGACCATAATTTTGTGTTGAACGAAGGAAGTGAAAAAATAAAACTTGCTGCCGTTGTTACAGAGGAAAATTCAGGCAGAAAAATGGAAGTATTCACCACACAGCCGGGCATTCAATTTTATTCTGGAAATTTTCTTGATGGCGCTGAAAAGGCTCATGGAAAAGCCTATCAGTTCAGAACTGGATTTTGTTTAGAAACCCAGCATTTCCCCAATTCACCAAATCAGCCTTCTTTTCCAAGCACTTTGTTGAAGCCAGGTGAAAAGTTTGAAAGCCAAACAATTTATAAGTTCTCAATCCTGAAATAATTTACACATGAAATATTTATTGGGCATCGATATTGGATCTTCTTCGGTCAAGTGCGCCTTGGTTGCTGTCGATTCGGGTGAATGTGTTGCAACTGCATTTTCACCATCTTCAGAAATGCAAATATCTTCC
>JBILHX010000228.1:0-2852 GCA_044350285.1 Chitinophagaceae bacterium | reverse complement strand
CACTATTCCATTCAGTTCTTACAATTACAACACAGGCACCTTTTTTTATAAAAGTGCCTGCATTTTTATTTTCTGATTTGCCAGATGAAGCCATCTTAAGATATTATTTTACTGCGCCCAATCTTGTTAAATATTTATCTACAACAAATCCCTTTTCTGTTCTTGGAAATTTGTCTTTAACGATTTGATACAATTCAATAGCTTGATCAGTATTGCCGCTGATTTCGCTCAACAAAGCACCGCGGAAAAGGTATTCAGATGAAATTGCTTGGTCTTCTTGGAAAGAAGTTCCAGCATTTTTATAATGTTTGATTGCTTCGTCATTTTTTTTAAGTTCTGCATAAGCATCGCCCAACAATCCTTCTGCTTTTGCTTCAACTTGCCCAGCTCCTTTTGAGCTGAAGCTTGACAATTGGTCAATTGCCTTTTGAAAATCTCCGTTTTGTAAAAAACAGATGCCCGCATAATATTTGGCCAAATTGCCTGCTTTTGTTCCACTGTACTTGTCTATTACTTTCAAAAAACCAGGAGTTGATGCTGTTCCATTAAGAGCCAATGAAAAAGAGTCTTTTCTGAAAAGGTTTTCTGCTGCAAATAATTCCTCTGAAGCCTTTTGCTCTTTGGGAATTTGAATGAAATTAGAGTAGGCAAAATAACCACCTATTACAATTATCAAACCTCCTAAAACGGTTAGAATTTTTTTGCTGTTTTTTTCCCAGAATCCTATGGCGCTATTTATCGTTTCTTGTTCTGACATTTCTTTATTTTTTATGAGAAATCTTAAAATTGGTTTTTTAAATTAGTCCATTATGAATGGATAATCTGTTTGTTGATATACATCCTTCAACAATTCATCATCGTTAGGCCAAGGACTTTCTTCAGCAAAGCGAACAGATTCGTCAACTACTTCCTTGATTCTGTCATTGATCACTTCAATTTCAGCTTCCGTAACACCAAAATTTTCAATCAGTTTTTTCTTGGTTGTTTCAATTGGATCCTGATCCTTGTATTCTTCAACTTCGTCCTTGCTGCGGTATTTCTGGGGATCACTCATTGAATGACCTTTGAAACGATAGGTTTTCATCTCCAACAATGTTGGTCCACCACCTTCCCTTGCACGTTTAACAGCTCTTGCTACAGCTTCATGTACAGCTTCGGGACTCATTCCATTGACACTATCAGAAGGCATTTCGTAAGCATCAGCCAATTTATACAAATCGGTTACATTGGAAGTTCTTTCAACAGACGTACCCATGGCATAGTGGTTATTTTCACAAATGAAAATAACTGGCAATTTCCAAAGCATGGCCAAGTTGAAAGTTTCATGAAGCATACCCTGACGAGCAGCACCATCACCAAAAAATGTCAAAGAAACATTTCCGGTTTCATTGTATTGTTCCGCAAATGCCAATCCGGCTCCAGTTCCAATTTGAGCACCAACAATGCCATGACCACCAAAGAAGTATTCGTCCTTACCAAAAAAGTGCATACTTCCACCCTTGCCCTTAGAGCAGCCTGTAGCCTTTCCAAAAAGTTCAGCCATGCAAGCATTTGCTGAAATTCCTTTGGCTAAAGCAAGACCATGGTCTCGGTAAGCGGTTATAAACGGATCTTCTTGTCTTGTTGCAGTCATGCAGCCAGCAGCCAAGGCTTCTTGGCCAATATAGAGGTGGCAAAACCCCCGTATTTTTTGCATTCCATAAAGCTGACCTGTCTTTTCTTCAAAACGACGAAGCAGCTGCATTAATTCGTACCAATATAGGTATGTTTCTTTTGTGAAAGTTGTGGACCCCATAGCCTTAAAAACTTCTTTTACTGAATGATGTGCAAATATAGTATGAAATTTACAAAATCCCATTCTTAAAGAAACCTTCATTTAAATTTGCGTTCTTATCTTAATTTTACATCCATTTATTTTGTTTAAAATCAATCATATTAAACTCATCCAATTTCGCAATTATCCTGTGACGGAATTTGCGTTTAAGGAGAGAATCATTGCCTTTTGTGGCTCTAACGGTGTTGGGAAGACCAATTTACTGGATGCCGTTTTTTCGCTATGTTTCACCAAAAGTTATTTCAACAAGCCCGATAATTTATCGGTTACTCACGGAATGGGTGGCTTTAATCTTACTGGAAACTTCATCAAAAAGGATGAAGATTTTCCTGTTTCAATCATATTGAGGGAGAATAACAAGAAAGAACTGTGGGTTGACCAGGTTCAGGTAAGTCCCTTTTCGCAACACATTGGCCAACTTCCCGTAGTATTCATTGCACCGGATGATGTAGAATTGATTACAGGTTCAAGCGAACTAAGGAGAAAAATGATTGATACCATTTTGTCTCAAATCGACTCAGCTTACCTAAAAAATCTGATCCGATACACCAAAACTCTGCAAGACAGAAACAGATACTTAAAGCAATCTGCCTTGTCTGGAAGCTTGGATATCATCCTTTTAGACACTTTTGATGAACAATTGGTTGAGATGGGCAAAATGATTTTGACTGCACGTACGGCGTTTTTAAAAATATTTATTCCACTGGCCGAGTCGTTGTATGGATATGTTTCAGACGACAAGGAAAAACCAAAGTTGACATATCAACCATCTGCCCAACTTGAACTATATAAAGATCAAATGATTCAAGCTAGGCAAAAAGATATTCTTTTACAACGAACTTCCATAGGTATCCATAAAGATGAACTTGAATGTACGTTGAATGATTATTCATTTAAACAAATAGCTTCACAAGGCCAGAAGAAAAGTTTGCTTTTTGCCCTTAAATTGGCTGAATTCATGATGTTAAAAAATCATTTTGGATTTGAGCCAATTTTATTGTTGGATGATATTTTTGAA
>JBILHX010000032.1:0-28128 GCA_044350285.1 Chitinophagaceae bacterium | reverse complement strand
TGTGTTATAACAAATCCGGAAGCCCTTAAATTTTATTACTATAAAAAGAAAGACAAATTAAAAGTTGTTTCAAAAGAGGACATTATCATCAGCAATCCAGCATTGGGATATCAGGTTAGGTATCAATTGGATTCTTTCATACACGAATTCAAATCAGGGGCAACAGAATCAACAGGCATTCCATTTTTTCAACCCATGAAAGGAACAGAGATTGATAGTTTGCGTTGGCAAGAAAACAGGGATGCTGCTTATTATGGATCACTGCTCCATTTTTTTAGGTGCTATTACGACAGCACACTCAACATCAATGGATATAAAATTGAATTGGTTGATGAAAAAACAGGGAGGCCTCTACAAATAAAAAATCCGTACGAGAGCAGCCATTATAACAAGACCATAAACAATGAATTGGAGCTTGGCTTTAACGGAAAGCTCCGGGTACAATTCAAAGAAGAAAAACCAGCATCAATTTATTTGTCAGAAAAAAAACTCCCGATTACAACACCTTATCAAATTTCAATTATCAAATTCCTAGGCAATATTGTAATCGAGGAAAATGGTTACTTCTACGACCAACGTGATCTCTTTTATTCAGGATATTGGGATTGGGAAAAGATTGGAGATATGTTGCCTTATGATTTTGACCTATAATACAAATGAAAAATGAAAAATGAAAAATGAAAAATAGAACAGCCCGTTAATTGTTGAAGCGGTTGAAGACGTTGAAGCGGTTGAAGTCGAAGATCCCGAGAGTGCGAAGCACGAATCGGGAGGATTGAAGCCGAATGGCTGCTATGCCTTTCATTCTTCATTTTTCATTCTTCATTTTTCATTTGTATTTTGTATTCTGTATTCCCCGCAGGCTTGCTTTATTGATTCACTCACTGTTTTAAACGAAAATCCTGGAAGCTGATTGAGGATTTTACTGTTGTCAAAATAAACTTTTTGCTGAGCGGTTTCAGCAGTTTCTTTGGTGAGCAAAGGGTCGTTACCTGAAAAGAAACTTTTCATTCTTTCCAATCTCCAGACGATAGAGGCGAGCAAAGGCGTTACTTTTCTATGAGGAGGTTTCTTGCCAAAGGCCATTGCCATTTCAGTGAAGATGGATTGATACGACTTGTTTTCGGAAGACAAGATAAAACGCTCCCCTGAAATTGAACTTTGCATAAGCAGGACCATTGCCCTGGCAACATCTTCGGCATCAACGAAGCCGCTAATTCCTTCTGTGTACCATGGAAACTCGTTGAACGCGTTTTTGAACGTGGCAGAGGAACCATGATTCCAATCACCAACACCGAGAATAATAACGGGGTTAACGATGGCAACATCCAATCCCTCGTGGTAAGAGCGCCAAACTTCTAGCTCACCAAGGTATTTGCTCTCCCCATAGACGGAAGGATTCGCATTATCCTCCCATTTCGTATTCTCAGAAACAGTTGCGTTGTTTCTCTTTCTGCCAATGGCTGCCACTGAGCTTACATGGATTAACTTGGTGATACCTGATGCAAGCGCTGCATTGACCACGTTGGCAGTTCCTTCAACATTGATTTTTATCAAATTTGATGCCATTTTAGGGTTGAACGACACCAGACCAGCACAATGATATACCCGATCGCAACCTTCCATGATATCTGTCAGCAAGCTGACATCCAGGATATCACCTTTGACCCATTCCACTTGCGAGAGCTCTTCTTGGGTTAGCGTGGACGGAAGTTTTGAACGATATAAACCAACAATTTTCTCATTTGACTTTAACAACTCTCTTATCAGGTAAGTACCTAGAAGTCCATTGGCACCTGTTATTAGTGTTTTTTTCAACATATTTAAAGAGTTTAGGTTTAAGGTTTAAGGTTTAAAGTTTAGGGGGTTTAAAGTTTATTAGACAAGAAAACATTAAACATTCAACTTTAAACTTTAAAGGCTAAACACCTGAGAATTGTTCTAAAAACCGGACATCATTTTCACTGAATAACCGGATATCAGTTATTCCATATTTCAACAAAGCAGGCCTTTCAACGCCCATTCCAAAAGCAAAACCAGTATACTTTTCGGGATCAATTCCTGCGTTTTTCAAGACATTCGGATGAACCATTCCGCAACCCAGAATTTCCAGCCATCCAGTGCGTTTGCAAACGGCACAACCGCTTCCTTTACACAACATGCAGCTTATGTCCATCTCAGCACTGGGCTCAGTAAAGGGGAAATAACTAGGCCTGAACCTTACTTTTACATCTTCCCCAAACATCTCTTTTACAAAGAAATACAGGGTTTGCTTAAGGTCAGCAAAAGAGACATTTTCATCAATGTACAACCCTTCAACCTGATGAAAAAAGCAATGTGAACGAGCACTGATGGTCTCGTTTCTATAAACGCGGCCTGGACAGATGATGCGGATAGGAGGCTTGGATTTTTCCATTTCACGTATCTGAACATTGCTTGTATGCGTTCGAAGTAAAATAGCAGGGTCCGTTGAGAGATAAAAGGTATCCTGCATATCACGGGCAGGATGGTTTTCATCCAAATTCAACGCAGTGAAGTTATGCCAGTCGTCTTCTATCTCAGGGCCTTCAGCCACTGTGAATGCAAGACGTTCAAAAATTTCTACAATACGATTTCTCATCAACGTAACCGGATGTCTGCTTCCAGAAGGCATCGGCATACCCGGCAGGGAAACATCAATTTTAAATCCAGCAACCACATTAGAGGAATCAATTTTTCCCTTTTCAGTTTCAAATTTAGCTTCAGCCAACATTTTAAAGGCATTCAATGTTTGACCAAACGATTTCTTCTGATCATTAGGAACATTTTTCATTTCTCCCATGATCGCTTTAACGATACCCTTTACCCCTAAAAAACGAATCCTAAACTGCTCAAGGCTATCTGCATCGGTTGCGGAGAAAGAATTGACCTCAGTGCTGTAATTTTCTATCTGGTTGATGATTGCATCCATACTGCGAAGATAATAATTCGTGACCGCAAAAGACATCATCAAAGACCTGAGTTTTTTAAACTAGGAACTGCTTTTATCATCAGTTTATATTAGGTTTGCCTAAATATTAATAGGCATGTCCCTTTTCAATCTTACCGACTTTCTAGACCCCATCCATGTTGCAAAAATTTCTGGCGATGCTGAGTTCAGGGAAGGTCAGATGGGTAAAACTGTTTTAGTTTATGAAGATCAATTCCCTGATCTTTCAGAAATTGATGTTGTTATTGCAGGGTGCAATGAAACCCGGGGCAATGGAACACCGATGAAAATTGATGCAGGGATAGACAACATCAGAAAAGAATTTTATTCACTTTACTATTGGCACAAAGACATTAAAATTGCCGATATTGGCAATATTAAGGTTGGAGCATCGCTTGCAGACACGTATGCCGCCATCAAAACCGTGGCTGAAGAATTGCTCAGGAATGGCAAAAAACTGGTTATCATCGGAGGTTGCCACGACCTAACCATGGCACAGTATGACGCTTACCGAAGCCAAAACGTCTTGATAGAAGCCACAGGAGTGGATGCTTACATAGACCTGTCCATCGACAACCCCATCAAATCGAAGAATTTTTTGATGGAAATCCTGACGGGTGAGCCCAATTTCGTAAAACACTATAACCACATTGGATTCCAAAGTTATTATGTACATCCCCATATGTTGGAAACGATGGATAAGTTGCGATTCGATTGTTATAGATTGGGAAAAGTAAAGGAAGATATAGAAGAAATGGAACCTGCCATGCGCACAAGCGACATGCTTTCATTTGATTTGGCGGCCTTGAGCTCATCCACTTTTTGGGAAGGCAGCAGTCCAAATGGTTTCAACGGCGAGGAAGCATGCTCCCTCATGCGTTTTGCAGGCATGAGTTCCAAAATGACTTCAGTTGGCATTTATGGCTATAACCAAAAGCAAGACCCCATCAACAACTTAGCCAAACAGGTCTCTCAGATGCTTTGGTATTATATTGATGGTGTGCATCATGAAAGGCTGGAGGCAGACCTCAACGACAAGTCCATGTTCAATGAATGTCACATAGCTTTTGGTGAAATTGACAGCACCTTCATACAAAGTAGAAAATCAGGGCGTTGGTGGATGAAAATGCCAGACGAAAAATATATACCTTGCTCGTATAATGACTTCAAACTAGCCGGAAACAATGAAATGCCTGAGAGATGGTTGAGGTTTCAAGAGCGAGGATAGTAGTTTAGGGATTAACGTTTTTAGTTTAAAGTTTAGAATATGAAACAAAACAATTCTTGGATTTTTATTTTATTGGTTGTTTTTATGGGAAGCTGTACGATGCAACAAAAGATGTTGTCTACTGCGAAAAAGATTATCATAGAAGATTCAGCATTCTTGAATTCGCATGTTGGCATTGCCTTATTTGACCCTGTTGCTCAAAAAAATATTTTAAGCTATCAATCAACCAAATTCTTTACTCCTGCAAGCAATACAAAAATAGTAAGCTGTTATGCAGCCATGAAATACCTTCCGAAATTCTTGCCGGCTGCATATTTAACAGAGATTGACACGGCAGTTGTGATTACCCCTACGGGAGACCCAAGTTTCCTAATGCCCGATTTCAACACACATCCTTTGTTTGAAAGGTTAAAAACAATCAAAAAACCCCTTTATATCCTGAACAACAACTGGCAATCACCTGCGCTTGGACTTGGATGGTCTTGGGATGATTTCAGCGAGTATTATATGACAGAACGCAGTGCCTTTCCGGTTTATGGAAATCAGATACATTGGTACCAAGAAAAAGGCAAAAAAGAAAATCCATCTTATCCAGGGGATACCGTTGACTTATTCCTTTATTCTAATCCGGAAATACAATGGCCAGTTAAATTTGGTAGTGAAAGAAAGAATGAATTTTATGTTGAGCGTAAGAGAGACGAAAACTCATTTACCCTTTTTGAAGGAAAAGAAAAGTCTGCCATGGAATCCGTTCCATACATAACCAATGGGATTGAAACGGGGATCAGTCTCTTGAAAGACAGCTTAGGAAAAGCAATAAACATTGCAGATGAAAAACTAGCAAATCAAATTGAAGGCATCAAGTCAGATACAGTTTATTCACAACATACCGATTCATTGTTGAAAATAATGATGCATCGAAGCGACAATTTTTTTGCAGACCAATGCCTTGAAATGGTTAGTCAGCAAAGATTTCACAAGATGAATGAGGCAGAGCTCATCAAGGAAATGCTGACCAATGAATTGTCTGGATTCCCTCAAAAACCCAAATGGGTTGATGGAAGTGGTTTGAGCAGGTACACCCTATTTTCACCAGACGACATGGTTTTTATTTTAAACAAGATCAAGAGTGAGCAGCCTTGGGAGAGGATCAAAAATATTTTTCCAAAAGAGGGTTCGGGAACATTAACCATGTATAAATCCAACAACGAGGAATTTATTTATGCAAAATCAGGTTCTCTCGGAGGTGTAGTTTGTTTGAGTGGATATCTTTTTACAAACAAAAAAAAGTGGTTGATTTTCTCCATCATGATCAACAATACACAAACACCTTTTTCTAAAATCAGAAAGCAAATTGGAGCGTTTTTAATAAAAGCGGCTGAAGCAAATTAGTTAAAAGAAGGAATTTTTCAATAGCCTGGGGTTTAAACTCTAGGCTATTGAATTTTCCTTCCCATCACTGTCTCCCGAAGGGGACAGTGATGCATTATTAAGAAGGGATAGCCTCACCTTCCTCTTCGAGAGAAGGTGAGGGGAAAATAGAATGTAGAAAATAACAGCCTGATATTTAGGTTATTATCCTTTTCTTAAACCATAAACTTGAAACTTTCCAATTTCATTTTTCATTCTTCCTTTTTCGTTCTTCATTCTTTTATTATATCCCAAAAACATTGCTCAGATAGTCTTTTTTAACCTCGATAAAAGTTGGCTTTCCATCAAAGTGCGTATTTGACTGCTTACATTCTATTAACTGCTCTACGATCAACCTCATTTCATCGTGGGTCAATTTAACACCGGTCTTTACAGCGTGCTTCCTAGCCATTGTGCGAGCAATCTTTTCCTTGTATGCTTGATGCAATGTGGATGTGGCATCTTTTACGTCCTCCAAAATCATTTCAATTACGGTACGGTCGTTTTCCGTTGGATGCTCATTTGGGCTGCCTTGCAATAAAAAAGTATTTACGCCAAAAGGCTCAATAAGATAGCCTAAATGCAACAAATCAGGCAAGATGCTTGTCAAGATTTGCGTGTCTGCTGGAGAAAGATTGATGGCAATGGGAAACAAATTTTGTTGAACAACCATTCCCTTTCCTTGCCAAACTTTATTGAATTTTTCAAACAATATTTGTTGGTGTGCCAATTGCTGATGAACGACGGTGACACCGTTGGACTGTTCAAATAAAATATATGTTTGATGGAATTGGGAAACCCCATTATAATCTGATGGAACCAAGGCCGATGATGATTTAGGGATGCTGAAAGTATGGGTTGTACCCTCACCGAGATCTGCTTGTCTGATGGGTTGCTGTGCATTATTGGTCTCAAAAAAATCGCGCCAATTGCTCAAGTTGCTTGATGTTTCAATTCTGTGCGCCTGATTTTTACTCACAAAACTTTTGTACAACCCACCTGCCATGGCCTCACTATCCTTTGTGGAAGAGGATGGCCTAGAAACAACTTCCAAGTGTTGAATTGAGGGATCCAAATCAAAATCGATGGTGGGCGCGATGCTAAACTGAGCCAAAGCCAATCTGACAGCAGATTTCAAGAATGTATAGATTAATTTCTCGTCCTCAAACTTGATTTCCTGCTTTGTAGGATGAACATTGATATCAACTTGAGTTGGATCCAAATCCATGAATATGGCAAAAAACGGATAACTTTTATCAGGAATCAAGGATTCAAAAGCACCAAATACGGCGTGCGTTAGGTAGTTGTTTTTAATAAAGCGGTTATTCACAAAAAGATATTGGTCCCCCCGCGTTTTCTTCGCAGTTTCCGGCTTCCCAACGAAGCCAGAAATATGCAAATAATCAGTGTTTTCCTCAATGGGAACGAGCTTTGAAACCATGCTATTGCCCATCAGCTGGACGATACGCTGCTTTAAGTTTCCACTTTCCAGGTGAAAAACTTCTTGCCCGTTGATGGTAAAGGAAAAAAATATTTCAGGAAAAGAAAGTGCCACCCTCGTAAACTCCTCTGTGATGTTTTTTAACTCGACTACATTCCCCTTCAAAAAATTCCTTCGGGCGGGCACATTGAAAAATAAATTTTTCATGGTGAAAGATGTCCCCTCGGCGCAAGCACAAGGTCCCTGCTTTATGACATGGCTGTTCTCAATTTCAATTTCCGTTCCTAATTCATCCCCCTTTCTTTTTGTGCGCATGGTAACTTGTGCAACAGAAGCAATTGAAGCCAATGCTTCTCCACGAAAACCCATCGTTCTGATTTTGAAAAGATCTTCAATCTCGGTAATTTTTGAAGTGGCATGCCGCTCAAAGCAATTCCGAGCATCTGTTTCATTCATTCCCCGGCCATTATCAACCACCTGAATCATGGCTTTCCCGGCATCTAAAATGTGTAGGCTGATTTCAGATGCACCAGCATCGACAGCATTTTCCAACAATTCCTTCACAGCGCTAGCTGGGCGTTGGATAACTTCACCAGCAGCAATCTGGTTTGCAATATGATTGGGTAAGAGATGAATTAAGTCAGACAATTATTCTAATTTTAGTGAATTGGAGATGATAATCCCCAACACACAAAATTAATGAAACATAGCTGTATGATCATGAGAAAATTACTGCATTTTATACTCTTTTTACTCCTTGCAAATCAGTCAATTGCACAGAAATCTGCCGCTTGGGCCGACAGTGTTTTGAAAACCCTCACTGAAGACGAGAAAATTGCGCAACTTATCATGGTCAGGTTATCAGGAATTGATGCCAAAACCAAGGTGGTCAGTTTTTATGACACAACGGTAGAACGAGACATCAAAAAATACAATATCGGCGGTATTTGTATCTTCCAAGGTGCCCCAGTTAAACAGGCATCACTCATCAATCATTTTCAATCCATCGCAAAAACTCCGATTATGATTGCTGTTGATGGAGAAACGGGTGTTGGCATGAGGCTCGACAGTGTAGCATCATTGCCGAGAATGATGATGTTGGGTGCACTCCAAGACAAATCACTTGTGTACAAGTATGGCGAATGGGTTGCGGATCAGTGCAAACAAATGGGGATTCAGGTGAATTTTGCACCAGTGGCAGATATCAACAATAATCCAAACAACCCTGTCATAAACGATCGATCTTTCGGGGAAAATAAATACAGAGTGGCTGACATGGCAATACAGTATATGCTGGGCATGAAAAGCAAAGGGGTGATGGGAAGTGCAAAGCATTTTCCAGGACATGGAGATGTTGATGTGGATTCACACTTTGCACTTCCGATCATCAACAAATCACGAGAGCAACTTGACAGCCTTGAGTTGTACACTTTTAGAAAATTAATTGATGCAGGCGTAGGCAGTGCCATGGTAGCCCACTTATTTATTCCATCAATAGACAGCACACCCAATAGAGCTTCGTCAATTTCACCAGCCATTGTTACAAAACTATTGAAAAACGAACTCGGTTTCAAGGGATTAACGTTTACAGATGGATTGGAAATGAAAGGGGTAGCAGCCGTATATCCTGATGGCGCAGCGGGTGTTGAATCGCTGATTGCAGGAAATGACATGCTGTGCTTACCTGGAGAAGTACCGGTGGTAATCGCAAAGGTGAAGGCGGCTATTGAAGAAAAGAGGATCAGTTGGGAAGAAATCAACATGCATGCAAAAAAGGTGTTGGAGGCAAAATACGACCAGGGGCTTTCAAATTTGATGCCGTCAAATCTTGATGAATTGACCAAAAGATTGAATGAACAATCAAATGAGTTGAGAAGGCGAATTACAGAGAAAGCAATAACGCTTGCAAAATATGAGGATAATGAATCACTCCCATTAAAAGAAGATAAGTCGGGAAAATATGCACTATTGGAAGTAGGAAAAAACAAAAACACTGTTTTTTCATCTGAAATAAGGAAAGCCTATAATGCTGATGTGTTCATTTTTGACAACACGATGAACGATTATCAGGCAGATAGCTTGCTTAAAATCTTGCAAAAAAATTATGAAAAAATAATTGTTGCGCTTCATGAATTACCTCGATATCCTGCAAACAATTTCTTAATTGGCGCATCAACTGTGAAGTTGGTTAATGCCCTATCTACCGAAAAATCCACCAACTTGATTGTCTTCGGAAACCCTTATGCAGCAAAGAGTTTCAGCAGTTTAAAAAATATTTTCATTTGTTATGATGATGAAATGATCACACAACAAGTTGCAGCGAAAATGGTTAGAGGGGAAATTCCTCCAGAAGGAAAACTGCCCGTAAGCATTTCTCAAGGGATGGATGAAGGAGCGGGTTATTCATTCATGGGTCAAGCAACATTAACAGAAAATAAATTCACGCAAAAAGAAAACTTTTCGTTGGGTGTTGTTGACTCCATTGCCAACGATGCCATACGTCAAAAGGCGACCCCAGGCATATCCCTGTTGGTATTGAAAGATGGGAAAATCATGTTGCAGAAGTCCTATGGACATTTAAGCTATGACAGCATAGAGAAAGTTAATACTGAATCTGTGTATGACATGGCATCAGTAACTAAAATTTGTGCCACCACCCTATCTGTGATGAAGCTATTTGACGAGAAAAAAATTGAACTTGATAAAACTTTGGGGGATTACATTCCATGGGTACGGGGATCAAACAAGGAGAAACTTGTCATTAAAGAAATTTTGCTGCATCAAGCTGGTCTGAAAGCATTTATTCCTTTTTACAAGGAAGTAGCGGATAGCATCACCAACAAGGCGTTGCCAGCATATTTCAGCAAGAAGCAGAGCAGCAATTATGGAATTAAGATAGATGACTCATTGTATATGAGAACGGATTGGAAAGACACGATGTACAGCAGAATCCTTACATCTAATCTTGCCAAAAAAAATGAATACATATACAGCGACAATGATTTTATATTCTTGGGGGAGGTAGTGAAAGCGGTAAGTGGCCAACCGCTTGAATTTTATGTATGGAACAACTTCTACAGGCCATTGGGTTTCAGAAGCAGCGGATTCAATCCGACTAACTTTATAAGTAAAAAGAATATTGTACCCACCGAGCAGGATCCTTATTTCAGGGAAAGGCTTATACGCGGATCTGTGCATGACCCTGGTGCCGCCATGTTTGGAGGGGTTGCTGGCCATGCCGGTTTATTCAGCAATGCCTATGAGATTGCAGTACTGATGCAGATGATCATGAACGAGGGGATTATCAATGAAAAGAGATTTATTTCAGCTTCCACCATAGATTTATTTACTGCCTATCAAAGTGAAATTAGCAGGCGTGGACTTGGTTTTGACAAGCCAGAGAAAGACAATAAAACAAGAAAAATTCCTTATCCAGCCATCAATGTATCACCAAAAACCTTTGGCCATACAGGATTTACAGGAACTTGTGCGTGGGCCGATCCAGAGAGCAAACTTGTATTTGTTTTGTTGGCAAACAGGGTTCATCCCGTTGCAAAAAACTTATTTGGGGATTTGAATGTGAGGGGAAAGGTAATGGAAGAGGCCTTCGGCCTGTTGAAGTAGTTGAAGAGGTTGAAGGAGTTGAAGTGGTTGAGAAAGTTGAGAAGGTTTAGTTGTTGAGTCGTTTAATTGTTTAGGCTTTGAGTTGTTGAGAAAGTTTAGACTCTACCTCCTAAACACCTAAACTTTCTCAACCTCTTCAACTACTTCAACCCCTTCAACTCTTCTATAGCATATTAAGCTGGGTTCTAATAACAACTTTCGCGGCCACCCATGCTTTCATGTAATTTGGAATTCTAATGCGTTCTTCAAGAATTCGTTCAGGTTGAAGCGCTTTTATTTTTTTGAATAAACTCAAGTAATATTTGTAGGCAAGATAAACTCCGAAACGCGCTGTGATTGGCAGTTGTAAGATCCCTTTATATGCATCAGAAAAATCCTTTGCAATATCTTCTTCTATAGAAGACTTCATCTCAGAGGTGAACGAGCCAAAATCAACTCCTGGAAAGTAGACCCTGTTTAGCTGCTGATAATCAGCTTTTACATCGCGAAGAAAATTTACTTTTTGAAAGGCAGAACCGAGTGATTGTGCAGAAGGCCTTAAATGCTCATAAGAACTTTCATTCCCGTTGCAAAAAACGTAAAGACACATCAAACCAACTACCTCAGCACTTCCGTAAATATATTCAGCGTATCCATCTGAATCATAAGATGCTTTATCAAGATCAAATTCCATGCTTTTGAAAAATGCATCGATGAGCTTATGGTCTATGTTGTAAAGATTAACGGTTCGCTGAAAACTGTTTAATATTGGGTTGAGGCTGATTTTATTTTCAATTGCTTCATAAGTTTCAGATTTGAATTTCGCAAGCAAATAAGACTTATCAAAATCATGAAAAGTATCTACAATTTCGTCTGCAAACCTAACTAATCCGTAAATATCATAAATTGGGCCCCGTACTTTTTTGTCTAACAACTTTATAGCACTGTTAAACGATGTACTGTATCGTTTTGTAGTGATTCTACTACATTCATGAGAAACTTGATGAAATATGGCAATCATTACACTAAAGTTAAATAAAGAAGTTTGATTTTTTCACTTAATACTTCTTTTTGATTAATTCAGCCACAACTTCCCCACTAATTAAACTTGGAGGCACTCCCGGACCAGGGACCGTCAACTGTCCGGTATAGTAGAGATTTTTTACTTTTTTGCTAACACAAGAGGGCTTTAAAATTGCTGTTTGCATCAATGTGTTTGCCAATCCATAAGCATTGCCTTTAAATGCATTGTAGTCAGTTATGAAATCAGTGTAAGCATAAGAACGTTTGTATAAAATATGCCCTCTAATATCCACTCCTGTTCTATCTTTTAAGCGATCAGCTAAGATTTCAAAATATTTTTCTCGTACAGCTTCCGTATCTCCATCTAAACCCGCGGCAATTGGAATCAGGAAAAACAAATTTTCGCAACCTTCCGGTGCTTGTGTCTCGTCCGTAACTGATGTTGCACTTAAATAAAACAAAGGTTCTTTTGGCCAGGAAGGTTGACCATAAATTTCATTGGCATGTTGATTGAAAGGCACATCAAAAAAGAGTGAATGGTGAAGAAGACCAGGAATTTTAGTACCAATACCAACATAATAGATAAGGCAACCTGGTGCCATCACCCGTTTGTCCCAATATTTTTCAGAATAACTCCTGTATTTTTCCTCCAATAATTTTGTCTCAATAAAATGATAGTCAGCAGCTCCAACCACAACATCAGCATTGAATACATTACCAGATTTAGAGGATACCGATGCAGCAACGCCTTCTTTTACATTGATGGAAACAACATCTTCATTGAAATGAAACAGCACACCTTGCTCTTCAGCAAGTTTGCGCATGCCTTCTACTATTTTATACATACCTCCCTTCGGAAACCATGTGCCCAATTTTACATCTGCATAATTCATTAAACTGTATAAGGCAGGTGTATTTTCAGGGAGAGCGCCGAGAAATAGTACAGGGAACTCCATCATTTGACGGAGCTTGGGATGTTTAAAAAACTTCCCTATGTGATTTTTTATGTCATTAAAAACGTCCAACTTAAACAAACCTGCAATCAACTCTTTATCCAAAAACTCCATTAATGATTGTCCAGGTTTAAAAACCAATTTGCTGATACCAACACGGTATTTGTAGGCAGCCTCTTCCATAAATGCATCCAACTGGGCTCCAGCACCAGTCTCTGTTTGCTCAAAAAGCTCCTTTAATTGCTTGTAATTAGCTGGAATGTCCATTGAATCAACATCCCAATATATTCTATACGAAGGGTCTAAACGAGTCAGTGTATAATAATTGGATAATTTCTTACCGAATTGTGCAAAATATCTTTCGAAGACATCAGGCATCCAATACCAACTAGGCCCCATGTCGAAAGTGAAACCGTCTGTTTTGAAATGCCTTGCCCTTCCTCCAGGCTGATCGTGCTTTTCCAATACATCAACTTGCCAACCTGCTTTCGCAAGAAAGGATGCTGCAGATAATCCAGCAAAACCACTGCCGATAACGACTGCTTTTTTAGCCACTTTTTGAAATTAATTTAAAACTTGCTGATTTGTGTTTTCAGCAGTCTTCGTGCGAAATGTATGCGACTCTTAATGGTTCCAAGAGGCTCTTCAAGCATGTCAGCAATTTCGTGGTATTTATAACCCTCAAAATATAGCATGAAAGGCTGCTTGAAGATTGCAGGAAGGTCATGAATTGCCGCATTGATGAACTTAATCCTCATGTTAGACTCTGCATCATTCGGAACAGTTGATTGATTGTAATCGAGCAGAAAATCATTTGGACTGTTATCGAAAATAGTATTTTGTTTTGACTTTCTTCTGTAGTTATTGATGAAAATATTTCTCATGATTGTATACAACCATGCCTTAATGTTTGTACCTACACTGTATTTGTCATGGTTAGACAATGCCCTGTACATCGTTTCTTGCAATAAATCTTTTGCAGACTCTTGATCTTTGGTAAGCGTTACTGCGAAAGGTTTTAAATACTCAGAATTTTGAGTCAAGAGTTGGCTGAATTCTTGTGTAGACATTTTTTTTGTTTAAACGTTGATAGAACAAAGTTAAACAACTTTATCATACCGCACCAATATTTTGTTTATTTTTTTATCGCCAAGGATTGAACAAAGTTTAACTTATCTTGTTTAATAGCTGAGAATACTTCAACATTTGACATAAAAATACCATCTATTTATCATGAATGCATTTACAATCAAAGATTTAGAAAATTTAAGTGGTATAAAATCCCATACCATCAGGATTTGGGAGCAACGATATTCTTTCCTGAAACCGAACAGAACTGACACAAACATTCGTTATTATAACAATGAGGAACTCAAAACAATCCTCAATGTCGCCCTATTAAATAAGTATGGGTTTAAGATATCACATATAGACAAGATGACAGAGAGTGATATGTCACAAAAAATCCTCTCGATCAATGATCAATATGCACAACAAGAGAATGTTGTCAATTCAATGATTCAAGCCATGATTAACATGGATTTAGATGTTTTCGATTTGGTATTGAATGATTATATCAAAATGAGGGGAATTGAAAAAACAATCCATCAACTCATATTTCCTTTTATGGAAAGGATAGGTGTTCTATGGGTAACAGGGCATATCAATCCAGCCCAAGAACATCTTGTGTCGAATATGATCAAGCAAAAACTCATTGTAGGCACGGAGATGATTTCACCAATGATCAAACTAAATAAGACAGGCATCCTTTTTTTACCAGAGGGGGAGTTTCACGAACTTGGCTTGCTGTATGTTCAGTTTCTATTGAAAAGCAAAGGAATAAAAGTATATTATTTGGGGGCAAATGTTCCTATCGAGGATGTTGAATATGTGATAAAACACAAAAATCCTGACTTCATATACAGTCATCTAACTTCCGTGTCAAGTGCATTTAGTTTTGAAAAATTTATCAACTTATCACTAAAAAAATTAAATGGCGTACCCTTTATTATTTCTGGTCGATTGGCAGCTTCCTATGAAAAAAAGATTCCACCTCAGATAAATTTTAAGAAATCAGTACAAGAAGTTACCGAATTTATTAGTTCACTAGGCTAAAAGCATGTTTTTGAAAGCCAATGAATCGAGCAGATTTTTAAGCGCTGGAGTTAATTTTAAATTTTGTAAAGCCTCCAAATGACGAGCATGGTGTAAATCTGTGCCTAGGATGTCTGTCATGCCTTGAGCAATCAGCCATTCAGCAGACTTAAGCACATCTGGACCATAATAACCTGAAAACGAGAGAAGATTGGATAAGGCAACCGGCAGATTTGACTGCTTGCAGTTCATCTTTCTTTGAATGATAATAGTTATAGCGCTCGGGGTGAGCGAAAACCGGTTGATAACCTTGCATTTGCATCTCAAAAATAATATCGTGCAATTGCATGGGTGGTTGAATAAAAGATATTTCTATCAATACCCAATTGTCTTTTATTGTAAGAAGTTTCTTTTTATCAGCTAGAAGTTGTTCAAAATTGCCATCTACAAGGTATTCTGCAGCGGGTCTGACATTATTTTCAATTGCTGCAATCTTTAGAACGTCTTGTAGCAATTGATGAGCATTTTGGATTGTTTCCGTATTGTTTTGCCAGATGTCCTCCATAACATGCGGAGTACCTACAAAATTCTCATATCCCAGCTGTAGCATCCCATTGATAAGCATCAAAGAGGTTTCACCATCTGGAGATCCATCATCAATACCTGGAATAATATGAGAATGGTAGTCCGTTTTCAAAGATTGAAACGGAAAGGGATCTAGCAGCTTGCGTTTAAAAAATGAGAACATAGATTAATAAAAATGAAGAATGAAAAATGGCCTTCGACAGGCTCAGGCACCGCTAAGAATTGAATGAAAAATAGTCTTCGACAGGCTCAGACACCGCGTTAAATGTTTCATTTTATTCCTCATTTTTCCCCATACGCTGAATAAACACGCTCTAAACCCTCTCTAAGCGCAATCTTGTACGTCCAACCAAGGTTTGAAAGTTTATTTACATTCATCAACTTGCGAGGTGTACCATCTGGCTTGGTATGATCATATACAATAGCTCCTTCATACCCAACAACATCTTTTATTTGCACAGCCAGGTCGGCGATTGTAACATCCTCGCCTGTTCCAATATTAACAAGTCCAGCTTCATTGTAAGTTTCCATCAAAAAACAACAAGCTTCTGCCAGATCATCTGCGTGTAAAAATTCTCTTCTTGGCGAACCTGTTCCCCAAACTGTTACAGCAGGATCCTTGTTGATTTTTGCTTCATGGAACTTCCTTATCAAGGATGGCAAAACATGTGCATTTTGCAAATCGTAATTGTCATTTGGGCCGTACAAATTGGTTGGCATCACGGATATGAAATTACATCCATATTGGTCCCTATAAGCATCACACATTTTGATTCCTGCAATTTTTGCAATTGCATACGGCTCGTTGGTATGCTCCAATGTGCCTGTTAGCAGGCAATCTTCAGACATTGGCTGGGTTGCCATCTTTGGGTAAATACAAGACGAGCCCAAAAACAACAGCTTTTTAACGCCAGTTGCGTAAGCTGCATGAATTACGTTGGCTTCAATCATGATGTTTTGATAAATGAAATCGGCACGGTAGTTATTATTGGCCAATATCCCCCCAACTTTAGCAGCAGCCAAAAACACATGATCTGGTCTTTCTACTTCAAAGAATTCATTCACTGCACGCTGATCACGGAGATCAAGTTCAGATGAAGTTCTAAAAATAAAATTCTCAAAACCCAATCCCACTAAATGCCTGTGAATGGCAGAACCCACCATTCCTCGGTGCCCGGCGATATATATTTTAGAGTCCTTTTTCAATGTTGAAGGGGTTGAGTTGGTTGAAGGGGTTGATGCAATTAAATACAGTTGAAGGGGTTGATGCAACTAAATACAGTTGAAAGGGTTGAGGTGGTTGAAGAGGTTGAAGAAAATCATAACTTAAACTTCTTCAACCCCTTCAACTTCTTCAACTGTATTTAGTTTCTTCAACTTATTCATATTGGTGCTTTACGTCAAATCCTGATTCCTTAAGCAATTTTTCTTTCTTGAATAGTTGAACATCACTGCTTACCATGTCCTGAACCAACATGGGCAAATCGTATTTTGGCTTCCAGTTTAATTTTGTCATGGCTTTTGTAGGATCGCCTATGAGCAATTCAACTTCGGTAGGCCTGAAATATGCAGAATCGACGGCTACCACTTCTTTTCCTATTTCAACCTGAAATTCAGGGTTGTTGGCTTTTACCACATATCCCCTTTCTTCAATTCCCTCTCCCTTGAATTCTACTTCGAGACCAACCTCAGCAAATGCCATTTTTACAAAATCCCTAACAGGGGTTGTTATACCTGTTGCGATAACATAATCCTCAGGTTCTGGTTGTTGAAGAATGCGCCACATGGCATCTACGTAGTCTTTTGCATGCCCCCAATCGCGCCTAGCATCAAGGTTTCCAAGGTAGATTTTATCTTGCATACCCAGGGCGATTTTAGCCACTCCACGGGTGATTTTTCGGGTAACGAAGGTTTCTCCCCTTAACGGACTTTCATGATTGAATAGAATTCCATTAACTGCATACATGTTGTAAGCCTCACGATAATTTACCGTTATCCAATATCCGTAAAGTTTTGCTACAGCATAGGGAGATCTTGGGTAAAACGGTGTCGTTTCCTTTTGAGGAACCTCCTGAACGAGTCCATACAATTCCGAAGTTGAAGCCTGATATATTTTTGTCTTCTTGGTTAGGCCCAACAAACGAACAGCCTCTAGAATTCTTAATGTTCCAATACCATCTGCATTAGCGGTATATTCAGGAGTATCAAAACTAACTTTCACATGGCTCATTGCAGCCAAATTATAAATCTCATCTGGTTGCACTTCCTGAATGATTCTAATCAAATTGGTAGAATCAGTGAGATCACCATAATGCAATGTTAATTTAATCCCTTTTTCGTGAGGATCTTGGTACAAATGGTCAATTCGATCAGTGTTAAACATCGAAGACCTTCTTTTTATGCCATGAACGGTGTATCCTTTTTCTAATAAAAGTTCTGTAAGATATGCACCATCTTGTCCTGTAACGCCTGTTACCAATGCTACTTTACCCATAGGTTATAAACTGTTTAATTTTTCTTAGCGGCTTCAAAATTAGTGTAAAAGGATGAGGTTTTAAGCCATTTATCTTCCAAGCCAAATGATCTTCTTTGTTTGCTATCAATCTGTTTTTTAGTGAGGCCGTACTTTTACCACCCTGTCTCATCCGGACCATGGTTTCTGGCAAATAAGCCAGCTTGATTTTGTGCTTTAACAAGAAGCGCAGCATCAATTCATAATCAGCTGCAGAAGTGAGCGTTGTATTGAATTTCCCATACTGTTGGTACAAAGATCTTCTTACAAAAAATGTTGGATGAGGAGGCATCCAACCATTGTAAAACTGTTTAAAATGGTATGTTCCTGCTTTCCAAGTACGGGTTATTTTATCCGGATGTTGCTGGTCAACAAAAACCAAATCACCATATATAGCGTCAACTGATGCATCTTTAAACAGATCAGCTACTTTAGAAATAACATCTTCATGTGCGTAAACATCATCAGCATTGAGAATACCTACAACTTCACCCGTACACAAACCTATTCCCCTGTTCATTGCATGATAAATGCCGGCATCCTTTTCAGAGATGATTGTTGAAACGTGGGGAAACTGCTGCACGATTTTTAATGTATCATCAGTTGATGCCCCATCAATGATGATGTGCTCAATGTTTTGATAAGATTGACTGGAAACACTTTTCAGGGTATCGGCAACAGTAGATGAAGCGTTAAAGCAAGCAGTAATTATGGAGAAAGTCAAGTTTTTTGTTGAATGTTTAAAGTTTAAAAAAGAGGAATAGCGTGTTTAGAAAGTCATGTTTTTTGTTGAATATTTAAAGTTTAAAATTTAAAAAAATCCTTTTATATCCTAGTAGACAAAATTTAAACTTTAAACTAAAAACTTTAAACTCACAATCGCCTAGATTTTACGTTAACTGCCGGATTACCCTGATAGATCCCATATTCTTCCATGACGCGGGTTGCCACTGAACCAGCTGTAAGCATGGCATGAGAATGAACTGTAACCCCAGCGCAAACAATGGCTTTGGCACCAATCCATACACCATCCTCCAACACGATTGGTTTCATGATAAGCTCGAAGCCAGGTGATTTGTAATCATGATTACCTGTACACAGCATGGCTCCTTGTGAAATGCAGCAATGATTACCGATGGTGACATCTGTTAAATTATCTATCCAACAATTTTCTCCCAACCATACATGGTTTCCTAGCTTCAATTTCCATGGAAATTTTATTTGTACTCCCGGCCGAATTCTTGCATCAATACCTATCTGAGCGCCAAATTGAATTAAGACCCATTTGCGAAAACCACTAAATGGGATGAATGGATTTCGGATGAGCAATGGACTGCATAGGAACCACAGTAATTGTTTAAACTTTGAAGCCCCTATTGATTCACCAAATGCAAAGTTATTTTTATCATAGCTGGAAAAATCTACTTTCATTAATTTATACTTCTATGTTGAATGATTAAATATTAAAATAATTATTGTCTAATCAACTAAATAGCAATGAATAATCGTCATTTTCAATCAATTTTTTTTCATAGTCAAGTGCTAATAAATGTGCTCCTTTTCGATATTTCTGCCAATCATCATCCTCCATGTCCACAAAAGTTTGAATTGCATCAGAGAATAATGATAAATTACCTAATGGCAAATCCATTCCTGCATATTTTTCTTGTAGATTTTTCCATGGAGTTTGATCACTGATCAAAACGGGACAACCAACTGCAAGTGCCTCAAAAATTGCATGTCCAAAATTTTCTCCTTCCGTTGGTAATGCAAAGAGATGAGCAGTTTGCAACATCGACTTTATTTTATGATGGGGTATAGCAATGTTAACGATTACCTCAGTTGCAGGATAAATTCTCAAAATAGCTTTTTTACAGGCTAACCAATATTTCTGGTCATCTGTAGTAGCAACAATGTCCATTGTAACATGACCTTTTACTTTTTGGAGTGAATTAAGAAGAAAAAGTAAATTTTTGATGGGATGAATTCTACCGACAAAGATCATCTTAAGTTCACCTTTATTTTTAGACATTTTTTTTAATTCATTTTCTACCCCAACAGGCAAGTTATTAGCCTCAACAATTTTAGATGCCTTACCAAAGATTCTTTTAATATCATGTTTTTCATCAGCATCTGTTGCGTGAAAACAGATTTGTTGGTCAATTTTTAACCATCTAAGTATGCTTATATATACATATTTCCTTATTGGCTTTATTTTCAACGCAGATGACCTGAGCATTCCCCTCGGTGCAATAATAATTTTCCCAGTTTTTGAAGCAGCTAACAATGGTAAAATCATGTTTGAGAACATGCTGTTCAAATAAATTTTATCCGGATTAATTTCTGCGATAACTTCTTTTACCTTTTTAAAGGTCATTTTTTCAGGCGAATGGTAGTAAATACAATACCCCTCGTTTTCAATCCACTGATCAGTTTTCACATCAAAAGGTGAAGAATCATTTAAGTCACGATCAGACGTAAAAACATATATATCGTATGTATATTTAAATCGATCAACGAGGTTCACTATGGAGCGAATAGGTCCACCAGCCTTGAAGGCGGGGGTGAACCAGTCGGTGAAAACTAATATCGTCAGTTTAATGTTTATGGTTTAAAGTTTAATTGATAACTTTTTGTTTATTGGTCTTCAAAGGATCTATACTTTTTCTCAAACCATTGATTAATTTACAAACTAAATCAATTTTAATTTTTTATTTCATCAAATTATTCAGTTGTACAAAACCCTAAATCACTAGAAATAATAAACTGATTCAGAAGTTCAATACAACTAGAAAATGCAATATTATAAAAATGAGCCTGATCTTTCTTTGAAACTCTCGCAGAACCTTCTGCAACATTTGAAGCAATGCTAAAACATGCTCTTCTCATTTGAGAACCTAAATCAAAACGCTCATAACTTGGAAATCCAGAAACAACTTTATACGTTATAACAACCAACTTCCTTGCCTCTTGCCAGGTTTGCAATTTTTCGAATGAATACATGCCTTTTGTGAGGCAAATTAAAGTTGTTTTGAATAATCAACATAAGAAAAACACTGAGAAAAAATGTTTTTTTCTATCTAAGTAAACTTTAAACAAAAAACTTTAAACTATGTGATTTCGCTCCAACCATCTCCCCAACACCACAAACTGCCAAAGCTCCATCCACCTAACAGAAGGATCGTGTTTTAGGAATCTTTTCCAATATTGCAAAAGAGCCTCCCCTTTAATAAAGTCGCGTTGTGCTAAATTTATAATTTGAGTATTACAAAATTCAAATAATTCTTTGCGCATCCATTTTTCCCAAGGCAAAACAAAACCTTGTTTTTTTCTGTGCACAATTTCATCAGGCAAGAGTGGCGAGAGTGCTTCAACCAACAATTGCTTAGGATACGTTGGATATTTTATGCTGTCTGGCAAGGATAAAACGTACTCGATCAAATGATGGTCAAAAAAGGGTTCTCGGATTTCCAAACCAACAGCCATACTCATTTGATCAGCATCCTTTAGCAAGGTATGTTGCGTATAGCCCATGTATTCTGCTATCGAAAACTGGCTGAATAATCCTAGATTTTGTATATCCCGTTTAGATTGTTGCAATTGTGATTTGAGAGATGAAGAATGTATATCTGTATGAATAAATTTTTGAATATATCCAGGTGAAAGTATTTGCCTGATGATTGGATAAATCTCATCAATTGATGCATGTCCAACATTAAGCAGTGAAGCTACACGCTTCAATTTATTTGATTTGGAAAAGGTTAAAGCCTGAGCTGCCAATTTTCGGAATGGGCTTGAGAACTGATAACTTCCATATAGTTTATTCAACTTATAATATTGCAAGAATCCCGGATAACCAGCAAACAATTCATCACCACCAATCCCTGTTAAAGCCACTTTTAGGCCAGCATCTCTGATGGCACCAGACAAGACATAGGTATTGATACCATCCGCTGAAGGAGAATCCATTGCATTGAGTCCACCTTCAACTTGGGCAAGAAAATCCTCCGGACGAAGAAGATATTTTGCATGATACGTACCATATCTTCTTGCAATAATTTCAGCATAACCCGATTCGTCGTATTCCTTTTCAGAGAAAGCGAGGTTGAATGTGTTGATTTTAGCGCTGCTGTTGAGACTCATCAATGCAACAACTGCAGAAGAATCAATACCACCAGAAAGAAATGCCCCCATTGGCACATCAGAGATCATACGTTTGCTAACGGCTGACTGTAGCTTGTCAAAAACTGTCTTTCGGACCCTTACAGGATCAACAGGACCAATGGGTTCAATATCAGTTAGATTCCAATAAGCAACACGCTCAGTTGATGAACGTGTTATCTTCAAATAAGTTCCAGCTTTTAACTCTTGAATATTTTTAATGATGGTATTAGGGTATCCAGTTGATTGATTAGATAAATATTCAAAAAGAGATTGATGATCTATTTCACGTGAAATCAATTCAGACGACAAAAGAGATCTTGTTTCAGAAGCAAAAGCAAAAATAGTTTCTTGGAGAAAAAAATACAATGGCTTTACACCCATTCTGTCGCGTGCCAACCACAATGTTTCTGCAGGCTTATCCCACAAGGCAAAGGCAAACATGCCATCCATTTTTTTTACACAATCAATTCCCCACTTGAGAAATGCTGCTAATAAAACCTCTGTATCGCTGGTTGTGATAAAATTATAATCAGAGAGCTCGCGTTTAATTTGAAGGTAATTATAAATCTCGCCATTGAAAACCAACACATAATTACCTAAATCATCTTTAAAGGGCTGGTTAGCAGAATCACTCAAATCAATGATGGATAGACGTCTATGACCAAGAGATATGCAATCGTCATTGTACAAACCTTCAGCATCAGGTCCCCTGTGGGTCATGGCATTGGTCATTTCCCTAACGCGGTAACTTGCGTCGGGTAATGATGAAAAATGAAGTATGCCTGTAATGCCGCACATGTTGATTTAAAGTTTTGGTTTAATGTTTTTTGGGTTTCTGTTTAAGGTTGAAAGTTTAAGGTTTAAGTGAGGTGCTGCAAGACAAACAACTTTAAACCAAAAACTTTAAACTAGCTGCTCCCATAATTGTTCATATTTTTGGGAAATGGCCGATGGTGCGTAATCCTTAACCACCTCAAAGCCATTGTTTACCATTTCTTCTCGTAAGAGAGGTTCGTCAATCAATTTAATCAATCCATTTCGTATGGAAGCAATTGATGTTGGATTAATCAACATGGCGCCACCAGCGGCAACATCTCTCATTGGTGAAATGTTGCTTGTCAGAACTGGGCGTCCTGCCTGAAATCCTTCAATTACAGGCAGTCCAAATCCTTCATAGGTTGAAGGAAAAAACACAACATCACACTGTTGATATTCTTTTTGTAATTCCTCTTGCGAGATGCTGTATACGTTAGAATAGTCTATGGAAAATTTTTCCAGCATTTCCTTTTGTTGGCACGTAAGTTCTCCAATGATGCGCAGATGAACAGACAATCTATACAAGGCAGCGATTGATATTTCGAGGTTTTTGTTTGCCTTTGTCCCTAAAAAAAGCAACATAGGTTTAACAGCATGAAACTCTTTGTTAATGAATGTGATGCCCGTGTCTACAGGGTTTGGAATTACTTGAATTTTAATGGGATTGCAACCCGTAAACTTTATGATTTCCTCTTTTGATTTCTCTGAAATCGTCGTTATAAATTTCGCTTTCCTAACAGGCAAGTCAAGGAAAATCCATTTTAAAAAAAGTCTTCGAATACCCTTGTACGTATGCAAAAAAACCAAGTCGTGTATTGTCAAAACGGTTTGCTTGGCTGGCAAAACCAACATCGCATAATGTACATCTCCTGTAATTTGAAATAGACTCTTTTTAAACCTTAATAAATAAAATAAATTGATACCAATTGAAAAAAATCCACTGCTTTTCAATGGCAAGATAATTTTTTCAATTTGAATGCTCTTCGCTTGTTGAAATTCGTTTGCAACAATATCAAAAACTTTCTCTATGCTAAAAAAAGCATGATTTTTTTTTCTATATATAAAAGCTATTTTTTTAATTTTTTATTAATTTATTTTTAAATAATCAACCCAAAGGCTGTTCTATTTTTCATTCTTCATTTAACTGTATTCGGTGCCTGAGCTTGTCGAAGGCCATTCTTCATTCTTTTTCTATCCCAAACCACCTCGGCTGAACTTTGGAAACAAACCAAAGGAAAATGGAGGATTTAATGGTTGAATTAAGGATTTGTAAAATATCATTTTCTGCAGAATAGGTTGTTTGATAAAAAATCACAGGAAGCCATAAAATCATGATGGGATATTTCAGGGAGATGCGCCAAACCTTGAAATAAGCAAACCTTATATAGAAGGCAAGAGCGCACATTACAAGAATTCCACCAAAAACACCATAGGCCCCATATCCTTCACCAAGTGGACCAACATTAGTTGAATATGTACCAAAAATGATTGTTATTCCAGCATAATACTTCATGTTAAAATGACCTCCTGCCATTGGTTTGTCAGGCCATAAAAATCTGGGTGTAATTGAGGCCAATATACTTTTTTGGATCATGGTTCCACCGTCATAATCTTGGGCTGAAGGAATTCGTTTCATTACCTGAGAAACATTAAACCCCTGGTTCAAGCGAATGAAAACTGGATAAAATTCATTGACTTGAAAAAAGTTTTCTGAAATGAAAAATTGTTGTTGAACGATATCAATAAATGTACTTAATTGAACAGAATTATTTCCACTTGTTCGTATCACTTTTCGATAGGCCATTTTACTGTTCTGAAGCACCAACAAGAAAAAACATCCAACAATAAAAAAAACAATTTTTTTAAGGATCCCTGTTTTATTTCCAATCAAAAAGAAGGAAGCCATTGCGATGCTCATGTAGGCAATCACTGTAAACATGGAAGATTCTAAGGCTTTAACCAACAACAACAAGATGAAAGCTGGGATCAAAAATGTTTTGTATGTTTTATTATCGCCCAAGTAAACCATCAACAAACCAGTAAAAGAAGAGAAGAAAAATATATCAAAAAAGAAACGAAAGCTTCCTGGAAAAATTCCACTAAATAAAAGTTCTACTGCACCAACAATCATTATAGTTGCACCTAAATTGGGATTTTTCTTTAAGTATTCTTTAATTCTTTCTATATGTTGAAAAAGAAATTCACCAGAATCCTCGTATCTTCTGCTGTTCAGGGGAAACGACAGGATAAAACTAAATAAAATCAGCGCAGGCAATGCATATCCAAAATAATCTTGTTCAGGAACCTGCATAAAACGCCTGAAAAGTTTGGCCAATTGATTCTCATAATTGTAGTACTTGTAGCCAACTACAGGCATCACCAAGCAAGTAAAAACATAGAATAGAGATACCGACTCAAGCATTACAATGCCTTGTCCCATTTTATATAATACTGACAATACAATCAAACAAAACAATACTATGGATATAGTTCCATAGCTATCAGACACTAATGTCATCAAAAACAATATTGCATAGAAGAAAGAGAACCAGTAACTGATTGATTTGTACATTGTTCTTTAATCGTTGTTTATCATAAAAATGAAGCGTTTCATCAAATGGTGTTTCAATATCCTTCAATTAGCTTCACTAAATCTTTGATGCCCATTACCTGGATTCCGCCAGCAATTGGATAGGATTCATCGCCTGGGTAAACCAACAATTTCATGGTGGCGTTTACATCTTTGCATGCAATGTGAAAACCCTTTGATACAACAGGAGATAAAGACCTTTTGATTTCAATTGCCAGACGTTGTGTGCCAATTTCAATCAACAAGTCAATTTCTGCACCGGCTGAACTTCTGTAAAAATATGCATGCGCATTTTGTGGTAAGTAGGCCGTTACATTTTCTAATACAAAGCCTTCCCAACTTCCTCCACATACTGGGTGTCCTAGCAGCTCGTTCAAGGTTGAGATACCAAGCAATGCATGCGTTAATCCACTATCCCTAATGTAAATTTTAGGTGTTTTTATCAACCGCTTCCCAATGTTTCCACTCCATGGGTACAAAGACCTTACCAAGAGTAGGTCTTCTAAAAGATCAACATATTTTCTAGCAGTAGGGTTGGTTATTCCTAAGCCTGCAGCCAATTGTGCAGTGTTCAACATCCCTCCATTATTGTGCGCCAGCATAGTCCATAATCTATTCAACTGATTGGCGGGGATGCGTGGACCGAATTGAGGTACATCGCGCTCCAAGTAGGTTACAATAAATTGCTGACGCCACTCAAAACTAATGATGTCTGATTTCGCAGTAAAACTGTCTGGAAAGCCACCCCTCAACCAAAGTTCATTCATTTCCTTTTGTGGATTTTCCAATTCAGAAAGGAGAATGCCTGTCATCTGTTTATAAGCTATTCGCCCTGCAAGTGATTCTGATGATTGCTTGATTAGTTCAAGTGAAGCTGATCCCAACACTAGAAATTGACATGTTCTTTTGTTATTCTCGCGTCTTTGATCAATCACACCCCTCAGTACTTGGAATAGTTCAGGAATCCGCTGAATTTCATCCAGTATGACCAATTTATCAGCGTTGATGTTGAAAAATGACTCTGGATCTGAGAGCTTATTGATGTTGGAGGGAAGCTCAAGATCTAGGTATACAGTAGCGTTGGGACGATCTTTTGCTATTTCTTTAGCCAACGTTGTTTTACCCACCTGACGAGGACCGAGAATCCCCACTGCTGGGAAAATATCCAATAAAAAATCAATCTCTTTTTTTACTTTTCGGTAAATCATCCTTGTAAATATAAATTAATTATTTAGATTTACAATGTTCGTTTTAGTTGAAAGTTTAAGGTTTCTGTTTGAGTTGAAGGTTCACTTTGAGTTTAAAGTTTGAGGTTTAAGGTTTAAACTTCAAAATATCAACTAAGGATTCTAGAAAATGACGATATGTAAAATGTTCAATTTTCACAGTAGCATATTTTCCCATCTCTACGTAGCGCTCGTTTTCTAAAATACATTGCATTTTATCAACTAGGTCATCTTCATCGCCTGACTTGAAAACATAACCGATTTTACCTTCTTCGATTAAATCTTTTGCACCACCACATTTATCGCTTGCAATCACTGCACAGCCGGAAGCCATGGCTTCATTGATGGCGAGGCCCCAAGTTTCACCTGGTCCTTGAGAAGGCAATACAAATATGTCACCTTTTTGATATACCGAAGGCATCAGACTTTGATTCTGAAATGGAAGCAAGGTAAATGGTTGCGGGTTTAGGGTTGTGAGCGGATTTAGTTCATTTATTATTTTATCCTTGAGCACTCCATCGCCTACCAAAACGAGGTGGATGTCATTGTTTGTTTCATACAGTTTTTTAAATGCCCTGATGAGCAATAAAGGGTTTTTCTTTGGTTCAAATTTACCTGCAAATAAAATAGTAGTTAGGTTTTCTCGCTGAGCGGTTGCTTCAAATGACAGCGCAAATCTGTCATTATCCACTGCGTGTGCAGCTCGGATGATTTGATGTTGCTTGAGTCCAACAAATTGAAAATACGCGTCGGAGGCAGTTCCTGGACTTAAGGCAATGTCAACATGGCTGTAAACCCATCTCAAAAAATATTTTCGAAGAACTTTTTTGAAATTGAATCTATTTTTTTCATCCAATAAGGTAGAATCACCTCGGAAAAGTATAGGAATTTTTCCTTTGAAATGCCTTATCAGTTTGAGATGAGAATGAAAATTCCATCCATATACAATAATTGCATCCGGCTTAAATTCATTGACTTTCTCGATGAGATCAGGATTGATGATTCCTTTATAATGGTGCGAACCAGGATCTTCAGATGTATTCCTAACAAATAGGTAGTCATAACCACTTAGCAAGTCTATATCCCAGGAACGTTGTTTCCCAAAACCTGGATCAAAAACATTGAGTGAATTTTCTCCCCATGTATAAAACACTTTTATTTTAAACTTCCCCGATTCAGTAAGGAATTTAAACAACGGCGCGTTGTACTGAATTGGGTGGGTTGATATGATGGCGACGTTTGAAATTGTTGAAGGGGTTGAGGTTAGTTTAGAGGGTTGAGAATGTTTAGAGGGTTGAGGTTAGTTTTTGTATGAAGAAACAAATGTGTCATAACCTTTTTTTTAGGGGCCCCTATAAGACATCTATAATGATGTCTTTGTAATTCATTGAAAATCAAGATATTAAAATTTAACCAATTTCCTTATTTCAAATTGTGAAGATTCAGTGTGGTGACAGCATCCCTTTATAATATGGTGGCTGAGCCTGTCGAAGCCACCATTAAAAAAAGTGAAGA
>JBILHX010000126.1:0-8469 GCA_044350285.1 Chitinophagaceae bacterium | reverse complement strand
CGTTGTTTTCGACGGCGCTGAAATTGATGCCAAAAAAATCATGCTCTTATCCCCTAAAGCATCTGTAAATGCTACAGAAAAGTCTGGGTATCAAATAGTGAAAATTGCCAAGGGAATGAATTTTGCCACCGAAGTGCGAAAACTTCTTTCTTCCCCAAAAAACACAATTGTCATTGCAGATTCATCACATACCGGCATGTTTGGTCGTTTTGCCCAAATGCGCTCTCAGATGTTTTCATCTCAACCGAATGTTGTGATGATTCTTGGTTCAGTCGTTCCAAAAACCTTTACCATCGATGCTTCCCAAGAAATTACCGAAATGCCATTGGCCAATGTGGTGGGTGTATTGCCTGGAAAATCAAAGCCGAATGAAATCGTGATTTTCTCTGGACACTATGACCATTTAGGCATCAACAGCAAGCGCATGGTGAACAATGATTCAATCTATAACGGAGCAAATGATGATGCAGCTGGAACCACCGCCATGATCATGCTGTCCAAGTATTACAAGAAATTAAACGACAACGAAAGAACCATCATTTTTGCTGCTTTTACTGCTGAGGAAGTGGGTGGATTTGGAGCCCAACATTTTTCTAGACAATTTGATCCTGCCTCTGTTGTTGCCATGTTCAACATTGAAATGATTGGTACGGAAAGCAAATGGGGTAAAAACAGTGCTTACATCACCGGATTTGAAAAAACAGATATGGGTGCCATCTTGCAAAGAAACCTAGACAATACAGGGTTTACATTCCATCCTGATCCATATACTGATCAAAATCTTTTTTATCGTTCAGACAATGCAACCCTTGCCAGGCTTGGTGTTCCGGCCCATACCATTTCTACATCCAAAATGGACAGTGAAGCGAACTACCATAAGGCAAGCGATGAAATTGGCACGTTGGATTTGGAAAACATGACAGCCATTATCCGTTCAATTGCATTGAGTGCAAAAGGAATTGTAGCAGGTAAAGAGACTCCAACAAGGGTTGATACATCTGCGCTTAAATAAGCCCAAAAGGGTTTAATCCTTTCAACAATACCAAACAAAAAGACCGAAGCAATTACGCTTCGGTCTTTTTTATGTAGATAATTACAAATTAATATCCAGGATTCTGTTTCAAATAACCAGGTAAATTCGATGCACCGTCAATAGCAGTTTGCGGAATTGGAAAAATCCTTTTCTTATTATCCGCATTTGTTTTTTCAGTCCATGTTCCTTCTATGTAATAGGGTATATTAATATTAACAAACATTAAATTGTTTGCTGAAGTTTTGTGAAATAGCTTCATAAATTCATCTATTGAATAAGGTAAATTCAAATGACCTGCCTCATTGATAAATTCATAAATTATGTTTACTTTAACCGATAAATTACAAACTATGAAAGCTACTTTTCTTTTGATCATTGTGATGTTTAGTTTTGGTTTCGTTGGCTTCAGCCAAACAAAAAGTTTTCTAGACGTACCATATATAGAAGTCAACGGCTATGCAGATACGTTGGTAACTCCGAATGAAATTTTTATCCGCATCACACTATCTGAAGCCGATACAAAAGACAAGATTTCATTGGAAGAACTGGAAAAACGCATGGTTGCCGGATTGAAGCTTTTGTCTATCAACACTGAGAAGGAACTCACTACATCAAACATCCAAAGTAATTTTCGATACTATGCACTGAAGCAGAAGGATGTGCTCAAAACAAAGGAATATAAGTTGAAGGTGGGAGATGCTGTGCTGGCAACAAAGGTTTTCATGAAACTGGAAGAACTTGGTATCGCCAATGCAGAGGTAGAGAAAGTGGGCCATTCAGACATCACCAAGATTAAGAATATTTGCAGAACAAGGGCTATTTTGAATGCAAGAGAAAAAGCTGTAGCACTAACAAAACCCATTAACCAAGAAATTGGCGGTGCCTTGTTGATATCTGATTACAGCAATGATGCAGATGGACAAGTTCAAGTAGCTAAACAAGATGGATTAAGAATGATGAGGGCAGGTGCTGAATCTGTAGCACTTCCACAAATAGATTTTGAAAAGATAAGGATTACGTTGTCGGTTGCTGTTAAGTTTATTATCAAATAGTTGATACATAAGTATCTTTTTGAGATTTAACTATTTACTGAACTTGTGTATATTTGCTGCATGCCCAGGTGGCGAAATTGGTAGACGCACTGCCTTCAGGTGGCAGCGCCGCGAGGTGTGCTGGTTCGAATCCAGTCCTGGGCACAAACCCTTCTCAACGAAAAGAGAAGGGTTTGCTATTTAATGAATTTATGTGGTGGTTTCCTGCCGGCAGGGAATCATATCCTTGACACTTGAATAGATTTAAAGCGATTATTTGGAGAATTTCCTTTTTTGTTTTCAGCTAATTTCAAAACTACCACCGGAGTTGTTACAACAAATTATTCAACTTAGTCTTGACTTAAAAATATTTTTGAATTATCTGTTTTTTGAGAACTTGTAAACATGCCATAACTAGTTATATATTGAGATTTCATATAAAATCACTAAATTTTACTTATAAGTAAAATTAATTCCATTATTAATCATATTATTGTATAATATTTTATTCAAAAGTGAATTACGATATTATAGAAATAGATGAATTTTCGGGGAAAGGAGCAACAGTCTATTCTATATTGTTGGAGGGTGATGATGAAACACTATTTGATCACTTTGTTGATGAAAACAAACAAAATCATTTTGAAGAGGTAAAGTCGATCGTAAACAGACTTGAAATAATTGGAAAGAAAACTGGGGCAAGAGAACATTTTTTCAAGCAAGCTGAAGGATTACCGGGAGATGGAGTTTGCGCACTTTACGACGATCCTGAAAGTAAGTTAAGACTCTATTGTATAAGATATGGATCTGTTGCAATTCTTTTGGGAGGAGGAGGACATAAGCCTGCTGATATCAGAGCCTGGCAAGAGAGCGAAAAATTAACAAATGAAGCAAAATTAATTATACAGGTTTCTAAAGACATCATACAAAGGCTGAGAGATGGTGATGCTAAATGGTCAAATGATGGTTCAAGATTAATAGGAAATCTAACTTTTAAAAACAATGAAGATGAATAACACAACGAAAAGGCGTAAAAGCCGAATTATAAGTGAATTGCTTAATGAAATTACACCAGTAGAAAAAATGCAGGCAAGCACTAAAATGACTTTAGCAGCTCGAATTGACGACCTTTTATTAAAAAGGGGTTATGGGAAAAGTGAATTTGCTGAGAAAATGAATAAGAATCCTTCAGAGATTACAAAATGGTTAAGTGGGACTCAAAATTTTACTATTGATACCTTGTCGGAAATTGCAGTTGCATTAGAGATTTCAATAACCGAACTTTTTATCCCAAAGCAAATTCAAGTGCTAAATGAAGTCCATTTCGTTTTAAGTTTACAAAATGCACAACCAGCAGTACAATATTTTACACCTTTCAACCAAAGTTAATTTGGAAGATTTAATACCAACGCTAAATCAAATAGAAATTTTTGGCCTGCTTCAGCATCAAAAATCCCTGCATAACTATGTCACAAATTAAAAATCAAATGATTAATGCTGATTTTCAACTTAAAGCAATTGAGTTGTTATCAAATTCAATCACTCCCCCTTTAATCTCAGAAGTGCCATTGGTAAATTTTAATTTTAATATCAATATAGAGAGTAAGATAGATCATTTAAAAAAGTTGCTATTTGTAATTGTAGATGTTGAAATCAAATGTGAGAATCAAAAATCTCAATTAGGATCGATAGCAGTTAGTTGTGTTTACAGTATTGCGAACTTTGAAGAAGTTGTAAAAATTGAATCAGATGGCAAAATAAATATTCCACAAACTCTTTTTGAAACATTAAACTCAATTTCAATTTCAACTACACGAGGTGTGATGTACTCAACATTTAAAGGAACATTTTTGCATAATGCCTTTCTGCCAATTGTAAACACTAGAGGTTTTCAATTAAAGGAGACGGAGGCTACATAATTTTTTTTTAGCCTCCACCTACTCAAATAATTAACCGGATTGCACACTTCCCAAATGAATCAATATTTTGAAAATTCAGTCCAGCAAAAGGCGCAATGCCAGAATTGAGTACCGTGTTTAGATTTTACCCTACTGAAATAATAACATCAAGATTATAAAAGACCAAGTTTCTCTTTACGCTTCGATTACCTTCTTTTGAACTATCAAGGATTCCTTGACAGCTGAATTCTCATTTAACTCCTTGTCTTTGAAGCAATTAATAATATGCAGACTGATATTTTGGTTTGTTTGTCCAAATAATTCTGCTAATCCAGCTTCCCTAAGGATCATTTACCATTCATACAAATTCAACAATCAGCCATTTTGTTTTTGCTTAATTTGCTACCCTTAATGCAATTTTTAATGCCTCAACCATTTGCAAATACAGCATATTCCTTGTTCAGCAATTCATCTGATTAATAAATGAAGGAATTTTTAAATTAATTAACCCGATTTCGGTTTTGGAGTAATATAACATCATGAAATTCATTCTTACAACTTTCACGCTTATCATTTCTTTGCACCTATCCGCCCAGTAATCAACTATAACAGGCAATATCAGGGCTGGAGGAGAAGTCACAAGTGCAATAGTAACGTTGATAAAGGCAGCTGATTCCAGTGTGGTAAAAACAAACTTGTGCGAAGCCAATAGTTCGACGGTGAACTTTAAGTTTTTTGGATATTTGACGAATGCTTAAACCCTCTCTGTAAAACAACAAAATGATCTGATGATTTGTGTCCACTTTTAGCATGAATTTGTGTCAATTTGGTTCAACCCAAAATGACGATTAATCCGCCATTAAAGTGGTACACTTTTCAATCGGAATGTGGTACCATTTTCAATCGGTATATGCAATCAGTTGGTTTCTAATATTTCTTTGGGATGGATGCTCCCAATTATCCCCCTTACGCATATATTGAAAACGACAAGATAATTGGTAATCCGACCGTATTTTATCCAAAGCAACCTTACGCAGATTGTAGAGCTGGAACTGGGGTTGAGGGATGGAATCTTGAAAATATAATGCCAGATTTTCAACAAAAATCTACAAACTACATTACAAAAGCAGCAAAGGTTGGCAAGCCATTCTTTCTATATTTACCCATCACTGCTCCACATACACCAATTGCGCCAAGCAAATCATACATTGGAACATCAGGATTGAATGTCTATGCAAATTTTGTCAAACAAGTTGATGACTTTGTAGGTGCCATACAAAAGGCCTTAGAAGAAAACAACATGACAAAAAATACAATCCTTGTTTTCACGAGTGATAACGGCTGCTCTCCAGAGGCTGATTTTAAATTCCTGAAAAATAACGGTCATGATCCAAGCAATGAATTGCGTGGACACAAAGCTGATATTTTTGAGGGAGGGCATCGGGTTCCATTATTGATGCAGTGGCCTGCAGCAGTGAAGGGCAATAGAACTGTTTCTCAAACAGTATCGTTGAATGATTTCATGGCAACTTTTGCAGGCATTGCTGGTTATACGCTCAATGACAATGAAGGAGAAGATAGTTATAACCTTCTTCCTTTATTGTTAAGCCCATCCAAGAACACAAATTTTCGCGAAGCAACTGTTCATCATTCCCTCAATGGTAATTTTGCTATACGCAAGGGAGACTGGAAACTGATTCTTGGTGCAGGTTCTGGAGGATGGAGTTTTCCAACGCCGGGAAAAGCTGAAGAGGGACTACCTGCATTACAATTGTACAATCTAAATACTGATCCAGCTGAAAAAAACAATGTGCAGGATAAATTTCCTGAAGTTGTTGAAGCGTTAAAAACACTGCTCATCAAATACATTAAAGATGGGAGAAGTACCCCCGGAAAAATTCAGCGCAATGATGGTGAATATCCTTGGAAACAGCTTAATTTTTTAAATTAAAAGTAGGTTTTAAAAGATCGATTTTAATTTGATACTTCTTTGTTGACATCTTTAGAAATATCTGATTTAAAGACTCGTGTACTTGAGAAAAAGTTAAATACCTCATGCAAAACTGCAAACCGAAAAGGATTAGCAGATTATATTATTTACTTATTTCAAACTGCAGATATTACAATTCGTTAATTTTTGATTGTTTTCAAGTCCTCAATCAACATCTTTGAAAAATCTGTACTATCCCCTTTGAAAACATTAAAATCTACCTTACCCGAAATCCCATTCACCCTTCCTGATTCTGAATGTTGCCAAAAACACCATTCTCCCGCTACATCCGGACTTTCATTATCCGTATAATGGGCTACCCAAACTGGATATTCGGAAAAATCATCTGCCAAAAAATGCTGATAAAACTTTGCACTGGTATAAATAATTGGGATCTGGCCTGTTTTATGTTGAACTGTAATCAACCAATCTTTTAATCGTTTCTGCATAACCCTGTATTTCACACCATAAAGATCTTCTACATCCACCGCAGGCCTTAAATCGCCGGTTCCAAAAGATGTATTGTTCAGAAAATGCATTGCCTGCAATTTTCCGTCCTGTGTTGCAAGAAAATAATGATACACCCCTCGCTTTATTTTATGCTTCCTTGACTGCTTCCAATTATTTAATAGATATGGATCGATGCGTGAAACACCTTCTGTTGCCTTCATGAATACAAAGCTGATTTTACGTCCATCTTCTTCCATTTCACTTACTTTTTTCCAATTGATGTTTTGCTGATACTTTGACACATCTATGCCATGAATTGAAAACCCTTGGGGAATTCTTATGCCGAACTGTTTATAGAGAGGATGAGATGCACTTGTGTATCTTTTTCTGTTCGAAAAAATGGTGACAACAATCAGCGCACAAAATAAAATAGTTAAAAAAAATAGGATGATGTAATCAGATGGTCTTTTCACGTTAACAAATTAGTCGACAAAATTACTGCTATTTGTTGCATTGAAAAATTTATGCATTCATCATAAAAACATTACATTTTAACAATGGGTTTTATTTCAATTGCTTGTCCGCCAGATGCCAATAAGTTAAGCGTCAATTTTGTTTTATTGTTAACAATTTTTTTCTGAATACCAACATGGGTGCGGATTTCAGAAGATGGATCATCGTAATAGATTGTTGCTTCATATTCATTTCCTGGAGTTAAAAATGAAAACGACATTTCCATATTCCGTGCCTCATTGTTTGTAATCGCACCAACAAACCATTTTTCACCACTTCTTCTTGCAACAGAAACATACTGACCGATTTCACCAGTCAATACTTTTGTTTCGTCCCATACTGTTGGAATAGAATCCCAAAAAGCAAGTTCAGGTTCGTCTTGCGAATCTGCTGGTTTATCATACCAAAAAAGATGCTGCAATGGACTATAAAAAATAGCAACCAAAGCAAGTTGGTGAGCAGAAGTTGTTTTAATAAACTTGTTTCTTGGCACGCCATTTTCAATGGCTGATGCTTGCTTGAAATCTTGACGATAATAACAAAAGGTATAATCTGCAGCACCTGCAATAAAACGCGTGAATGGCAAAATTGTATTGTGGGTAGCTGTTGGGAATCCCTCATTTCCCAAGATCCCTTCTTGCGTCATGAGGTTTGGATAAGTTCTACTGAATCCTGTGGGGCGATATTCGTCGTGTATATCCACAATCAACTGATGCTCAGCACATTTTTTTACTGCTTCATGCATCCAGTTAGTCCAACGAAAAGAGCCTACGTGAACAAATCCAAATTTTACGCCTGCTATTCCCCAAGAATGAAAAAGAGGTAAAATAACATCCAATTGCTTAGCCAATGCACGTTGGTTTACATACAAAATCACACCGATTCCTTTTGATTTTCCATAAGCAATGACGGATTTCAAATCAAGATTGTTGACTTTGTTTCGTTTCGGGTCCACACTCACCCTTGTGGCATTGGAAGAATCATCATACTCGTAACCATACCATCCAGCATCAAATAAAATATATTGAAGATGATGTTTAGCAGCAAAATCAATGGCCGTTCTGGCTCCTGTTGTAGACAATGTCACTTCCCTGAAAACCTTTCCAGGCTTGATCCAACTGGTATTTATAATTTTGTTTGGCGGATTAAGATTCAACATCATGTCGTTGTTTTCCAACAAAACTCCGGGTGTTTTGGCAACCATTATTAAACGCCATGGAGTGGCAAATGGTGCAATTTCTTCAACTGCATCATACATAACACCTGTTAATTTATTGGTTCCGTTACCAACCGACTTGAACTTTGTTCTGGAATAATTTACCATTTCTGCTTCACCCAAACATGCATAGAATCCATTCTTTAATACCAGTGTTAAAGGCCGTTCAGATTCCCCCGGCATGTCATTTATATTCAACAATTGATATTCTGCCTGTGCTGTTGGCGTAAACCATGCTTTGGTTTCTTCAGGAAAACTGAATTCAGTAGATTCATTGGTGATCTTGATCAATGGACCGCCATTTTCTAATTCCGGCACTTGATAGCGAAAAGCCATTC
>JBILHX010000031.1:0-28308 GCA_044350285.1 Chitinophagaceae bacterium | reverse complement strand
GATCGCCGTTGGTGGTGGTCGCGGCCTAGAATCAAGAAATAGTTTGAACGAATCTTATGGCAACAGCAGCACCACGATTTGGAACAATACCATAACCTTTGATAAGCGCATGACTAAACATCACATCGCAGCGCTTGCTGGTACATCCGTGGAATCAGGTATCTATGAAGGCGTTTCCCTTGGTACCGTTTATGATTTTGGAGATGAAAGTTCCGCACTGAGATACTATAACAACGCTGGTAGTTTCCCAGGCCGTCCTAATGGTGGTGCTGATGACTATGCTTTGCAGAGTTATTTTGGTCGCCTTAGTTACGAATTTTCTGATAAATATCTTTTTGCAGCAAATGTGCGTGCAGATGGATCTTCAAAATTTGCCAAAGAAAATCGCTGGGGCGTTTTCCCTTCAGTTTCTGGAGGTTGGAGAATTTCAAAAGAGAAGTTCTTTGCAGGTTTGTCAAACACGATTTCAGACTTGAAATTTCGTGCAAGTTGGGGTCAGTTGGGTAACGATAAAATCCCTAACTACCAATATTACAGCACCATCTCTGGTGTTGGCTCTCCAACCTTGAATGGCAATCCGTTCACTGCTGTTGCACAAAATCGCTACTCCAATCCAAACATCAAATGGGAGGTTACTACCCAAACTGATATCGGTGTAGATGCAACTTTCATGGATGACCATTTTACCTTGACTGCTGATTATTTTGACAAAAAAACAACGGACATCCTCGTTCAAGTTCCATTGGTGGCCTCATTGGGTGTTTCAGATGCTCCTTTCAGCAATGCCGGTGAAGTTTCTAACAAAGGGTTTGATTTGGGATTAACCTACCGCAACCGTGATAACAAATTCAAATACAGCATCACCGGTAATTTCGCCAAGGTCAACAATAAATTGATTTCATTCGGTGTTTCGGGTAAAACAGATATGTTCGCAGCCAATTATAAGAATTTTGAAATTGGAAGAATCGCTGAAGGTCAATCTTTGGGTCATTTTTACGTGCTAAATGCAATTGGAATTTTTCAATCGCAAAGCGAAGCCGATGGTTACAAAGGGTCCTCTGGAAACAAGGTTCAACCTTATGCCGTTGCTGGTGATGTTAAGTTCGAAGACAGAAACAACGATGGAATCATCAGTTCTGCTGACAGGTTCAATGCAGGAAACAGCCTTCCTTCAGTTACTGGATCTATTAGCTTCAATGCTGAATATGGTAAGTTTGACATGAGCATGCTTTGGATTGGAAGCCAAGGTAATAAAATCTTCAATGGTCTTAAACTGGGTGGCGTATTCATGCAAGGTTCTAGCTACAACAACAGTCCAGCCATACTTGACAGATGGACACCTTCTTCTAAGAGCACCACTGTTCCAAGAGTAAGTATCAAAGATTTGAACAACAACAGGCAATACAATACCATGTATCTTGAAGATGGAAGTTTTGCTCGTTTAAAATACCTGACTTTCGGATATACATTTGATAAAAAAATTACCGGGGATAAAATTTCAAAACTCCGTGTTTATCTTACCACTCAAAACCTGATAACCTTAACCAAGTATACTGGATTCGATCCTGAAGTTGGCTCTGAAGGTGGATTCAGCAACAATATGTTTGGTGTAGACACAGGAACTTATCCAATGGCAAAAGCATTTATTTTCGGTGTTAACTTTAACTTTTAATAACTACAAATCATGAATACTTCAAAAAGAAACATAGCCATCCTACTCGTGCTGTTTTTTGTGGCATCTTGCAGCAAGGATTTCCTAGACAAGAAGCCCCATGAGTTCACTGATGCCGTATTTTGGAAAACTGCTGCTCAAGCAGAGTCGGCCTTGGCAGGTGTTTACACACCTTTGCAAGACGAAGAGGCACTAGGTGGAGAAGAATGGTCCAGCATTGAAACGTTTAGTGACAATGCCTACATGAATGACAATTATTCAGACTATATAGCCATGTCCGAATTCAGGGCCAGCCAAAATAACGAAGGTGATTTAAGCCACAACTCTTATGTGTCTTACTACAAAACCATAAAAAGAGCTACTGACGTACTTACCAATGTTCCTGCCATCAAAATGGATGCAAACAACCAAAAAAGGATTTTGGGTGAAGCCAATTTTCTACTTGCATTCTCTTATTTTGAATTGGCCGCTCGTTACGGTGGATTGCCAATTTATAATTCAAATGATGCCGCTGCAGCATTGGTTCGCAAAACCGAAGCTGAGACTTGGATGGTGATAGAAAACAGCTTAAAAGCTGCAACTTCCCAACTTACTTGGGAACACGAAGAAGGCCGCCCGGGTCTAGGAGCAGCGTGGGGAATGCTTGCTAAAGTGTATGCTTATGAGAAAAAATGGGCAGAGGCTAAAGCAGCTGCTGAGACGGTGATCTCTTCTGGAAAGCATGCTCTTTCTGCAAATTATGCCCAAGTATTTAGCATTGCACATGAAAATGATACAGAAATTTTGTTTGGATTGGGTGCTCGTATGAACGAATATCCAATCACGCCTGTATTGATGCTCCCTAATAATGTTTGGGGTGGATTGCATCCAGAACCCATGGGTGAGGGTTGGAGATTGGTTAGTGCTACAAAAAATCTTTATACCTCATACCAACCCGGTGACCTCAGAAAAGCAGCAACTGTTGCAAAACGTGGCGTTGATGTCATTACTTACAACGGGTTTACTGATATTCTTCAAGCTCCCAACAACCAATCTGATTACGTTTGTGTGAAATACAATTCACCATACGAAGTTGAATATGTCGGTTGGGCTGCGGGCCTAAATGTCCCAGCATTGAGATACTCTGACGTATTGTTAATCGCTTCTGAAGCCATTATGAACCTCAATGGTGGTGGTCCAACAAACAGAACTGTTGGAGTTTCTGCTGCTGCTACTCATTTCAATTCAGTTCGCAGGCGTGCTGGATTGCCAACCATCGCTTCTCCTACTTTCAATGATTTGATGTATGAGCGCCGCATGGAATTGGCGTTTGAAGGTGGTGATCGCCATTTTGACCTTGTGCGTTGGGGTATGGCTGAATCAGTTTATAATTCCTTGCCTTCTGAAGGCAGTTATAAACCTGCCCGTACCTTCATCCCAACAAAGCATCGTTTGCTGCCTTATCCACAAAGACAAATTGACAACAGCAAAGGTTCCATTAAACAAAACACTGGTTATGCCGGAGGATAGTTTATCAAACTAACATATAAAAAACCGCTTCAAGTAAAATTGAAGCGGTTTTTTTGTTGAAGGGAAATCAATTAAAATGCATTTTATTTCACTAGACATCAATTGATTTGTTAATACGTTTTAGCACCGAATGTTGATTATTCATCCTAATTTTGTAAAAATTTTTACAATGCCAACAGTATTGATCACGGGTGGAACAGGTATGATTGGAACAGCTTTGAGCCGTCACCTGCTTCAGCAAGGATATGATGTGATCATTCTCTCCAGAAACCCCATCCAAACAGCCTCTCTTTATCGCGCTACATCACAACAAAATAGTTTCAGACCCAGTGGCAATATTTATTATGCAAAATGGGACACTGAAAAAATGATGATCGATGCCCAGGCAATCGCCAAAACAGATTATATCGTGCATTTAGCGGGTGAAGGCGTTGCAAAAAAGAGGTGGACCAAAAAAAGAAAAGAGGAAATAAGACAAAGTAGAACAAAATCAAGCGAGCTTCTTTTTCATTGTCTCTCCACCCAGCCCAATAAAGTCAAAGCCGTAATCAGTGCCTCTGCCATCGGATGGTACGGCCCTGATGCTGGAAAAGTTTTTACAGAAGACGACGTTGCTGCTTCTGATTTCCTTGGACAAACATGCAAGGCATGGGAAGACAGTATCGATCAGGTTAAAAACCTCAGCAAACGCTTGGTGAAACTGCGTTTGGGAATAGCCCTCAGCAATGAAGGTGGTGCTTTGGTTGAATTCAAAAAACCTGTTCGGTTGGGTGTTGCTGCAGTGTTGGGATCAGGCAAGCAGATGGTCAGCTGGGTTCACATCGATGACCTTTGTCGGGCCTTTATCCATGCAATCGAGACTCCTGAAATGGAAGGGGTTTACAATTTGGCCGCTCCCAACGTAGTGTCAAACGAGGAACTTACCTTGGGCATTGCCAAATCAATGAACGGAAATTTTTTCATTCCGGTTACGGTGCCTTCTTTCTTGTTGAAAATGATCATGGGTGAAATGAGCGTGGAAGTCCTAAAAAGCACCACCGTAAGCTCTGCCAAGCTGCAAGAATCCGGATTTAATTTCATTTACCCTACAGCAGATTCCGCCCTTCGACACCTGATTGGTTAGTTTTTAGATTGAAGATAGTGTTATCTGGGCTTCATCTATGATCAATTTATAGGTTGCCCCAACTTGAATGGCTAGGTTTTCCTTTTCATGACTAATCGGAAATCCAAAGCATTTGGGATATTTATATTCAGCCACCGCTTCATGTATGATTTGATACGCTGTTTTGCCAAAACTGCGTTCCGTATCCTTGTTGTCCGTAAATCCTCCTACAACCAAGCCCTTCAACTTCTTCAATTTTCCTGCTCTTTTCAGTTGCAACATCATCCTGTCGATATTGTACAACTGTTCTCCTATGTCTTCAATGAACAGAATCTTTCCACTCGTGTCAATCTCAGCATTTGTGCCTATGGAATGGGCCAATAAACAAAGGTTGCCACCAACAATAGGTGCCTTAACGATGCCAATTTTATTCAATTCGTGTGGTTTGATCAAATAAGCCACTGGCTTGCCTTCTAGCGTATCTTTCAGTGACAACGTATACCTGTTTTCACCCTCGTCATTGTTAAAAGCACCTGCCATTGGACCATGTATGCTGGCGATCTTCAGCTGCTCATGCATGTAACCATGAAGCACCGTTATGTCGCTGAACCCTACAATCCATTTTGGATTTTTTTTGAAACTTTTCCAATTGACCTGGTCTAAAATTCTTGTTGTTCCATATCCACCCCTTCCAAAAATGATTGCCTTGATTTGGTCGTTGTCAAGCATCCGCTGAAAATCATTCAACCGCTCTTCATCCGATCCTGAAAAATAGTTGTTTGATTTTCCTCCCAAGGTTTTTCCTTTGACAACTTTATACCCCCATTTTTTCAATGTTTTTATGCATGCAGTTGCATTTTCTAGAGGCATGTAGCCAGCTGGACAAACAATTCCTATCGTATCACCGGGGTTTAAATATGGAGGTAGTTTCATTTCATAAAAGTAAACTTCCATTTGCTATTATTTGATATGATCTCAATTAATAATCTGATAAAATGTTCACTACCTCATTCAATACATTTGGTTATTTTTGCTGGATACGAAAATAGAAAAATGAACCAAGCTCCTAAACGATACCTGATCACAAGTGCTTTGCCTTATGCCAACGGACTCAAACACATTGGGCACCTTGCTGGCGCCTATATACCTGCCGATATTTATGCACGTTACCTGCGTTCTCAGAAAAGAGATGTAGTCTTTGTTTGCGGCAGTGATGAGCACGGTACTGCCATCCCCATTCAAGCAATGAAAGAGGGCACTACGCCTCAAGCCATCATTGATAAATACCATCAGGCAATGAAAGAGGATTTTGCTGATCTTCAAATTAGCTTCGATGTATATCACCGCACTTCAGACCCCCTGCACCATGAAACAGCAAGGGAATTTTTTACTTTCCTGAACGACAGAGGGGAGCTTGAAATCAAGGAAACTGAACAGTATTTTGATGAGGCATCCCAAACTTTTTTAGCGGATCGTTTTATCAAAGGAACTTGTCCCAACTGCAAAAGCGATCGTGCCTTTGGCGACCAATGCGAAAGCTGTGGGTCTACGCTGAGCCCTGATGAATTGATGAACCCGGTTAGCACCATCAGTGGACAAGCTCCCATCAAAAAGAAAACATCCCATTGGTATTTACCCCTTGCAAAGCACGAGGATTTTCTTCGCCAGTGGATTCTTGAACAGCATAAAGATGATTGGAGACCTTCTGTTGTTGGTCAGTGTAAAAGCTGGATTGACGGTGGTTTGCAGTCTCGCGCCGTTACCCGTGATCTCAATTGGGGTATTCAAGTTCCCTTGGAGGATGCACATGGCAAAGTGCTTTATGTTTGGTTCGATGCGCCGATTGGATACATCTCAGCTACCAAGCAATGGGCCATCAACAACAACAAGGATTGGAAGCCTTACTGGTACGATAATGATACGCAATTGGTTCATTTTATCGGGAAAGACAACATCGTTTTTCATTGCATTATTTTTCCAGTGATGTTGAAATTGCATGGAAATATCCTTCCAACAAATGTACCTGCCAATGAATTTTTGAACCTCGAAGGTGATAAAATGAGCACCAGCAGAAACTGGAAATTGGAAATGCGCGACTTCATCACCGATTTTGTCAAGAAGGAAAATGGTGGAGAGCAGTGCGTTGACATGTTGCGATATTACCTTACACAAATTGCACCGGAAAGCAAAGACAGCGAATTTACGTGGAAGGGATTTCAAGATGCGGTTAACAGCGAACTCGTATCCATTTTTGGCAATTATGTGAACCGCACTTTCGTATTGATGCACAAACTTTGCAAAGGCAAAGTGCCGAGATTTGATCCATCCGTTGCAGATGAAAAAGACAATCAAATTGCGAAAGACATCAACGATGTAAAAAATAAAATAGAACAATCTCTAGAGCATTATAAATTCAGGGAAGCCTTGTTTGATGTGATCGACTTGGCTCGCAAGGGAAATAAATACATGCAGGAAAAAGAGCCTTGGATTGTAGCTAAATCGTTGGCAGAAACCCCTGCAAATCAGCAATTGATTGACAATTGTTTGTACAACTGTTTGCAGCTCACCGCAAATCTTGCCGTTCTCATCAATCCATTTCTTCCTGCCACTGCAAAGAAATTATGTGGCATGATGAAGGTTGTTGATAAAATGTTGGATTGGGAAAATGCAGGAAAAATGAACCTGCTGAGTGTAGGATACTCTCTGCGTGAACCACAACTGCTTTTCAGAAAAATTGAAGACGAAGAAATTGCATTTCAAATTGAAAAATTAAAATCAGGCGCCATGCAAATGCCAGCAGAACAAGCACCATCAACGGTTAAAGAAGAAGTTGTCAATGAAATAAAACCTGAAATTGTATATGATGATTTCGGAAAAATTGATTTGAAAACAGGCATTATTTTATCAGCACAAAAAGTACCGAAGGCTGATAAACTCTTACAACTTGAAATAGACCTTGGGTATGAAAAACGCACCATTCTTTCAGGAATCGCCATGCATTTTCAACCGGAAGACATCATTGGAAAACAGGTTGTTGTGGTAGCAAATCTTGCCCCAAGAAAAATGCGGGGTATTGAAAGCAACGGAATGATATTAATGGCAGAAGACAAGGAAGGAAAACTGCATTTTGTTCAACCTGAAAATGCAATTCCTGCAGGAAGTAAAGTATCTTAGTTATGGGTATTGAGTTAATGTGTGTGATTTTAAATGCACTGCTAAAAAAAATAATGCGTGATAAAATATAATCAGTTCATACTTTTTCTAAATTTTTATATGCCAGATGCATAACCAATAATTTTTAACCCACAAGACTCCCCTCCTGAACAGGAGGGGTGGCACAGAGGAGGAGAGCGAAGCGAACCGACATCTGTGACGGGGTGGTGGATAACTCAAAACATACAAATCAGATCAGTAATAACCCATAACACTAAACACTCATGAAACCAACAATAAAAAAAATCGCTGTTTTAGGCTCCGGCGTAATGGGATCCCGTATCGCTTGTCATTTTGCAGGAATCGGATTGCCAGTCATATTGCTGGACATCGTTTCTCCTGATGCCGTTGCAGAAACGAACAAGTCGAAACGCAACAAGTTGGTTAACGAAGCGCTTCAATCCGCCATCAAATCAAACCCGTCACCAGTTTATACAAAAGACGTGGTAAAAAAAATTACCACTGGAAATTTTGATGATGACCTTCCGCTAATTGCTTCATGCGATTGGATTGTAGAAGTGGTTGTGGAGAGGCTTGATATCAAGCAACAGTTGTTTGACAGGGTTGAAAAATTTCGCAAACCAGGAACGCTTATCACCTCCAATACTTCTGGCATTCCCATCAACATGATGGTAGAAGGCCGTTCTGAAGATTTTAAAAAATATTTCTGCGGAGCTCACTTTTTTAATCCTCCCCGTTACCTCCGTTTGTTGGAAGTTATTCCTACAGCCCACACCGAAAAATGGGTGGTGGACTTCCTCATGCAATATGGTGATTTATACCTTGGGAAAACCACGGTACTTTGCAAAGACACACCTGCGTTCATCGCAAACCGAATAGGTATTTTTGGAATCATGTCGCTTTTCAGCAGCATGGAAAAAATGCAAATGGGTATTGACGACATTGAAGCACTTACCGGTCCCATCATCGGCAGGCCAAAGTCCGCTACTTTCCGAACTGCGGATGTAGTGGGCATCGACACATTGGTGAGGGTTGCCATGGGTGTGTATGAAAACTGTACCAATGATGAAGCACGTGAACAATTTGCTATCCCTGCTTGGCTTGAAAAGATTGTAGAGAACAAATGGTTGGGAGATAAAACAGGACAAGGATTTTTCAAGAAAACAAAAAATGCTGCTGGTGAAAAAGAGATCCTGACATTGGATTTAAAAACCATGGAATATGGGCCTCGAAAAAAACCAAAGTTCGCGGCAATTGATGCTGCAAAACCAATTGATGATCTTGCCACAAGGATTAAAATGTTGTGTGCATCCCCAGACAAAGCGGGAGATTTTTACCGCACTTTCCACTATAATTTATTTTCATACATATCAAACCGTGTTCCTGAAATTTCAGATTCCATTTACAGCATTGATGATGCCATGATGGCCGGTTTCGGTTGGGAGATTGGTGCTTTTGAATCGTGGGATGTGTTGGGTGTTGAAAAGACGATTGCTGCCATGAAATTGGCGGGGAATGAAGTTGCACCTTGGGTGGAAGAAATGCTGCAGTTAGGGTTTAAGTCATTCTTCACCGTGAAAGACGGCAAAAGAATGGCCTATTCTCCAATTTCAAAAACATGGGAGTCTGTCAAAGCCCCTGGCCAAGAAGATGCGTTTATTGTGATGAAGAATTTTTCTGGACAAACAGTCTGGAAAAACAGTTCTTGCAGAACCTATCATTTGGGCGATGATGTGCTTGGACTTGAATGGTACACGAAGATGGGAAGCATTGGCGGTGAAGTGTTGGAAGGGATTCAAAAGAGCATTGCTTTGGCCGAAGATAAATACAAGGGATTGGTGATAGCCAATGAGGGCAATAACTTTTCAGCAGGAGCCAATGTGGGGATGATATTCATGCTTGCCATCGAGCAGGAATATGATGAACTTGATATGGCCATCAGGATGTTCCAAAACACCATGATGCGCGCACGTTATTCCTCGATTCCTGTTGTAGTTGCCCCCCATGCTTTATCGTTGGGTGGTGCATGCGAGCTGAGCTTACATTCCGACAAAATATGTGCTGCAGCTGAAACCTATATCGGGTTGGTAGAACTTGGGGTTGGATTGATACCAGGCGGTGGAGGTACCAAGGAATTTGTGCTGCGCGCCGCAGATGAAATGCATGAGGACGAACCAGAAACCATCACCTTGAAAAACAGGTTCATCAACATTGCCACTGCAAAAGTAGCTACTTCCGCCGCTGAAGCCTACGGCTTGGGAATCATGAGAAAAGGAAGAGACGAAATTGTGATGAATCAAGGAAGGCGCATCAGCGAAGCAAAAAAATCGGTTATAGAATTGTACAACAGCGGTTATGTAATGCCAATTCAGCGAAACGACATCAAGGTGTTGGGAAGAACTGCCCTAGGGGCTTTGCTTGCTGGTATTCATGGCATGAAGCAAGGTGGTTATGCAACCCAACATGATGCATTTGTAGCAAGAAAGCTTGCTTATGTGATGTGTGGGGGAGACTTGAGCGAGCCAACTTTGGTAACAGAACAATATTTATTGGATCTTGAGAGGGAAGCTTTCTTGAGTTTATGCGGAGAACGAAAAACCCTGGAGCGGATACAAAGTGTACTGAAAGCAGGAAAACCAGTGAGGAATTGATGCATTAATTGAAGAAAGGGTGGAATGTATTTATTCAATAGCCTGGGGTTTAAACCTCAGGCTATTGATTTTATGGGGGTAGTTTTCTCGCTTTGCTCAAAATGACAGGCCCAATCTCCCGAAGGGAATGAGAATTTATTCCAGCCATCAATGGTGGTGTATCCAAACCCAACGGAGGGCAATGATTTTAGCATCAAATTGAGCAACCTAACAAAGGGTATTTACCAAATAATTGTAACTTCGCTATCAGTACAACAAGTGCAGGTAAAACAATCGAGCATCCGGGTGGAATGAAGACAGAACGCATGGTATTTGACAAGGACATATCAAAAGGGGTATACAGGGTGCAGGTGCAAGGAAATGGACTCAGTTTGCTCAGCAACATCATTAAAAACTAATTAAAAACATGTCAATGAAAATAAGCATTTTAAAATCCTTTATTTTATTAGCAGCGATGGTTGTACCTTTTTTAGCTTTGTCACAAGGTAGTGGTGCACCAGATCCGAGCGATGCGTACGTTCCGGTAGATGGTGGAGTATCCTTGTTGCTCGCAGCCGGGATAGGGTATGGCGCTAAGAAGGCCATCAATGCTCGCAAAAAATAACTAAGCTATTTGAGATAATTAGTATTCGTTTCTTATGTTTATTCCATACTAAATTGGGCTACCCACTATAACGCGGTTAGCCAAATTTAGTATTAGATTAATCCTAGATTTCTATATTCAGTCAACAATACGATAAAAAGGATTTATACCTTAAATAGAAATTGATTCTCTTTTCTGATGAAATATCTTATTGAAGATGATGGATTTGTTTTATAAAACAGCCCTCAAAAGGTCAGAAGGGTTTCCTCCATGGAATTTTTTAAATGCCCTGTTGAAGCTTTGTCTAGAACCGAATCCAGCCTTGTCTGCCAACCCTTCAATGGTTAAATTGTTGTTTGTTGAGTTTTGCACCAATTCAACAAACAATTTAATCCTGCTTTGATTGACCAAGTCAGTGAAAGTAGTTTTATAGTTGGTTAATATAAAAGATTTTAGTTGTTCGGTAGAAATTTCATGCAGATTGCTGAATTCTTCCAACGAGGCATTTTTGTTGGCATAATATGCTTTGTGAAAGAAGGATACGCTAAATAAATCCTTTGACAGGTTGATTTTTTCTGTGACATTTACTCCTGAATTTTCCTTATTAAAGCGTTCACTTAAACTAATTTCTAGGTTTGTTTTGTTTAAAAAAGCAGGCCTGAAAAGAAGCAACATTGAAAAACAAAAACTTGCCGTTATTATCAATAAATTGGAAGAGATTTTGTTATATGGGAATACAAGTTGGATAATAATACTCAACACCATCAGAAAGAAAGCAATAATGATCAATTTTGACCACTTCTTAATTTTTTGGTAAAAAATGTTATTTTCAGAAAATGAATGGTAGATTTTTAGATAGATGATGAGGCAAAATATAAAATACGATATTGTTATAATAATTCGTATGATTCGAAATCCCAAATTTTTAGCAAACAATTCATTCAATGACAAAGAATTGTCAATTTTCATAACGGATGAAAAATAAAATATGGAAATCATCTTAGATAAAATGATTACAATCGAAAAAATAAGGATGTTTTTCTTCAGTTTAAAGTAGTACAATACATACAATAAATTTAAGATAGCAGAGAACAACACTACTTTCGAAATTTCTATAAGTGATGGACTGAACGTAACATAAAATGAGTATAGGAGCGCAATATTTACCAACACGATGCTAGTTGCAATTGCCAAAATCAACCCTTTCAACAACCGGGGTCTCCGGAAATTTATCAGTACCTCAACAAATAAAATCAAGCCCAACAAACTATTTGCAAAAAAGATATGTGATAGAATCAAATTCAAGGGCTCGAGGTTTTAAGGGTAAAAATAACTTAAAGATCAGCAATTGTGCTTTTTGATTTGATGTAAATCGGGAAATCATGTAAAAATTTGTTCGTTTTCATGACTTTATTGAAGTAAAAACTATTACATATTATTAATATGTGTAATATGTAAAACATTGATTATGAAATGACCATTATCAGTGGTACAATGAATTTCCTGTTTATAACAAGCCAATGGGCACTGAAATGTATATGATGTATAACATTGTAAGCACATTTTTAATTTATCACAAACTTTACTGTAGAAACACAATTTATGGTTTTGCAAATTTTTATAAATAGAATAAATCACTTCGGAACTCAAATTTATTTATGGGTGTTTGATTATTCTTTCAATGTATTTTTTTAATAAAATCAATGTCCATTTAGTGGTTTTTATGAGGACTAAAATATTTTAAATGCATAGGCGATTACAAGATGGGAGTATTCCTAAAGGTGTATTACGGGTTTTACTTTATAGCAGAGTGCCATTTTCTCCTTTTTTAAGATTCCCCAAAATTGATCATGATGCTATCTGTTCCTCCAATGTTATGTTTCAAATTAGAAAGAATCAAGAAAATAGTTATATGACAAGAGTATTTAATAAGGCTTCTGTTTTAGTAAGTTTCATGATCTTGTTTTTTGTGCCGATGATGGGGCAACCAACTGCTCCTACAAGTATTACTGGATTAACTACTATTGGAGGAACACTAGATGCAAATGGCGTTAATGTTTGGTATCATGGTGGTTATGGCGGTGATGCGTATGATAATGGATGGGATGCTACAACTGCATTTCCTGAATCTATTCAATCTACTACCAATAGTAATACCAATAGGATTCTAAGCTTAACTTCAATAAGCGGTGATCCTCAAGTTTACATGCGTTCACTCACTGTTAGCAACGCATTTTGTGCCCCCACCTTGGGCACATATTCATCCACCACAGTTATTGCAGGTCAAAATACCATCATCACACCAACGGCTGCACCAACAAATAGCACATCAATAGTAGCCTATACTTCAACTAATTTTAGTGGCACATTAACAGTAAACCTTACTACTGGTGCTGTAAATGTTATCAATGCCAAACAAGCAGGCACACATCTTGTAACGGTAAAAGCATTCAGCAGCGCGGGTTGTACATCTACCACCACATTTACACTCACCGTCGTTAGCAACGCAAATTGTACCCAAGGCAATTTCAGCGGCACCACGGAGATTAGTGTTGGGTCAGCACCAACTTCAGTAGCGATTGGCGATTTTAACGGGGATGGCAAGCAAGATTTCGCCGCTGCCAATTATAGTTCAGCTACAGTTTCTATCCGTTTAGGAGATGGCGCTGGAGGCTTTAGCGGCAGTACGAATGTGGATGTTGGAACAAATCCAAGGTCAGTAGCGATTGGCGATTTTAACGGAGATGGCAAGCAGGATATCGCCACTCCCAACGAGGGTTTAGCAACAGTTTCTATTCGTTTAGGAGATGGCACTGGAGGCTTCAGCGGCAGCACGAATATTAGTGTTGGAGCATCACCATATTCAGTAGCGATTGGTGATTTTAACGGCGATGGCAAGCAGGATTTCGCCGCTGCCAACTATGGTTCAACTACAGTTTCTATTCGTTTAGGAGATGGCGCTGGAGGATTCAGCGGCACCACGAATGTGGATTTTGGATCAAATCCAGGTACATTAGCGATTGGCGATTTTAATGGGGATGGCAAGCAGGATATCGCCGCTGTCAATTATAATAATAATACTCCAGCTACAGTTTCTATCCGTTTAGGAGATGGCGCTGGAGGCTTTAGCGGTAGTACGAATGTGGGTGTTGTGTCTCAACCATGGTCATTAGCTATTGGCGATTTTAACGGGGATGGCAATCAGGATTTCGCCGCTACAAATAGCGGTTCAACTACAGTTTCTATCCGTTTAGGCAATGGCGCTGGAGGTTTCAGCGGCACCACGGAGGTAAGTGTTGGAACATCACCAACACCACCAGTTGGAGTAGCGATTGGCGATTTTAACGGTGATGGCAAGCAGGATATCGCGACTACAAACTATAATGCAGCTTCAGTTTCTATCCGTTTAGGAAATGGCACTGGAGGCTTCAGCGGCACCACGGACGTAAGTGTTGGAGCAAATCCAGGGTCTATAGCCGTTGGCGATTTTAATGGGGATGGCATCCAAGATATCGCCGTTACAAATGGTGGTTCAACTACAGTTTCTATCCGTTTAGGTGCTGGAAGTCCAACCTTTACTGCCCAACCGGGAGCAACAGCATGTGCAAATACTGATGTAACCTATACAACGCAATCTAGTCAAACGAATTATGTTTGGACGGTGCCTGGAACATTGAATACCGATTATACGATTACCTCAGGCGGATTAGGTACCACAAGCAATACCGTAACTTTAAAATGGTTAACAGCAGGAAGTAAGACAGTGACCATCAATTATACCAATTCAAATGGTTGTACAGCAGCAACTGCTATATCATCAACAGCAACAACGGTTAACGAATATCCTGTATTCCTCATCCAACCATTGACTTCAGCACAATCCATTTGTTCAGGAGCCGGTTCATTGAATGTAGAGGTTGATCCGGGTTCAGGAACCGTTGCTTCATACAAATGGTATAGCAACGCCAGTGCATTGAACAGTGGTGGTAGCTTGTTGGTTACCAATACGACATCATCTACTACAAATACTTATTCACCAACAACAACGGCATATTATTATGTAACGGCAACCAATTCTAATGGATGTGTTGGTACGAGCACAGTTTCAGGGTTGGTAACCATTACAGCCGCACCTTCGATCAGCAGTCAGCCTTCGGCATCTTTGCAATCTGTTTGTATCAATGGTGCGCCGACTAATTTGTCGGTTACTGCATCAGCAGGAAGTGGATCGATTGCAACATACAAGTGGTACAGCAACACCAGTAACTCAACTAACGGAGGTACGTTGATTTCAACAACAGTAGGTAGTTTAACAACAAATTCCTACACGCCATCAACGGCAGTTGCTGGAACAACATATTATTATTGTGTTGTCACCAATTCCAACGGATGCAGTGTTACCAGCACTGTTTCTGGAGCAATCACAGTTGTTACTGCTTCTGTGGGAGGAACTGCCACTGCAGCGGCCTCTTCTGTTTTGAGTGGTTCCACAACAACTATTACGGTTTCAGGATATACAGGCACAATACAATGGCAGCAATCTGCTAATGGAAGCTCCGGTTGGACCAATGTAGGGGCTACAACAGCTACCTATACCACTCCCGCTTTAAGCGCAAATACGTATTATAGGGCAGCAATCACCAATGGAAGTTGCACAGTTGCTTATAGCAGCACTGCATCAATCACTACTTATGTGTCTGCCATTGGAGATGTGTTGGTGGTTTCTGGAGGTGGAAGTGGTGGAGCCTATTACGGTGGCGGCGGCGGCGGCGGTGCTGTAAAGGAGTTTTTTAGTCAATCGATAGGAAGTACTTTTGCTGTTACTGTTGGCGCAGGTGGGGCTGCAGTAATTATTGATGGTGCAAATAGTGTAACTGGTTTGCCGGGCCAAAGTTCATCCTTTGGTTCGCTCCTCGCCACTTCAAGTTCAAGCGCTAACGCTGCTGTTGCAGGTGGTGGTGGAGGTGGTGGTTCTGGAGGCGGAGGTAATGGTTATCGTGGTTCTGCAGGGGGGACGGCTGTTGCTGGTATGGGTAATAACGGAGGGAATGGTGTTTATAATGCTGCAGATGCAAGAACATCTACAATGGCTGCAGGTGGTGGAGGCGGTGCTGGAGGACCAGGAGGGAACGGTTCGGGAGCTGCCTCTTATTCAGCAGTTGGAGGTAATGGTGGCGTTGGTTTAGCTAGTTCAATAACTGGATCAAGTGTTTTTTATGGCGGCGGCGGGGGCGGCAGTATTGCAAACAATGGAACAACTGTAGGTTCAGGAGGAAACGGTGGTGGCGGTACTGGCTCAAGAGGGAATGATACCCCTGTAACAAGTGGAACACCCAACACTGGCGGCGGCGGCGGCGGTCATGGAGGCGGATTCTATTCTGGTGCAGGTGGCTCTGGCGTGGTTATCGTACGATATCCGGGGTCCGTTGCCAATGCTACAGGAGGCACGATTACTTACCCTTCAGGTTATGTAGTGCATACTTTCAACAGTTCGGGTACTTTTACCTGGACTGGTGGCAGTGCTTCAACTTCAATTATATCCACAGGGGTAGCTGCAACAGTTTGTACAAGTGGCAGCGCACAAACAACCACCTTGGCTTATACAGTTTCCACGGGTAGTCCAACTTCATACAGCATTGACTGGAACACAGCAGGATTTGCTGACCAAGGAACAACAAGTCATGTATTTGTTGCTGGAGGTGGAACCATTACAGGTATTGTTATTCCTGCCGGCTTAGCCGCAGGAACCTATACAGGAACCCTGACCATTACTGGAAGCACAACCTATACTCAATCCATTAGTTTGTCTGTTGGTTCTGTTTCAGGAACAATCAGTGGGGCTGGTACGGTCACTTCTGGTACAAACAGCACAACACTAACGCTGAGTGGATATTTAGGAATAATCCAGTGGCAATCATCACCCAACAATTCAACTTACAGCAACATTGGCAGCGCAACTGCAACATATACCGCAACTAACCTTACTGCAATAACTTTTTACAGGGCGATTGTTACCAATGGCGCATGTACTGCAGCTACAAGCAGTGTAGCAACGATCACGGTGGCCTCAGCTTCAACGGCATTTGGCATCACAGGTTCAACAACGGCCAATACGATGAGCAACAATGTGGCTACAGTGGTGGATCCAACTATTGTTGTCACAGCAAATGGTACGGTCAACGGTTTTATGGTGACCATTACAAGTGATTATACCGATGGAGATGTGTTGGGTTATACGGGAAGCCTGCCTTCAGGAGTTACGGCTGCTGCATTCAATACCACATCCCGCAGCCTCAACTTCTCGGGTACGGCATCTGCAGCGGATTGGCAGACGTTGCTCCGAACAGTAACATTGACATCGACTTCGAACTGTTATCCAACCAATAGGAAGGTTAGCTTCCTGCCAAGTAATAAATATTACAATTATTTCAACGGACATTATTACGATTATATATCAACACCCGTAAATTGGGCTACCGCAAAAGCAGGCGCTGCCAGCCGATCTTTCTATGGCCGCAAAGGGTATTTGGTTACCATTACTTCTGAGGCAGAAAACAATTATATATGGAAATTGATCGGCAACAATACCTGGATTGGACTCAGTTGTTCGCACACAGAAATTAATTCGGCATTAGGGTATAATAAGTTTGGCAGCACTACATACGGACAGTTTTACTGGGTCACAGGTCCGGAAAAAGGCACCCTGGTTTCAACCTGGTTAACAAATCCTGTTGCAGCTTCTGGAGTTTATAATCGTTGGTTAGCTAATGAACCGAATAACTACAAGGGGAACAGAGAAAACAGTGGCCACATGTACAACAGTGGTTCTGCTGCAAGTTATTGGAATGATTTTCCTGCTACCAACACCATCGCATACATCGTAGAATATGGAGGATCACCAGGGGATGATGAATCCGCAACGATTTCGTTTACACGGGATATCATCATCAGTGGCTCGCCTGCAGGCACCATATCTGGAGCTGATACGGTCTGTAATGGAACGAATACTACCACGCTTACCTTCAGCGGTGGCGGAACAATTCAGCGTTGGGAATATTCTACAGATAATTTTGTTTCAGCAGGTACGACAGTAGCTTCAACTTCTTCAACCCTAACTGCTACCAACCTCAGCAGCTCAAGATATTACCGCGCGGTGGTGAATACTGCTGGCTGTACAAATTTGGCGAGTTCATCAGCGTTGATAACTGTGGCTACCACAACTGCTGGATCGATTACGGCAACAAGCGCGGATGTATGTGCAGGCGGTTCAGCAGCACTGACACTCAACGGCAACAGCGGGGATATCCAAAAATGGCAGGTGTCGACTAGTGCTGATTTTACCATGGGTGTAACAGACATCAGCAATACTACAAATTCTTTGAGCCACACTCTTTCTTCAAACGGTACCTATTACTTCCGTGCAGCGGTATTGAATAGTACATGCGTAGGTGGTTCTTCTGTTTATACAGAAGGTTATCCTGTAACGGTTACCACAGGAACAGCTCCTGTTGGTGGTTCGGTGAACAGTGTGACGAGTTGTGGTAGTACTTCAGGAACATTAACCTTGTCAGGTTCAACCGGAACCAGCTACCAGTGGGAAGTCTCAACAGACGGCGGTGTGGTTTACACCAATGAAAGCAGTACGTCAACCACCCAGTCTTATACCAGCATTTCAACCACAACAAAATACAGGGTGCTTGTCACAAATGCTTCTTGTGGATCGGTTTACAGTTCAGTGGGTACGATTACGATTGGTGGTTCATCTGGGGCGCAGTGGACGGGTGGAACCAGCACGGACTGGGGCAATACCGCCAACTGGTGCGGATACATCATTGGTGATGATGGATTGGATGTGACGATTAGTGCAACAGCAACTTATGTACCAACATTGGATAGAGACCGAACAATTGGTAATTTGAATTTTAATGGGTCAAATAAAGTAATTACGTTGGGTAACTATACTTTGACTGCAGCATCATTTACAAATGCAGCAGCATCAAACTATGTCAAGACAACTGGCACGGGGAAGTTAAAAGTTTCCATTGGAAATGGCATTACCACAAGTCTTCCTGTTGGTAATACTGCTTACAATCCCGTGAGTATCACGAACAACAACACAGCATCAGATTACTTCTCAGTCAAGGTATTGGACGAAGTTTATGCGAACAGTGTATCTGGATCATTGAACAACAGTGGCAGGGTACAACGTACTTGGGACATCACCAAAACAAATGCCAACAGTGGCTCTGGGGTTGATTTTGTCTTTAACTGGAATGCAGGAGAAACAACTTCTTTTACAACAGCTTCATTGTACAATTATGCTGGCGGAACTTGGGTGGGACAAACTGGAACAACTTCTTCAACTTCAACCAGCTTGACGTATAGAGGATATACCGGACCCATGTCATCCTTTGCCATCTTAAGTGGTTTTACCTGGACTGGATTGGCAGGTGATAATCTTTGGAATACCGCAGGTAACTGGTCAACCGGCACAACGCCGCTTGCTACTACTGATATCATCATCAGTTCTGGCACACCTAGGTTGAACATTGATTATGCGGTTGGTGGCACGTTAACAATCAGTGGTACAGGAACCTTAACCATCGATCCGGGTAAGACCTTGAGTATTTCCACAGGTGGAGCGGTTGATTTTGGTGGAAAATCTGTAACGATTAAATCTGATATTACAGGAACTGGTCAGTTGGGAAGGATACAAGGAAGCTTGATTGGCGCCTCGAACGTGACAGTGGAAAGGTATATCCCTGCGACAGGCAGAAGATACCGGATGTTAACGCCTTCGGTAAATACATCAGGATCGATCAAAGCCAACTGGATGGAAGGCAACATAAACACATCTGGAACCAATGTAAATACAGTGGATGGATACGGCACCCAGATTACGGGTCCGGGTGGCAATGCCAATGGGTTTGATGTGACTGGAACAAATTCAGCTTCGTTGTATTTAACAACAAACGGAGTAACACCAGGATACACATCAGTTTCAAACACAAGTGGAAGTTTGAGTGCATTAACAGGTTACTTCTTATTCATCAGAGGCGATAGATCGATGAACATGAACATGTTTAATACCAATGTGGCACCCAATCCAATTCCATTGCCAACGAGTGTTACAACTTTGAGGGCAACCGGAACGGTAGTGCAGGGAACGGTAAGCAACTTTACGAATCCATTATCTACATCAGCAGGTGGATTTAGCATGATCGCCAATCCATACCCTGCAGCCATTAGTTGGGATTCGGTGTATGCCGCAAGCAGCAACATCAATAATTACTATACCTATTGGGATCCGAATTTGGGCTTTAGGGGTGGATTTACAACAGTGTCAACTTCTGCTTCTACACCAGGTTCATTGGCTTCAAAAACAATCCAAAGTGGACAAGCATTCTTTGTGACAACCACTTCGAATGGATCTGCAACGATTAGTATAAAAGAATCGCACAAAGTTGGCGCAAATGGGAACAATGTTCATGGCATCTTCAAGGCCAACACAAAAGTTGACGATATAACAAGCACCAAGGTGAAAGGTATATCTCCAGTGTGGGAAAACTATCAACCGAACTTGCAGCCAACAGTTTCTTCGATACCTGAGTTTAGAATTTCGCTTTATTATACAGAATCGAGTGGCTATAAGCGTTTGACCGATGGCGCTGTAGCGTTGTTCGACAGTCATTATAGTTCGACAGTGGATGAAAACGATGCTGTTGATGCACCGAATTGGGATGAGAACATTGCCATCATACGCAATGGTCAGAATTTGGCTATTGAGAGTCGTGCGCAGCTCTCAGAAAATGATACGATTGCCATCAGCATGAGTGCCATGAAAGTGATGAACTACGAAATGCAGTTCCAAGGAAGCAATTTTGGTAGCACCTTGTTGCAACCACTATTGATTGACAAATACCTAAATACGCTGACTCCGTTGAGCTTAAACGCACCAACAACAGTACCGTTTACTGTTACGTCAGATGCTGCCACATCTTCAAAAGATCGATTCAAGGTAGTTTTCAAAACATCCGTAGTCTTGCCATTCACAGTCACCAAAATAACTGCCACGAAGAAGAACGAAACCGTGCATGTGGATTGGGAAGTGAAAACAGATGAAGAGCTAAAGAGCTTTGATGTAGAACGTTCTGCAGACGGAAGAAACTTCGTGAAACTTGCTACAGTGGCTTCATTGGGCAAGGGGATTACAATATCAAACTACAATTGGGTTGATGCCAATCCGTTGATGGGAGAGAATTACTATCGCATCAAGGTCGTTCCGCAGGTTGGTAAGCAAAGGGTTAGTCCCATTGCAATGTTAACTTTTGATAAGCAGAAACCAGCAATGGTTGTTTATCCGAACCCGACAGAGGGTAATGACTTCAGCATCAAGCTGAGCAATCTAACAAAAGGTAGTTACCAAATCATTGTAACCAATGCCGCTGGACAGCAGGTGCTTGTAAAATCAATCGAGTCCCTAGGCGGCATGAAGATAGAACGCATGGTATTTGACAAGGATATTTCAAAAGGAGTTTACAGAATCCAAGTAAACGGCGAGGGACTCAGTTTGATAAGCAGTATTATTAAAAACTAAAAATGTTTAGGTGCTGAGTTTAGTTGAAGAAGTTGAAGTGGTTTAAGGGGTTGAAGTAGGGAAGGTATACACATCAATAGCCTGGGGTTTAAACCCCAGGCTATTGAATTTTATGACTGGCTAATCTCTGTCATCCCGAGCGCAGCGAGGGAACTCCTCACCTTCCTCTTCGAGAGAAGGCGAGGGGAAGAAAACCTTAAACCTTAAACCTTCAACCCTTCAACCCCTTCAACCCCTTCACCCCCTTCAACTTTCAACAAAAAACCTTAAACTAATCACCCCTTCAACTCCTCAAAATGTAATCCAAGCATCATTTTATTTTTCATTTTCAAAACACTGAACTTTTCTTCAAATAGGTGGTTTTACTTTTTGAAATCCCAAAATAAAAAAAGAGATGAGAAAAGTGTATTTGCAGAATCTTCAACATGAAATAGCTGAATTGCGTCTTGAACTTGTCAACCATCCGGTTTATGCTGGTATAAAAGATCTTGAAGGGCTAAAAAAATTCATGGAGAGCCATGTCTATGCCGTTTGGGATTTCATGTCATTGCTCAAAGCACTTCAAATTAACCTTACCTGCGTTTCATTGCCATGGATTCCTGTTGGGAATGCAAATACCAGATACCTCATCAACGAAATAGTTACAGGTGAGGAAAGCGATGTTGACCAAGCAGGAAATCGAATGAGTCATTTCGAACTCTATCTCACCGCCATGGCTCAAGCGGGAGCTAACGCAATGCCGATTCTTTCTCTTGTTGAATTACTCAAAAATGGCAAATCCATTGATGATGCATTGAAATCGTCTTCCATTACTCCTGCTGCCAAAGAATTCATGGAATTTACTTTCCAAACAATAGCAACCAACAAACCACATTTGATGGCTGCCGTGTTTACTTTTGGTAGGGAAGACCTCATCCCGGATATGTTTATCAGCCTCATCAAAGAATTAAAAAAACAATTCCCTGACAAGGTTGATATATTCCAATATTATATTGAGCGGCATATTGAAGTTGATGGTGGACATCATGCTGAGCTTGCCCACCAAATGACACTAGAACTTTGTGGTGATGATCAGGCCAATTGGATTGAAGCTACTGATTTTGTAAAGAAAGGATTGAAAGCCCGCATTGCTCTTTGGGATGGAATTTTGGCAAGTATGTCAGACAGCGAATTGCAAGTTTTCTAAATTATTGCCATTCATAAAAAATAGTCCTGCGTATTATATGTTTTCTCAAAATGGGTATACCTTGTAGAAAATTACAAGGTATGCCTGTTCTTGAAATAAATAATATCTCAAAATCTTATGGTAAAATTCGCGCATTGGATGGCGTTTCATTCAGTGTTCCCAAAGGCTCTGTTTTTGGTATATTAGGTCCTAATGGCAGCGGAAAAACAACCATGCTAAGCATCATTCTTGATGTACTGCAATCTGATGGAGGAAGTTACAAATGGTTCGGTGAGGAGCCATCAAATCTTCACCGAAAAAAAATCGGATCATTGCTCGAAACGCCCAATGTCTATCACTATCTCACTGCAGTTCAAAATCTTCGCATCACAAAAAGCATCAGTGGTCGCGGCTCAGAGATAGAGATCAATGAAGTATTGCAAAAAGTAAAATTACACGAAAGAAAAAACAGCCGATTTACAACCTATAGCTTGGGCATGAAACAACGCTTGGCCATAGCCGGTGCCTTGTTGGGAAACCCATCAGTACTGGTTTTGGATGAGCCTACGAATGGACTCGATCCAGTTGGTATTGCAGAAATCCGTGAGTTGATAAAAGACCTTGCGAAAGATGGTCATACCATCATCATGGCAAGTCACCTGCTCGATGAAGTTGAAAAAGTATGCGACCATGTGGCCATCCTCAAGCGTGGTAAATTAATCACCCATGGCAATGTCTCTGATGTATTGACTGATGAAGATTGTTTCTTGATCGGATCTTCTTCTCTCCAATTGATGGAGGTGATGCAATCTTTTGCTGGAATTAAACAAGTGAAGCAAACAGATGATGGCGTTGAATGTTATTTCAACAAGGCTTTTGTTAAGCCAGAGAACATCAATGAATTTTGTTTTAGCAACGGCATTGTTCTCAATCAACTCACCAACAAGAAAAAAAGATTGGAAGAGAAATTCTTTGAATTGACAGGCGATTAATCACACTTTAATTTTTACGAATGATAAAAAATATTCTACAAACTGAATGGCTGAAAGTCAAGAACTATAGGGCTTTCTGGCTTTTGTTGATGGTAACAGCCATTTCATATCCCGGCATCAATGGCGTTGCATATTATGCCTTCATGGACAGCATTGATGCCAAGTCTCAAAGCGGTCAACTCGTCAAAATGTTGTTGGGAAATCCATTTGCATTTCCCCAAACTTTTCACACCACGGCATACCTAAGTTCTTTTTTCACATTCATACCGGCTATTGTAGTCATCATGATGATTACAAATGAATACATGTTTAAAACACACCGCCAAAACATCATTGACGGGTGGAAAAAAAATACCTTCATTTGGGGTAAAATGATGAGTGTTTTTTTCATTACGGTTATCGTAACAATTTTCTATGTTGCAGTTGCCGTCTTAATAGGATCCATTGCCACCAAGGATTTTAACAATGCACAATTATTTGATAAGTCGCATTATATTCTGTTGTTTTCTCTTCAAGTTTTCTGCCAATTGTCCATTGCTTTTTTGCTGGGATTGTTGATTAGAAAGGCTTTCATCGCCTATGGCATTTATATTTTTTATACATTCATTTTGGAAAATATTTTAGGCGGCTTGTTCAAAATGAAGGCAAAAAAATGGGGGGCTGATTTTGGGCATTATCTGCCTTTTGAAATATCAGACAGGTTGATTCCTTTGCCTCCTTTCATTGGAAAATTCAACGAAGCAGAAAACAAATTGGCCATCTCTGCAATAAATGACCATGTGTTGTATACGGTGATATTAACTGCTGCAGTTTGGGCATTATCTTTTTATATTTTTAAAAAACGAGACCTATAATCATGAGAAAACTCATAATAACATTCTTCATTTTTCATTTTTCATTTTTCATTTTTTTTCCCGCCTCGGCTCAACAATTTTCCTCGAAAATAAAAGGGAATGCAATGGAAATGAGCAGGGCATTGATTGCCAAAAAGAGCGCCGTTTTTTTGCAATTCATGCACCCCTCCATGGTTAAACTGGCTGGAGGGAAAACACAACTGAGTGCCATTACAGACTCTGCCATGACCGTCTTCGAGCAATTTGGTGGAAAAATTTCCAAAATAAATTACGGCAATCCATCAGAAGTTGTTGAATACAAAAAGACCATGCAGGCTGTATTGCCGCAATCAACATTTCTTACTTCACCCCTTGGTGATGTTGAACTTTCTTCAAGTTTAATCGCTATTTCAAACGACAAAGGAGAAAGCTGGACATTCATCGACACGAGTCTTTTTGGGCTTGAAAAAATAAAATCAGTGATGCCGGATATTAGTCCAAAGCTTGTAATCCCCAAAGCGGCCCCACCTAAATTTTTAATGAAGGAGTAGCTTCGTTTGTTGACAACCAAATGATTGATATCCGTCATTTTACACATCAACAATTTTTATTATATTTATGGCATCCAAAATTTAACATCATGAAAAGAATTCTTTTTCTTCTTGTATCAATTGTTTCCGTGCTGTCTGTGGATGCACAAAAAAAGAAAATGGCTGATACAAAGCCTGCTGCTCCTTCCGTATATGACGTTTCATTGCTGAAGAATGTTAACTACCGGTTGCTGGGTCCTTTCCGTGGCGGTCGCAGCGGCGCTGTTGCTGGTAGCATCAAAAATAAAAATACGTTTTACTTTGGGTCAACCGGAGGTGGTGTATGGAAATCTACCGATGGTGGAAGCAATTGGAAAAACGTATCAGATAAATATTTTGGATCTACCATTGGATCCATTACAATAGCTCCCTCTGACGAAAATATTGTTTATGTGGGCGAAGGTGAAAACACCATGCGTGGCAATGTGTCCGACGGATTGGGTGGCATTTGGAGAAGCGACGATGCCGGCAAAACTTGGCGCAACCTAGGATTAAAAGATGGTCGTCATATCACCAACATCATCGTTCACCCAACAAATCCTGAAATAGTTTGGGCAGGTGTCATGGGACATTTATTTGGACCAAATACAGAAAGAGGTATTTTCAAATCTGTTGATGGTGGAAAAAATTGGAAGAAAGTATTGTACGTAAATGAGCAAACAGGTTGCAGCGATTTAGTAATTGAACCAGGCAATCCTTCAGTGCTCTATGCTGGTACATGGCGTGTAATCCGCACCCCGCATAGCCTTGAAAGTGGTGGTGAGGGTAGTGGCCTTTGGAAAAGTACCGATGCAGGTGAAACATGGACAAACATCTCTTCTTCAAAAGGATTGCCTAAAGGGACATGGGGCATCGTTGGTGTAGCAATTGCACCTTCAAATACAGAAAAAATTTACACCATTTTGGAAAATGCAAATGGTGGCTTATACATGAGTGCTGATGGCGGTCAAACTTGGACGCTCCAAAGCAGTGACAACAACATCCGCCAACGTGCTTGGTATTATACCAAGGTATTCGTAGATCCTAAAAACGAAAACCTGGTTTATTGTCCAAATGTTAATTTCATGAAGAGCCGCGATGGTGGAAAAACTTTCCAAACGTTGAGAACTCCTCATGGAGACCATCATGACCTTTGGCTTGATCCAGAAGACGGGAAAAGAATGATTGTTGCTGATGACGGTGGAGCTCAAATCAGTTTTGATGAAGCCAATAGCTGGAGCTCTTATATGAACCAGCCTACTTCTCAGATCTATCGCGTTAACACCGACAATTCTTTCCCTTACAGGGTATTGGGAGCACAGCAAGATAATTCTACATTTAGGATAAAATCTGCTACTTATGGATCATACATCACCGAGCAAGATTGGGAACCAACCGCTGGTGCTGAAAGTGGATATGTTGTTGCAGATCCATTGAATTCAGATATTATTTATGGTGGTAACTACGGTGGTTATCTTTCACGTCTAGACCATCGCACTGGCGAAAACAGGGCCATTTCAGTTTGGCCTGATAATCCAATGGGAGCAGGTGCTGATGTTCAGAAATTCCGTTTTCAATGGAACTTCCCAATTTTCTTCTCTCCTCACAATCCAAAAAGATTGTATTGCGCAGGTAATGCATTGTTTGCAACTGAAAATGAAGGGGCAAGTTGGGAGCAAATTTCTCCAGACCTAACTACAAATGATAAGTCGAAACAAGCTTCTAGTGGAGGCCCAATCACACAAGACAATACATCAGTTGAATACTATTGCACCATTTTTACCGCCATGGAAAGTCCGTTGGAAAAGGATTTGTTGTGGACAGGAAGTGATGATGGGTTGATCAATGTTAGCAAGGACGGTGGAAAGAATTGGACCAACGTAACTCCTAAAGATTGTCCAAAGTTGATGATGTGGAATACCATCGAAGCCGATCCTTTTAAAAAAGGCGCAGCATACATAGTGGGAACACGTTACAAATTGGATGATTTTACACCATACATCTACAAAACGGAAGATTATGGTCAAACATGGAAGTTGATTACCAACGGTATCAATCCATTGCATTTTACCAGGGTTGTCCGTGCGGATAAAAAACGTCCAGGTTTGCTTTATGGTGGAACTGAGTATGGCATTTATGTTAGTTATGATGATGGCGCAAATTGGCAGTCATTCCAACTGAATTTACCAATCGTTTCCATCACAGACTTGACCATTAAAAACAACGACCTAATTGTTGCTACCCAAGGACGTGCGTTTTGGATGATTGATGATCTTTCGTTGGTTCAACAGATGGACCCAAGCATAAAATCAAAATCACTACACGCTTTTGCTGCTAACCCAGCATATAGAATGCCTGGTGTATTTAGCCGTTGGGGTGCAATGGCTGGGGTTCCTGCAAATTCAGCAATGAATCCTCCAAAAGGAGCTGTGATCAATTTTTATGCTGGAAATGTGACTGACTCAAGCACTGCATCTGTTGCTGTTTTTGATAAAAACAAAAAACTGATCAGTCGTTCAACAACCGAAGGCAAAGAGAACACAATCAAACTGGCAAAAGGAAACAACCAATTCATTTGGGATCTGCAATATCCTGGTGCTGATAAAATTGACGAATTGATTTTGTGGACTGGAGCTCCTGGTACAATCACTGCCATCCCTGGCAATTATACTGCGGTTGTGCGTGTTGACAAGGATTCTGTTGAAGTTCCTTTCACGTTGCTTGCAGATCCTAATTACAAGTGTTCTCAAGATGATTACGAAGCGCAAATGAAATTCTTGTTGCAGGTTCAAGGGAAATTCAACGAAGTAATCAAGGGAATTAAGGACATCCGTCAGGCAAAATCACAAATGAGTGATTTCGTTTCAAAGCAAGGCAAGGCTTGTCCTGCTGAAGTAAAACAAATGGCTGATAGCTTGTCAAAAGCTTTGACATCTATCGAAGAAAAGCTACACCAAACAAAGGCCAAAAGTGGACAGGATGTGTTGAACTTCCCCATTCGTTTAGACGATAAGATAGGCGGTGTTTTCGACATGGCCAGCAGTGGAAACATGGCTCCTGCAAAGCAATCTGTAGCAGTTTATAATGAACTTGCTACCCAAGCAGATGTTGAATTGGCTAAAATAAAAGTGATTGTTACTGATGGACTGAAAGCATTCAATAAATTGGTGAGAGAGAAGGAATTGCCGGTTGTGGTGATTAAGTGATGAAAGTTTAATGTTTTAGGTTTAAAGTTTAATGAAACAGCCTGGCTTTGATGTCAGCATATGTAAAAGGACACCATCTTTTAAAAGGATGGTGTCTTTCTTTTTCCCTCACCTTCTCTCGAAGAGGAAGGTGAGGCTAGTTCCTTCGCTGCGCTTATAATGACGTCTTTGTAATTCATTGAAAATCAAATTGTTAGATTTCCTATTTTTCTTCCCATCACAGTCTCACGAATGTGAAATTTAACCAATTGCCAT
>JBILHX010000227.1:0-2884 GCA_044350285.1 Chitinophagaceae bacterium | reverse complement strand
TCTTTCAATGGTTACAGCCAGATCATTCAAAGAGCATAAAGACACACATACCATTGTCATTGACAGTAAGTTAAGTTTATTGAAGTCTGCTGTCATTTATGGCAACAATGCCAGTGGGAAAAGTAACCTTTTGCAGGCTATGGATTTTATGAAAGAAATCATTTTAAATTCATTTCGTGATGCATTATTGGAAAATAGCGACCGAAAATTTCCACTAGAAAAATTTGCACTGAGTTCAAAATCAGAACAAGAATCTTCATTTTTTGAACTATCATTTTTCAACAATGGAACTAAATATAGGTACGGATTTGAAATTGATTATGATAAAGTGGTTGCTGAATGGTTGTACCACACCACGAGCAAAGAAGTTTATTTATTTAAAAGAGATTTACAAAATATTGAAGTAAATAAATCTGCTTTTAAAGAAGGTTTAGGTAAGGAGGACGATGTAAAAGAAAATGTACTTTTTATTTCTGTTCTTGCCACGCTTGGAAAGGAAACATCTTCAAGTATTGTTGAATGGTTTAAAAAGTTCAATATAATAAATGGCATTCACGACAGAGGTCATAAACGATATACAATTGATAAATTAAAATCTGACAAAAATTTCTTGAATTGGGTATTATATTTTATCAAGTATCTTGAAATCTCAAATCTCACAACAACCGAGGAAGATGTAAATGAAATCGATATAGAAACCCTGAGAGAAAAAGAAAATGATGAAGATCTGATAAATCTTTTAACGAGTATTCACAAAATTAAATCAAGGCAAACAAAAAGAGATCAACTTAAAACGTATCATCGAAAATATGATGAGAACAATGTTCTTATTGATACCATATCATTCAACTTTGATAAGCAAGAAAGCGAGGGCACTAAAAAGTTGCTTTATTTACTTGGACCTTGGTATGATACTTTGAAAAATGGAAAAGTATTGATAATTGATGAACTTGATTCACGATTACATAGCCACCTAACGTTAAGGCTTATTGATTTTTTCCATAAAAGTAATATGAAGCAAGCCCAATTAATTTGTGCTGTCCACGATATATCACTTTTAAACAAAGAAACTTTTAGAAGAGACCAAATATGGTTTGTAGAAAAAAATCAATTTGGCGCATCTGAACTTATTTCTCTGGCTGACTTTAAAACTGATACTGTGAGGAATAAATCAGCATTCGATAAAAATTATCTCGAAGGAAAATATGGTGCAGTTCCTTATTTTGATGTGGATGTAAAGTTAAATCAACTTTTATATGGGGAAGCATGATAAATTCAAAGAAAGAAATATTGCTTCTTATAAAAGAGAGCTTAAAGGTGTTGAAACTAAACAAGGAAAAAAAGAGCCCTTAATTGTTTTGAGTTTCAGAGATTTTGACAGAAATCAAGGACAAAATTTTGAAGATTGGGAAGAAGAAAAATTATTAGCATTGGCAATAAATAAATTGCGCGATATATGTCAATTGACCAGGGTTCAAGCTAGTAGTCAGCAAATAATAAAGCAATATTCAAGTGTAGATTTTCCGCCAAATTCTGCTTTTGAACATCCCAAACACGTACTACCGGATGTTGTTTGGTGTTCAATGCATATACAGGGAAAGGAATGCATTATTGGGCATTTTGAAGACAATATATTTCATATAGTTTTTCTGGATAAGCATCACGAGTTTTGGATTTCTAAAAAGAGAAATACCTAATATAAAGACATTTCAGATGGTTCAAAGAGGACTATCCGAAATCAGATGGTACGTTTGTGGTGTAGATTAATGTTACCTCTATCATTGGTCTATACGGGCCCAAAAAAGACAATCATCTCAGTGTCGAAGACAAGAACCCATCGAAGAGTTAATCCATTGGCTGCCAAAAGGATATATTCATCAGCCAAGCTCAATGGATTTTTAATTGTTTCTGTGGTTATTTTTATGGCTGTAAAAAATATCAATTAATTCAGTCTACCATGTTTCATAAAATCTTTCTCATTGCTTTTTTGTTTTTATCAACGGAATTATTCTCTCAGGAGAGCAATATTATTTTTACATCAGGCTTGCCAGAGAGTACGGTATTGCGTTTTGCGAAAGACGAGCTGAAGGAATATTTATCCGCACAGGAAATAAAAAATCGAGGGATAAGATTTCAATTTGAATTCAAGAAAAGTAACGATCAGGGAAATGGAAGTTTCAACTATCAAATATCTAGAAAAGGAAAAAGTATCCATGTTGTTTTTTCTGGTGATGATGAAACCACGATAACCCATGCAGTGCATTCTTTTCTTGAGCACTTGGGTTATCGGTTTGAAATCAGCGGAACTGTACGCCCAGCAAGACTTCTGCCCGATACACTGTCTTCAGGAATATATTCGATTGTGCCATTTACAAGGTGGAGGGGCATCAGGCAGCATGTGAATTTCCCGATGGACATTTCATCATATCCCATCAATGAGGCAAAGGATTATTTGAGAAACCTGCTTCGTATGCGCTTCAACAAGATCGCAGTGCACAGCTATCCCAATCTGTGGCACGAGGTTCAAACAGGAGATACCACTGAATATGCAGGCAATTTTTTTTACAATAGGGAACACCAAATCCCTGATCATCCAACCATCAAAAAAAACATCAGGTTCAACAATAAAATATTTGCCATTCCGGAGATTGAACCTGTGTATGCCGACCAGAAAATCAAAAGTAAGATGGCAGTGGATTGGATGAAAGAGTTGTTGAATTATGCAAAGTCGATTGGACTGCGTGTACATTTTTCGGTGGAGCCAAGGGCCAAAGGGGATGTTAACTATATCGTTGACAATTGCAGGTCTGCATTGAAAAATTATCCGATGGTTGATGAATTGGAGATCATCACGGAGGAGTTGGGCGGCTGGGGAAATACTTGC
>JBILHX010000030.1:0-28337 GCA_044350285.1 Chitinophagaceae bacterium | reverse complement strand
ACGCAAATGGAAAAACTATTACAGGGAAAAACCTAAGTTTGTAAACTTAGAACAGGACTTGGCAGAAACTGTAAATCAATGCCAGGATTAATTATTTAAACTGTAAACATTTTTTAGGACGAGTCAACCCCTTCAACCCCTTCAACCCCTTCAACCCCTTCAACCCCAATAAAAAACCACTAAAATTACTCATGAATTAGAATCTTAATGTATCTTCCTACAACAAGACGATGCTTAAGAAATTTTTCATATTGCTTGCCATATTTATAGTCGGTAATGTATTAGCTGGTTATTGTCAGTCTGATACAGCCTTTTGGTTTGCTGCGCCTGATCTACAAGGAAATATTGCGAGTGGACCTGGAGCAGATCGTCCCATTTTTCTCAGAATCAGTGCTTCAAGCACGCCTGCTGATGTTGTTATTTCACAACCTGCAAATCCTTCTTTTACGCTGATTAAAATCAGCATCCCTGCTAACAGTTCGAGGTCTATCGACCTTACATTAAACATTGCTCAGATTGAAAATGATGCCGTTAATACATATATGGATAAGGCATTGTTGATACAGTCAACTGCAGTGATTTCTTGTTATTACGACATTGTCAACAACCGCAATGGTGATATTTTTGCGTTGAAAGGTAAAAATGCATTGGGAACAAGATTCACAGTTCCTTTTCAGATGTCGTTTAACAATAGAACTTCAGAGCCAAACTTCAATGATTTTGTGATTTTGGCTACGGAAGACAAAACAAGAGTGATTATAAATCCCAAAACAGATCTTGTTGGTCATCCTGCGGGGGTGCCCTTTCCTATATTTTTAGACAGGGGTCAGACATTTCTATTAAGAGCAGCTTCTAATGCCCCTTTTCAACGTCCAGGTGGAACGCTTGTTACCGCCACCAATCCCATTGCAATTTCAATCAATGAAGATCTGCTGCAATATCCAGGCTTTGGTTGTGCAGATTCTGGCGGTGATCAGTTGATTTCAGACAATTTGGCCGGAACAGAATTCATTGTTTTGCGTGGTAGGTTTACAGCAGGTAATCCTGATTATTATTATGTTTTTGCAACAGAAGAGAATACCATCGTTAAGGTTAATAATGTAGTGGTAAAAACGCTCAATGCAGGAGAATATTATAACGGACTTCTATCTGATGAGTCTTGTTTTGTGGAAACAAGTGCTCCTTCGCACTTGCTTCACATCAGTGGCTTAGGTTGCGAAGTTGGCCTGGCAGTTATACCATCTATTAAATGTACAGGGTCTCCTAAAGTGAACATCACCAGGGCTTCAGCAACAGAAGATTTTTATTTGAATATACTCGCTCCCAAAGATATCATCAATGATTTTACCCTCAATGGTGATAACAGTTTGCTAAATGCGTCTATGTTCAGTTCAGTAATTGGTTCTTCAAATTTATGGATGTATGCACGTATCTTGGTGTCTACTGCAACAGTTGGCGTTGGAGGAACGGTAACCGTTGAGAACAAGTTAGGCAAGTTTCATGCAGGTGTGGTTCAGGGTGTAGCGAGCGGCACTGCGCGTTATGGATATTTTTCAGATTTTAGCATCAATTCTGTGTTTTTGTCAGATCCTAATAATCCATCAATTCCCATCAGCAATTCGATGGTTGTTTGCAACAATGGAGTTTTTAAATTAAAAGCAACCAACAAAGAAGCCACATCCTTTACTTGGAAAGGTCCAAATGGTTTTTCAAGTTCTGGTGATGAATTGCTCATCAATAATTTTAAGTCAGTTGATATTGGTAAATACACAGTAACAACATCAGGAGCTGGATGTGGAAACGCTTCGAAATCAATCATGTTGGAGATTGATGAACCCATTGCCGATTTTAAATTTACATCAAATGGATGCGAAAAAGACAGCATTAAGTTCTTTACTTCAGCAAAAGCAGGAGTTCGTTGGATATGGGATTTTGGGAATGGAAAAAAGTTGGATACAAACAGCGCTGTTATTCCACCTGTTGTATTGAATGCAACAGGCGATTTGCCAATTCAATTGACAGTGGGTTCTTTGGGAGGATGTTTTTCAGACATCAAAACAAAAACAATTTCACTTTCGTCAAAACCCATAGCTGCTTATTCAATCCCTGCTATTACATGCATCAATGATGAAATTGTGTTTACAGATGCGTCAACAATAGTAGCAGGAAATATTGTTAAGTGGAGCTGGAACCTCAATGATGGCAATGGTTTCAGCCCTTTTATAAATAATGTTTCACAAAAAAAACGATATACTACTTACGGGAATAAACAGGTTTCATTATTTGTAGAATCACAAACAGGTTGCAAGAGCGATACGTTTCAACTAGCAACATTTGTTGTGAACCCGCTGCCAAAGCCGGGGTTCATCAATCCGGAAGTTTGTTTAAACGACAAGACTGCACAGTTCATCGACACTACTTCAAGTGTTGATGGATTTACAAATTTCAGTTATACATGGAACTTCAATGCAGGAGCCATTCCTGTAAGCAATGGACCGATGTTTACTTCAGCAAACATCACAGAAAAAAATCCTGCTGTTCAATACAATGAAGCAAATAATTATGTTGTAAAACTCATTGTGAATTCAAGGGGTTGTATTGATTCTGTAACGCAAGCATTTAAGGTGAATGGAGCCAACCCCATACCTGCATTTGAAGTACTCAAGCCCTTGGAATTGTGCAGCAAAGATTCAATCAGGATAGAGAATAAATCAACGATAGATTTTGACAATGTAACGCGGTTGATTGTTTATTGGGATCAAAATGACCTCAGCAAAAAAACAGTAGATGAAAATCCGTTGATTGGAAAAAAGTATGCCTTTCATTATGGTGATTTTCAATCTCCATTGAAGAAAAATAATACCATCAGGCTGCAAGCTTTTTCAGGAGATGCACTTTCTTGCAGCAAGTCAGTTGACAAAATCATCAACATCAATGCGAGTCCAAAAGTGAATTTTAGCAACATGCCTGGAATATGCTTAGATGCCCAGCCACGGCAGGTTACAGAAGCAAAATATGATGCCAATGTACCTGGAACATTTAAGTATGTTGGTGCAGGGGTAAATGAAGCTGGACTATTCAATCCCTTAACAGCTGGTGCTGCTTCACACCTGATAAAATATTATTATCAATCATCTTCCAGTGTTTGTATGGATTCGGCAAGCAACAACATTACTGTATGGCCCTTGCCCACCGCGGATTTCACAGTTTCGGCATTGAACTGTGAAAAATCGCCGATAACATTCACCAGTATTTCTAAAGCAAATGCAGGCCAGCTCAATAAATGGTCATGGAACTATGGAGATAGAAATGTGCTTTCAAATGATGTCACGGGAAAACCTGTTGCACATATTTTTAATGTCTTCAATAAATATGATGTTCAGCTGGTTGTTGAAACGAGCAATGGTTGCATCAGCAAGGCCAAAACAATTTCTGTTGACGTGCATGCATTGCCAAGGCCGACATTCGAACTTCCAGTGGTATGTTTGCCAGAAGGCAGGGCTATTTTTACCAACAACACCAGCATACCTGATGGAACTGGAAGCACAATGACTTATTTGTGGAATTTTGGCGATGTCAATAATTCAAATCCGTCTGTGTTAAAAAATGGTCAGCATGATTTTGTTACAACAGGTCCGTTTGATGTGAAGCTGAAAGTGGCCAGCAGCAATGCTTGTGTGGATTCACTAACAAGAAAATTAACCACCATACTAGCACAGCCAAAGGCATTTTTTTCCAGTGAAGATTCGGTTTGTTTGGGAGATGTTTTGCATGTTGCCGATGGCAGCAAAACAAATGACGGACGTTTTGTGAAATGGTTCTGGGATTTTGGTGACAGTCGAACTAGCTTAAATCAGGATGAGATATACAAGTACACCACTGCAGGGATAAAAACGATTCAATTTTTTGCACAAACAGATTTGGGATGTTATTCAGATACCATCAAAAAGCAGGTTGAAGTATTTGATTATCCGAAGGTATCCGCTGGTCCGGATTTATTTGTGTTGGATGATGGACAAAAGGAGATACAGTCAACGGCAACAGGAAGAATTATTTCATACAGTTGGACACCATCCATTTATTTGAGTTCAACGAGTATTTTAAAGCCGTTTGTTGTTAAGCCACAAACGGATGTGTATTACAAATTGACTGTAGTTGGACGCGGGGGTTGTAGCAGCATGGATTCTGTGAAAGTAGTTTCTTTGTCACTGCCCAAACCACCCAATACTTTCACTCCCAATGGTGATGGTGTAAATGATGTGTGGGATATTAAATACTTGGATCAGTATCAAGGATGTGTTGTTGAAATTTACACGCCAGCTGGACAAATCATTTATAAAAACACTGGTTATACAATTCCTTGGGACGGAACAAACAAAGGCGCTAACGTTGCCGCCGGAACTTATTATTTTGTGATCGATCCGAAGAACGGGAGAAAGAAGATAGCTGGTTATGTTACTGTATGGAGGTAGCTTGATTAAAAAAAATCAGCTATATTTATTTCATGCAAAAAATCAAGTTGTTCATTTTTTCTGCAATCATCTGTTGCATTTGTACGAGATCCATTTCACAAGAGAAATATCTGTTTCCGGAAGGGTTGGCATTGGGAGGAATCCATCAATATGGAAGAGAAGCATTATACAGTGATGCATTGGCATATAAATTATTTGCTAGTGTAGTGAAACCAACGGCTGGCGAGACTTTCATCAATGTGGATGGCAGTAAAAAGGCTGTTTGGACAACCATGAAACCAGACAGCAATGGAACATTCTCCGGCACTGCTTTGGGAAGCGGCTATCTATACCTCAGCTATATATCAAAGAAAAACCAGACTGCGGTGTTGGTAGCAACTGGCCATTCGATGGTCTATGTAAACGGCGTTCTGCATGCGGGCGATATGTATCGATATGGATGGATGAACATCCCCGTGGCTTTAAAAAAGGGGATGAATGAAATTTACATCCGCACTTCAGGCATGGGAAGGTATGCCTCCGTGAATGCCAGGCTTGAGTTTCCGAAGAAGGGGATTTCGATATTGACAACCGATCCAACTTTGCCATTTCTCGTACAGGGGGAGTCAACCGGAAAGATGTTGGCAGGATTGGTGTTGCTAAATACAACACAGCAAATAGAGAGCCAATTGCGCATTGAAACCACCATGGAAGGAATAAAAACGAGTACCTCATTGCCAGCGCTTAATGCCATGATGAGCCGGAAAGTTCCTGTGTATTTTGCCGCACCGGGTTCTATTGTAAAAGGCAGTTATGCGATGCAGGTTAAATTGTTCAATGGAGAGAAACTTGTGGACAGCACATCCATCGCCATTACGGCAGTAAACAAAGGAGAGCATTCGAGCCATACATTTATCAGCAAGATGGATGGATCGGTTCAGTATTATGCCGTGGCACCTCAAACCATCCCTTCAAAAAAACCATCGCTCTTTTTGTCAGTACACGGTGCAGAAGTGGAAGCAATTTCCCAAGCAAGGGCGTATGCCCCAAAGGCAGCAGGACCAATAGTAGCACCAACCAATAGGAGGCCCAGGGGCTTTAATTGGGAGGATTGGGGGCGACTTGATGCCATGGAAGTGCTTGGCATTGCCAAGGAGCGATATCAGCCGGATTCGCAGCGTATTTACCTTACAGGACATTCGATGGGAGGACATGGTACTTGGTACCTGGGAGCAACCTATCCTGGCATGTGGGCAGCGATTGCACCATGTGCAGGTTATCCAACATTGGCGGATTATGGATCACATGATGGAAAGGTTCCCACCGAAGGGGCAACTGCCATTAAAAAAATGTTGATCAGGGCCAGCAATCCAGGCAATGTAATCAGTCTCGCCAAGAATTACAAAGCTGGGGGAGTGTATGTTCATCATGGGGATGCAGACCCAACCGTATCAGTTGAATATGCGCGACAAATGAGGAAGGTGTTGGCAGAATTTCATCCCGATTTCAGCTATTACGAATATCCTGGAGGATCGCATTGGTTTGGTAATGAGAGTGTTGATTGGCCTCCGATATTTGACTATTTTAAATTGCATAAGATACCAGCTAGTGTTGATGTAAATGAGATTGATTTTACAACGGCCTCAGTGGGTATCTCTTCAACGCTACATTGGGTAAAGGTTCTGCAGCAGGAGCATGCCATGTTGAGCAAAGCGAACATGAAGCGAGACATGAAATTGAAATCCATCAAGGGAACAACAGAAAACATTGCAAGGATTCAAATAGGCTTGGGAGATTTCAAGTTAAGCGATACGGTAAAGCTGGAAATTGATGGACAAGCAATTGTTCATGTCAACATCAGTTCAACGCCTTTGGTTCTTTTAAAAGAGGGACTTCGGTGGGTGAAAAGCAATGCAGCACCAACATTTGAAAAGGGTACAGAACGCAATGGGGGATTTAAAGCTGCGTTCAACCACAACATGGTGTTTGTCTACGGAACAAAGGGTACTGAAGAAGAAAATGCTTGGATGAAGAACAAGGCAACGTATGATGCAGAAACATGGTATTATCGGGGCAATGGTGCGGTGGACATCATAGCTGATGTGGCGTTTGATTCAGCAAAATATGCACAACGCGGCATCATCTTGTTTGGGAACATGACCACAAATTCAGCAGCAGCCATGTTGCTGAGGGATTGTCCAGTGCAGGTTTCACGGGGTGTTGCACAGGTTGGTGAACAACGTTGGACAGGCGAGGACCTCGGCGCTTATTATGTATGGCCAAATGCAGCATCAACATTTTCTTCTGTAGCGCTTATTGGCGGAACAGGGTTGAAGGGCATGCATGCAGCTGATGCAAATCAATATTTTGCCGGCGGAAGTGGTTTTCCGGATTACATGATATTCTCATTGGACATGCTAGAGAAGGGAGATGCAGGTGTTAAAACAACTGGTTTTTTCACCAATAAATGGACCTTGGGAGAAGATAGTGCTATGCAGAAGTGATGGGTGATTTAAATATATGGCTTGATTTGTTTTACTTCGACCCTGGCTTCAATTATTCCAACTTAGATCAATAAATAGTAATTTTGTGATTTAACGATTTCATGAACAACTTATCTGCATATACAAATCAAATTAATGCACTTTGTCATAGCCACAAGGTAAAAAGTTTGTATGCTTTTGGGTCTGTTCTCACATCAAATTTTACGCCAACAAGCGATATTGACTTGATAGTCGATTTTAAAGAAGTTGAATTGAATGAATACGCTGACAATTATTTTGATTTCAAATTTTCGCTTCAAGATTTGTTCAAACATCCAGTTGACTTATTGGAAGAGCAGGCAATAAAAAATCCCTACTTTAAGCAAGTGGTAAATCAAACAAAGGAGCTTGTTTATGGAAGTTGAAACAATTCCATGTTGGGTGAATAAATAATCTTGTTGGATTTCTTCAAGTCATACTCAATATTATCTTTTTCTTTCCTTAATTATTGATAATTTAAATCATGGAAATAAAGCCAACCCTTAATAAATGCATTTATCCAATCTTGGCAGCAATGATGATGGCCTCATGCCATACCATCAAGCCAACTGTGGTGTCAAATAAGAAAATGGAATCCATCTTCCAGGAAATAAAAACACCGTATAAGCAAGGTGTCGTTTTTCAGCATCCTGAAAAGGGAAAGATGATTGACAGTCCCTCTATTTTTCGTTGGAAAGGCTATTGGTGCATGACGTACATCATTTTTGATGGAAAGGGCTATGAGACCTGGTTGGCTGAAAGTGAAGACCTGCTGAGTTGGACATCCAAAGGAAGGATCATGTCGTTTACAGATTCGGGTTGGGATGCAAACCAGAAAGCTGGTTATATGTCTTTGTTGGACATCAACTGGAAGGGCAGTTATGCCCCAAAAACATTCGGTAAAAAGTATTGGATGTCATACTTGGGAGGAAGTGTGAAAGGATATGAGGCAGGTCAGTTAGGCGTGGGCATTGCAAATACGGAGGATCCGGGAAATGCCGTTGAATGGGCACGACTTCGAAAGCCTGTTTTATCGGCTGATGATGTTGATGCGCGCGGTTTTGAAAGAAAGACCATTTACAAGAGTACCATCATCAGGGATAGAAAAAAACTGACTGGAAGTCCTTTTGTGATGTTTTACAATGCCAAAGGAGATACTGCGAATTATGAAAGCATAGGCATGGCGGTTTCTTCAGATATGAAGCAATGGAAACGCCTTGGTGATGGAGCTGTAATCAGTCGCTATAAAAAAGGCACCATTTCAGGGGATGCGCAAATTTTGAAAATCGGTAATGTTTATGTGATGTTTTATTTCGGTGCTTTTTGGAATGGAGATAAACATGCTTACGACCGTTTTGCATGTTCGTATGATTTGGTTCATTGGACAGATTGGACTGGAAAAAATCTCGTTGAGCCATCAGAGCCGTATGATGAGCAATTTGCCCACAAGCCATTTGTTATCAATTGGAAAGGGACGGTCTATCACTTTTACAATGCTGTGGGAAAAAACGGCAGGGTGATTGCCTTAGCTACCTCCCTGCCGTTGAAATAATTACATTATTAAAATAGAATCGTAAAGTCTTAGTTCGCCAAATCTTTTTCCAGTTGTTCCAAGGAAACGCCTTTGGTTTCAGGCATTTTGGTAAGCACCCAAACCAGCTGCATGGCCATCATGACGGCAAAGAAAGCAAAGATGGGCCATGGGTTGTCTTTGAAAAAGCCATTGTCTTTGTCAAGAAAAACAGGTGTAACTAAGGTAATCAACGCCGCAAATACCCAATGGACGCTGGCTCCAAGAGATTGACCGGTTGCACGAATCTGGTTAGGAAATATTTCTGAGATAAATACCCAAATCACCGCTCCTTGTCCAACCGCATGAGCAGCAATGAACAACAGCAAAAAGGACAATAAAAACTCAGGCGAGGCACCCGCATAAAATGCCCATGCAACCATTGAAAGACTGATCATGTATCCAATCGACCCAATGATAAGCAATGTTTTTCTGCCCAATCTATCAATCAGGTACAATCCAACAAATGTGAATACGAGGTTTGTACCACCGATGGCGATGGAGTTGAACAAGGATTCTTTGGCTGCAAGTCCCGCTCTTTCTAGGATTTCTGGAGCGTAATACAGGATGAAGTTGATCCCAGAAACCTGGTTGAAAAAAGCCACCATAAAGGCCAGCCAGATGATTCGTGAATTTTTTGAATTGAAGAAACTAGCTGCAGAAAGCTTGTTGGTTTCGGTTTGTGATTTGATGGATGAAATCACTATTTCAATGTCATCTGTTTTTAATTTTTGCATGATAGCCCTGGCGCCTTCAATGTCGTTCTTTTTGCTGATGAGCCAGCGTGGACTTTCGGGAATTCCAAAAACCATGAAGGTGTAAATGATTGCAGGGATGGTCATGATGCCAAGCATCCATCTCCAGTCGTTTTGGCCACCAAATCCTTCAAGGAAGTAATTTGAAAGAAATGCGATGAGAATCCCGAAAACAATGTTGAATTGGTACATAGCACCGAGGCGGCCACGGGTTGACGGGGTTGATATTTCAGAAATGTAGGTAGGTGCTGCAACAGATGAAATGCCAATGCCTAGTCCACCAATGAACCTGAAAAACGAAAAAGTGTAAGGGTCTTGTGCTAGTGCAGAGCCAATGGCAGAAACGGTGAATAGAATCCCAATCCAGAGCAGTACTTTTTTCCTTCCGTATTTTTCTGTTGGTCCGCCCCCAAATATCGAGCCTACAACTGTCCCCCAGAGAGCCATCGACATGATGAAAAATCCATGAAACCAAGGGGTTGTATCCCAGAGTTCTTTTATGGGCAGGTTGGCACCTGAAATCACCACGGTATCGAAGCCAAAGATAAATCCAGCGAGTGCTGCGATTAAGGAAATGCCGAATAGGCCTTCAGAGAATTTTGTTCCAGAATTGGAAGTTAGGTTTTGGTTGGGGGTCATGTGCAGTCGTTTAAATTGAACTTTAAAATAGGACAATTTTTTGAAAAAAGGGGAATGGAATATTTGATTGAGAATAATAGACAAAAATAATGTCAGAGACTACCTTTGTTTTCAATTGACTCATTAATAAAGTAAGGAAATGTGCTGGCTTGTGAGAGTTGGGATTTGTTAAGAATTAACCTAATTGATTATTTGAATTATTATGTACTTAATAATGCAGTAACTTCTCTTTTCAGTGTTGGTAAGTTCATGATTATGATATTCCAGAGATTTTGCGGCTCAATTTCGTCATACCCATGTATGATTTTATTTCGAGTATCAACTATTCTTCTTTTGTGACTAATTTCAATTGTTGGATGATTTTTTATTATTCTGCTCATGGCTTCACCCATGATTTCAAAATTTCTTTCAACCGCTTGAATTAAAAGCAGGTTATTTTCGAAATTTGAATAAATCATTGGGGTTCCAATAAAGCGTTCAATTCTATCAATACTACTTAAAATATCAAATAGCCATTTTTTGACTTCATCATCCATAAATTTTATTTTTTGTTCTGTTAATATCTTTAATGAAGTATGGATTTTTTAATGATTTTTCTGAAATCAAATCAACTTCTCTATTTAAGACATCTCGAAGAGAATCATGAAGGCTCCACCAAAGGTCTCCTTTTAAAATTGGATTTAATCCTTCTTCGAAATTTATTAAAAAATCAACATCACTGTCTAAATCAAATTTATTGGTAAGTACAGACCCAAATAAGTAAGCATCTTTTACTTTATGTTTTACCAACAAAGAAACCACTTTTGGCAGCAGTGGGACGATTGAAGGATGAATCATTTTTTAGAATTTTAGTAGTCTAATTTTTGATATTTTTAAGCAGAAAAGTATTTGGAATTGTAAAGTTAAATTTAGTTTCTAATGACAATTTCAATTTTATAAAAATAAAGTAGAAAAAGTATTGAATTTTTTAAAGGTTGCTTTCTTTCAATTTATCCACTCTTTTGGTTCCTGCATATAATTCATATTCAAGCAACCTGCAATCGATCGTTGCATTATAAAATTCAATTCTTCTGCTTGGTTTTAGGCGGATTGATTTTGCAAGGTCAAGGTTGCCGGTGAAGACATATCCTGTTTTCCCTTTGCATTTGTTTTTGAGGAAGTCACCAATGCGGGCGTAAGTGCCTTGCAGTTCAAATTCTTCGCCCATGCGTTCGCCATATTCTGGGTTAAGCATGACGATGCCACCATCTTCAGGAATTGTTGTTTCTTCAAAATCACAAAGTTCAAATTCTATCAAGTGATCTACCCCAGCCACTTCTGCATTTATCTTGGAGATTTCTATTGCTTTTTCGCTGATGTCTGATGCAATGATTTTCAATCCAGGAACATCAATGATTTGCTCATCCAGTTTGGTCCTTTCTTTTTCATACATATCAACATCATAACCCAAGATGTGCATGAAGGCATAGTAATTGCGCAATAATCCAGGCGTTCTTTTGGTAGCAATTAAGGCAGCTTCGATGGCGAGTGTGCCTGAACCACACATGGGGTTGACGAAAGCCTCAGTTTGGTTCCATTTGGTGGATAATATGGTTGCAGCAGCAAGGGCTTCCAACATGGGGGCTTTACCCGGTAATTTGCGGTATCCGTGTTTTGCCAAGGTCTCGCCGGATGTGTCTAGAAAAACCTCTGCTTCCTCTTGTTTCCAATAGAGGTAAACAACAGCGCCTGTCAAATCAGACCCTGTGGAAGGGCGTTGGTTTGTCGTGTTTCGCATGCGGTCTACAATCGCATCTTTCACGCGCATGTTGGCGAATAGACTGGTTTGGATGGTAGGGTGAAATACATTGCTGGTTACAGAAAAATAACCTGCAGGGTCAATAACTTTTTCCCAATGAACACCCAGCAAATGGTTGTATAGATCGTCTGGATCGTTGCAGATAAAGGCTTTCAGGGAATACATAACCTGACTGGCACAGCGTAGGTTGAGGTTGAGTCTGATGCAATCTTCCACTGTACCTGTCAATTCAACTCCAGTTTGGAAAACCCTTTCTGGGGTAAATCCGAGGGCTATGACTTCTTTTTCAAGTGAGTTGGCGAGCCATTTGTGGCAGGTGATGATTATTTTCCGATTCGTTGTAAAGACATCCATAACAACAAACTTAAGCCAATCTTGAAAAGCGAATGAATTTATTTGGGAAAATATGGAAAATGGACTCTTCAAAATTCAATAGCCTGGGGTTTAAACCCCAGGCTATTGAGAAATGCATGACAGATCAAACCTTGTCATCACGCAATCCAGTTGAACTTATATTCTAGAGGTGATTTTATGGTGGTTCGTTCAGCAATCTTTCTGAACCTATCAGGCAATGCCATTAAATAATCCCTTCCCTTTTCTGCAGCACTGTTGAGGCCGCAGATATTACCGATGTTCCATTCTTTCACCAAGGATTCTAATATATTGGTATAATCAAGGCTGGTATAAACACCCAAACGCTGTGCTGCATCGCTGAAGTGCGTCCAGCTTTGTCCAATTTTTTCACCTTGTTGACGCATGAAGTGAGCAGGCATGACGATTTTTTTTCTCATCATGTCCTCAAATGCGAGTATCATTTCACTAGGGTCCAATTCAAAAATCCTGGTTACAAAGCTTTTGTAGGCTTTTGCGTGGCGCAGTTCGTCTGCAGCAATGACACCGCAAATTTTTGAAAGTTGTTCGTTCCCGTGTTTTTTTGCGATTGTAGCTGTTCTTCTGTGGGAAATATTGGTAGCAAGTTCTTGAAACGAGGTATAAACAAAATTCCTGTAAGGATCTCTGGCGGTGCCGATTTCCATGCCATCAGCAATCAGGTGTTGGGTGGTGATTTCCATTTGTCTCATGTTCACGCGTCCAGATAAATAAAGGTATTTATTGAGGAGATCGCCATGCCTGTTCTCTTCTGCAGTCCATTTACGAATCCATTTGCTCCATCCTTGGGGTTCAGCTTTGCTGATTCCTTCAATATCAATCAGCCAGCTTTCGTAGGTAGGAAGTGCTTCTTCTGTGATCACATCACCCACTAAAACGGCCATATAGTCGTAAGGAAGTTCCCTGCATTGTTCTTGTATTTCCTTGATTTCTTTGGTGAAATCAGGGTGGTTGCTTTCCGGTAAAAAATCGGAGGGCTGCCAATTTGTATCGATGTCCTTCAGGTACTCAGAGATAAGACCATCAATATTTTGTCCTAAAAACTGCATTACTTCAATCCTGCTTGTCTTCACTATGTGTTAAGTATTATGGATTTTAATAATAGTTTATAAGACTAAAAATAATCCGGCTTAAGAAATTTTGTCAGTGAATATATTCAAATAACTTGATAATATATTATTACGTTATTGTGATGAGAGATTCTTTGGTATTTTTTCTGTAGAAAGTGGGTGTATTTGAAGGATAATTAATTGAAAAGCAAGTAAATTTAACGATGAACATGGCTGCGTAGTGGTAATTTATGTAAGCCGTATTCAAATTTTTCAATCACTTAAGCTCATGAATAAAATAGCTGTCTTAGTCATTTTTGCCTTCGTATTTGTTTCATTTACCATCCCCCAGAAGAAAAAATGGGTAAAGCTTTTTAATGGGAAGGACATCAACAATTGGACGGTAAAAATCCATCACCATGAGGTAGGGGATAATTATGGGAATACATTCAGGGTAGAAGATGGGGTGATTAAGGTCAGGTATGACCAGTATGAACAATTTCAGGAGCGATATGGGCATTTGTATTTCAACACGCCTTATTCATATTATAGGTTGAAGTTTGAATATCGATTTACGGGTATTTGGAGAAAGGATGCGCCTAGTTATACAGAGCGCAATTCGGGGGTGATGTTTCATTCACAGGATCCACGAACGATGCTCAAGGAGCAGGATTGGCCCATTTCGGTTGAGATGCAGTTGTTGGCAGGGTTAGATGATGGAAAGCCAAGAACAACAGGGAATATGTGTTCGCCGGGAACAGATGTTGAGTATCAAGGTAAAATTGATCCGAGGCATTGCATCAATTCGACATCAAAAACATACAGGGGTGAACAGTGGATTAAGGCCGAATTGATTGTACGCGGAGATTCGTTGGTGACACAAATGATCAATGGCAAGGTGGTTCTAGAGTATTCAAAGCCTCAGATTGGGGGCGGGGTAGCCAACCGGTATGATCCAGCGATAAAAGTTGATGGAAAGTTGCTGAAAAGCGGGTTTATTGCCTTGCAAAGTGAGGGACAGGAGATAGATTTCAGGAAGATAGAGTTGTTGGATATGTCTGCTGGTGATCGCGATTAGACAGATAAAAACTTAATGATTTGGATAAATTCTGAGAACAATATTCAGTTTATATTTGCACTATATATTCATGTAATTTTATTCTATAAAAATTGTCGTATGAAAAATTTGCGTTTTTTGTTATTTGTTGTTTTAGGAATTTTGATTTCAAGCAGTTCATTTGCACAGCCAGCGCAATCAAATTTGACTGATTATGTAGCCACATTTAAGATGGCTGAAAATGAGTATTGCAAGAAGATCATTGTTACCATAAAAGATGGTAAGCTTTATGGAAGTACTGATGTAAATCCAGCTGATGGTGTTGAGTTGATTCCAACCAAGGAAGCGGATAAGTTTACTACCACTATTCAGGGGAATGAGGCTGATATCATTTTCTCACGTAAGGAAGGGAAGATCAGTGCCATTAAATTATCAGCAGGCGGCGGACAAGTTGTATTGATTGGAGAAAAAGAGGCTGCAGCAGCTCCATCCCTTGATGCTTATGCGGCAACGTATAAAATGGCTGAGAATCAGTATGTAAAGGAGATCAAGATTGTTGTAAAAGAGGGAAAGGTTTTGATGAGCAGTGATGCAAGTCCTTCAGATATGCTTGAGTTAACAATGGCTAAGGAAGCGGATATGTTCACTGCGTCAATTCAAGGCAATGATGCTGAAATCAGTTTTATGAGGGTAGATGGCAAGGTTACTAAGATCAAGATATCAGTTGCTGGCGGGCAGGTGGTGTTGACGGGGGATAAGATGTAAGAGAGCTCTATTTCCAAAAAGAAAATTAATAGTGCAAACAATTTGCACGGGAACTAGATATTTCATTATTTTTGCAGCCTTATTAGAACAGCGATGTTCTTCGGGCCTATAGCTCAGCTGGTTAGAGCATCTGACTCATAATCAGAGGGTCCCTGGTTCAAGTCCAGGTGGGCCCACTTGAAAATCAAGCAGTTATGAAGAGAAATCTCATAGCTGCTTTTTTATTTGCATACAATTTGCAAAAAAATGGAGAGTATTATTGAGAAAAATTATTTTCAATCAAGCCATGATCAGAGCCCCCATAGCTATCGGGGCTTGTACAAGTCCAGGTGGGCCCACTTGATAATCAACCACTTATGATTTGTTTCATAGGTGGTTTTTTCTTTTGTGCCAGGTTTGGGCCAAGTTTTGTGTTTTTAGAGGGAAAACAGGGGTGAATGGAGGTGAAGGGGTGGAATTGAAAATATTATCTTATTTTCAAACATAATATTGAAATATGGAAGTACATCACCCACATCATCCAACACATAAAAAGAAATGGTCTGAATATTTTATAGAATTCCTTATGCTGTTTTTAGCAGTGACTTTAGGGTTTTTTGCCGAAAATATTAGAGAGCATCAGGTTTTAGTGGAAAGAAAAAATCAAAATTTAGAAGGTATCGTACAAGATTTGAGAAAAGACTCTATTAAATTAGGCGAAAGGATAAATGAATATCTAATTGCTATGCAAAATTTAGAAGATCAAAAATTTGCATCATTTCAATATGAAAAAAAACAATTAAGTGAAAGCAATTACCTTGATTATATTATTCAAAAAAACGATACTTTAGTTGTTGGACTTTCTTTTTTCATTAATAATTCAGCCTATAAAAATACAATAGCAAGTGGTAGTTTGAGCGTTATTAATTCCTTTAAAATAAAGCAGCTAATTACTGAATATTACGAAGAGTTAGGAATAAGATTATTAGACAATAACAGGAATTTAGACGATCAGAAAAACGAATGGCTAAAGAAGACAGTTAATAGTGGGACTTATGGAATGAAAACTGAGTACAAAAAAAGAATTTCAAAAATTCCTGTACAATATCATTTAGATGAAATTAAAAATAACCATTCTTTTAGAAAAGCAGTCTTAGACCCCGATTTTAGAACTGATACCGAAAGATTTGAACATGAATGTGAATTCTATTTATATCTATTAATTAGATTTAAAAATCTTAACAATAAATTTCTATTGGAATTAGAAAAGAAACAATTTTAAAACTACGAAAATCTCTACAATCAAAAATCTAAATTGTTTTTACTTCTTCAACAATAGTTAATGATGTTTTACCATTTTATGGGAAATAATCCCCTGCCAGGTTCTCTGCCAGGTTTTCACGAAAAATGGGTTAAATGAGGTGAAATATGAGAAAAACAGATTTGTTTCAATCTTGTATCCAATTGATTGTCAATAAACGAAAAGGTGTAGACTAGTACAAGAAACCCTTATAATCAGAGCCCCGATAGCTATCGGGGCTGGTTCAAATCCAGGTGGGCCCACTTGATAATCAACCACTTATGATTTGTTTCATAGGTGGTTTTTATTTTGGGCCAGGTTCTGTGTTTTTAGAGGGAAAACAGGGGTGAATGGAGGTGAAGGGGTGGAATTTTTAATATGTTTAATTGAAAAAATAAGACCTTGAGAATTAATTCTATTATATGAAACTACTCATAACAATCGCAATGGTCCTTTTAATCAACTCACAATTGATTTTTGATTTTAATCACAATGCTAATATAAGTGACTGGAAAATTGTTGATGATGTTGTTATGGGTGGAAGATCAAATGGTAAATTTAAAATTGACAGTGATGGTAATGGTGTGTTCTCGGGCGATGTGTCACTAGAAAATAATGGTGGATTTTCTTCTGTAAGATACCAATTTGAAAAAATCAATACAACAAAAGATAGCAAGGTAATTATAAGACTAAAGGGCGATGGTAAAGAATATCAATTCAGAATCAAAAGTAACCGCAACACTTACTACTCATACATAACAAACTTTAAGACATCTGGAGATTGGGAAAATATCATTATAAATCTAAAAGATTTGTTCCCATCATTCAGAGGGCGAACCATGAATATTCCAAACTTTGCTGAAAATTCAATTGAAGAAATTGTGTTTTTAATCGGAAATAAAAAAAATGAATCTTTTACCTTGATTTTAGATAAAATAGATATTGAATAATAAATCGATTATGCTCTAAATAAAATTATCTAAAATATGGGGTACTTACCTGATTAAAATGATATTAAAAAGCTCTAACAGCACGAACGGAATTAGAGTAATATTTAAAAAAACTACCTTGTGAACCATCGTAAAAATTTATATACCAAGTATAAACGATTTCAAATTAATTATTATGAGAAAATGTCATCGCATTGATATATAAATTTCAGTTCCTGACACTACATTTTGTATTTGAAATGTAAAACCAGCTTCATATGCTCGTTGTCTCATATTTTGAAGGCCTTGTCCTTCAGATTTTATCCCCGGATCAAATCCTTGCCCATTGTCTTTTATGCGTATTTGGATCCAGCTATCAGACGAAATATGAATCACGATCTCATTTGCATTTGAATGTTTAAGTGCATTCGTAAGAGCTTCCTGCATGATTCGCATCAATTGTATACCTTCATTAGGCGACATCTCTCTATCTTCAAGAATCTCCTCTTTGAAAATAATGTTGATGTCAGGATAGTTAGAGGCAATGCGGTTGACAAGGCTTTTGAAACGATCACTCAGACTGGTCATGCTGACACCCGGGAGCTGCAGGGCCCAAATGGTTTCCCGTAAGGCCATCACCATCTCTTCAGCATTTTCTTTCAGCTGCTTCAAATGTTCCGCAACCACTATTTCTGATTTTTCCATTCTCACAACATTGTTCTTGATAGCAGCTGCATATGCGCCTAACCTGTCGTGAAGGTCTCGAGAGATCCGTTCTCTTTCCTTATAAATAGTTTGCTCAATTTCAGCCTTTCGTTTTCCTTTTTCTATTTTTTTTCTCAGAGAGGATCGTATTATCAAAACAATTGAGGAAGTGATAAGCAACAGAAATGGGATCAGAAAAATTGGTTTACGCCAGAAAGGCGGCATCACTTCAATGGGAATTGACGTGATGGGTGCATCTGCAATCATGGAAAGGTGTTGAGCTGCCCTCAACTCCAATAACAAATTTCTGTAGGGCAGATTGGTAAAAGTTGCCCTACGGTTATCTGCCGATATGTTCACCCATTTATCCTCAAATCCTTTAAGCCTGTATTGATAAACCACTTTATTAGCATTGATGAAAGATGGTGCAGAGAAATCAAAAGAAACAACTTTGGTTGAAGGCGACAATTGATAAAAACTGTCTGTTGCAACCGACTCATAGTTCACCATCACCTGATCAAGATATACTTTAAGCCGACGTTTGTCCTCTTTGTATTTCAAAGGATCAATGATGATCAATCCGTCGGTACTGCCAATATGAATCGATCCTTCCGAAGTCGTACTTGTACTTGAAATGGTATAATCAGAAATGGCAATGCCATCATCTTCACCAAACGATTGAATCCTTCCTGACGCAGGATCCAGCAAATTGATTCCGGCCGAAGTGGAAATCCAAATTCTTCCCAAACAATCTGAAGCAGCACCATAACAGATATTACTTCCCAGCCCCTACTTGATTCCATAATGTTTAAATCCTTTGTCATCATATCGATACAATCCATTGCTTAATGTGCTGATCCATTTTCCTCCTGTAGGATCTTGGGCAACACCGGTAATAATGGTTCTTTTAATGGCACTGGTATCCGTATCACTCGAGAATTGCTTTGATATTTTGAGTGACGGATCCAATACATCCACTCCGCCATTGGTGCTAACCCAAATGTTTCCATTATTGTCTGTTAGTGTATGCAACACATAGGTACCTGAAAGTGGTAATGAGAATTCAGGCTGTTCTGCATTATTGAGTATTTTCCATTCATTTCTTTGCTCATCAAAAAAAGATAACCCAGATTTGGTTGAGGCAAATACTCTTTTAGCGCGAGGATCATATTGCAAATGGAAAACTTCATTTGAAGGGATATTTTTTTTCTCCTTTTTGAAACGGAAGATCTTGTTTTTGTTGATAACCAGTATTCCATTGCCCGGAGTACCCAACCAAATGTTGCCCGCACCATCCACTGTGCTTGCAGAAACCTTTTCCCGACTTACCCATTCCCATTTATCTGAATTCTTTTTTTTGATTCCTGCACCAAATGTCCCTCCCATCAACATACTGCCATCACTGAGTTCGAGCGAGGTAAATATGGTCTTATTGTTTGCGTCATTACTCTCCAGTCTGAAAACATTGGCAGACGGATTATACAAGGCCAATCCTTTATCGGCAAAGCCTATCCAGATTAAACCTTCATGATCAGGATAAACGACCAATGCTTTTCCACTAATCTGCTGGAGCCCAGCTTTAAAGGGAATGAAATTTCCGGAAGGCCCCTGAAGAAAAACTCCATCCTCTGTAGCCAGCCAGGGCTGGTTGTTATGGTCAAAAGTCATCTGAGTGATCCTTGAGGGAATCAAAAATGATTTTGTTTCCCATTGATTTTTGCGTGTATCATAAACGTAAATGAGGCTTTTATTTTCCTGCAGCTTTACATACCAAATTTTAGATTGTTGATCTGCAAAAAGCATGTCGGACAACAATTGTCCAGCAGATCGTTTTGATACTTGTTGGTGATCAGTGACGCCGCAATGTTCAATATTGCAGATATGCCCACGATCCCAAAGGTGCCAGATATTGCCATTTAGAAACGCAATATTATCCTGATCGATATTGCCTTTGTTGATTTGTGAGATCTTGCCTTTAGGATCTGTGAGCTTGTATAAATTGGTGGCGATGACTGCCATCAAACCATTGCCGGCCCTATTGGTAATGGTCTGTGTTTGGCTCTGCACTTTGTTTCTGCTTTTTTCATCGGGATAGATGCGCAAAAAAACATTGTTTCGCTTGTTCAAAAGATTAAGTCCATGTCTGGTGCCAACCCAAAGATTTCCTTGATCGTCCTCATGAATAGCAGTGACATATTGATCAGAAAGAGAAAGAGAATCATCAGGATCATGCCTGAAGTGCACAAAAGAATAACCATCAAACCGATTCAATCCATCCTGGGTGCCCACCCAGAGCATGCCGTCTTTAGACCGCAGGATTGAAGTGACTGAATTTTGAGAAAGCCCTTGCTTAACAGTAAAATATTTTAATGCATCCTGTGAAAATATCAAGGAAGACCAATGCAACAACAGGGATAATAGGATGGCTTTGTACACATCAATAAATTTACGATTTAAATTTTCAAACCGAATTACTGCATATGCAGTATGAAGAGCTGAAAAAAATTGACGAACTTCAATGGATGATCAGGATCGGTATTGTTGATGACAAACTGGTGAACAGAAAAACCATCCGACAGACGCTAGAGCAGGAGTCAGATCTGAAAATCAGTTTGGAATCTGTGAACGGAGAGGATTTTCTTTTGCAGCTTCAGGAGGTTGATCCTGCGGATCATCCGCATCTGGTACTGATGGATATTGACATGCCTGTTTTAGGAGGTATCGAAACAATAGCTGTTGCTACTATCAAACATCCTGAGATCAAGTTTCTGGTGCTGACCGTATTTGATGACGATGAAAAAATTTTTGAGGCCATTAAAGCTGGTGCTGCAGGATACCTATTGAAGGACGATGCAGCCCAGATGTTACTGGATGCCATACACAACGCACTGGATCTGAATGGAGCGCCGATGAGTCCGGCCATCGCTAGAAAAACGCTTCAATGGCTGAAGGAGGGCAATGGTCCAAGCGGTGCCAAAACATCTTCCCCCGTAATCGATCTGCTTTCCGAAAGAGAGCAGGAATTGCTGAAATTACTGGTAGAAGGACTTGACTACAAGGCCATAGCCTCAAGATTATTCATCAGTCCACAAACCGTCCGCACACACATAAGTCGTATCTACGAAAAGCTCCATATCAACTCCAAAGCCCAGGCCATCCTGCTCGCGCACAAGTATAAATGGCAGTAAAATACTGCATCTGCAGTATTGAATGATACTAACCAGGCATCTACTTTCAATCACAAAATAATCAACCATGAAAGTAAAGTTCCTGATCATTGCTTTGATCGCAGCTTTTTCAGCACAGTCTCAAAATATAGGACCCATTGAGGCCAAAGAAATGCCGGGCAGCTATGCCATGAAAAAGATATCAGAAAGTCCTCGCAAAGTGTATATTGAAACGTTTAAAGTCAATTACCAGCTATTTGCCACCCAGGAAGAAAGCGAAATGGGTGGACGTGTTGTGGGTGGGGGTGTAAGAGGAAATGTGAAAGTGAAGCTATCGGTTGGACTGGATGGACTTCAGGAAAAAGCTTTGATTGAAACTACTGACAACATATATAAAGAATTTGTGGAGAGATTGAAAAAGGAAGGCTATGAGGTTATTCCTTTTGAAAACGCGGTGGGAATAAAAGAATTTGAAGGATGGGAAAGAATAAAAGGTGGTGTTCCAAGCCGGGCACAATTCAAGGGTTACATTTCCGTTGCTCCGACAGGCTTTGATTATTTTGTAAAAAGAGTAACAGACGGAGGTAAAGAAAAAGGAACCTTTATGGACAATGGTTTCAAGGTTTCAAAAGAGCTTGATGAGGCTTTGGTGATCAAAGTATCCATTACCATTCCTTTTGCTCAAGATGCAGAGTCTACCGGCAGCAAACTACTGGGTAAGATATCAAAAGGTATTGTGAATGTAGCCATAGGAACAGGTATGCAAATGTCAAGTGCTCCGCTGAATACTACAACTACATCTGTTGTAAATTCTGGTGTTACCGGTGTTTCTGTATTTCGTGGAGGGAAGAAATTCCAGGATAATTCAACCGGTTCATGGGTCTTGAAAGAAGATGTAGCGATCGGTGGTACAATGGAAGAAAAAACTTTTAAGGAAGGTGCAATTGCTGACAGGGATGTTTTTGGAACTGATCAATACTTTTATCAGCTTTTTACAGCAGACAACATTGACCTTAAAAAAATGCACAAAGTAAAAGTAGACATGCCTGCATACCAAAAGGGGGCTGAACAAGGTTCTAAAAAATTCCTCAATCTTGTTGTTGATGAGATTATGAAATACGCCAATCGCTGATAGCAATCATTTCGTCCCAACTAACCCCTCGCCACAAAACGTGGCGGGGGATTTTTTTAGAATTCCTTCTCCACGATTTCACTTTGAGGTAGTGACAACTTTCTATTTTTGCCTATAAAAAATAGAGCCTAAAAATACGTATGTACAATTGAAATCATTTCTAAAAATTTGTGGCATACTAAATCAACACTACAAGACATTATCTTGACTTATTAGTTACAAAATAATTGCATAAGGAAAACAACCTTCCTTCTTATAAAAAAGCAAACTATTGAAAGTATTGTAATCCAAAACCTTAACTTAACATCCGGATCTTCTGGTCTCGAAAATGGGGAGTTTTATAGTAATACTTGCGATTTACCGAAATCATCGGCCGAATCAAGTCTTATGGTTGTTCAAAGTGTGCACTTAATTCTATAACTTACAGTTGAAGGAATTTGTTGGGGTTTTTTACAGTACAAAATATTGATGTACGCTGAAACCCTTCTTTCCTCCGGATAACCAAACTGTTCATATCAAATAAATACCATGAAAAAAACTTTTCTAATGGGTGCACTGCTCTTTTTTGCATCCTGGTCAATCGCACAACAAAAAACCTACAATGGTAGCGTTTCTGACGAATCAGGAAAACCATTGACGGGAGCAACTGTAGCGGTCAAAAACACCAAAACTAAAATTCTTACTTCGAGCACAGGAAGCTTCTCAATTAATGCCGAAAAGGGTGCCACCCTACAAATCAGCTTTAGTGGTTATGAAACCATGGGTGTTTTGCTGGGTGACGAATCGGCCCTATCCATCCGTATGAAAATAACACCAAGTGCTATGGAAGAGGTGGTGGTAACAGGTACACGTGGACTTCCTCGTTCAAAAATAGAATCAACTGTTCCGGTTGATGTGCTTGATGTGAAAAACCTCATCACTGAATTACCCCAAACAAATATTACTGACATCCTCAATAATATTGCACCGTCATTCAACTCAACAACACAAACGGTTGCCGATGGTACTGACCATATTGATCCTGCTTCAGTGCGTGGACTTGGTCCGGATCAAACACTCGTACTGGTGAATGGCAAACGCAGATATACTTCTGCACTTGTAAATGTAAATGGCACCATGGGTAGAGGTTCTGTAGGTACCGATCTCAATGCAATCACAGCAGCAGGTATCGACCGAATTGAATTACTGCGTGATGGTGCAGCAGCACAATATGGCTCAGATGCCATTGCAGGTGTTTTAAACGTGCAACTAAATAAGGATGTAAACAAGGGTAGGGCAATAGTGAGCTATGGAGCCAATATGACAAACTATGAATCATACACCCAGGCAAATCCGGGAAACTTTGCGCAAGGAATTGATCCAGTATACATCAAAAACAGGGTTACTGATGGTCAGAAAATAAATACTTCTCTTAACTACGGTTTTCAGATTGGTAAAACCAAAGAGAGTTTTTTAAATGTCACGTTAAACTATGATCAGCGTGAACCTACTATTCGTTCCGGTGAACGTACAGGCGATATTGATAACCGTACGTCCGGAGATGCTGCAAGTAATGCGCTGCTATCTCAGCTAGGTGTTACAAGAGACTATTTCCAGATGAGAGTAGGACAGTCGCGCACAAGCAACATACAAGGTATCATCAATGGTGCATTGAAAACCAAAGGAAGCAGTGAGTTTTACTTCTTCAGTATCCTTTCACAGCGCAATGGCAACTCTACTGGTTTTTACAGAATGCCATATCAGTCTACCAACATACCAGCAATTTACTCTAAAGGATTTTTGCCTGAAATAAGTTCAACAATTGGAGATATCTCTGCAGGTACAGGCGTAAAGGGTAATTTGGGAACATGGAAATATGATCTTAGCAATGTATATGGACAAAATAGTCTTGGGTTCCTAATTGAAAATACACTCAATGTTTCTGCATGGTACAACAATGGTTCTACTCAATCAGAATTCGATGCAGGTAAATTAAGCTTCAGACAGAATACCACCAATTTTGATATTTCTAAAAGCTTGAGCAACAAGTGGAAAACCAATTTGGCTTTTGGTGCTGAATATAGATATGAAAATTATAAACAAGAACAAGGAGAAGAAGCATCATGGGCTAATTATATGCGTCGTAAAAATGGCCAAGTGGATATCCTCACTGGCAACCCTACCACAGTTAAATTGGCTGATAACAGCAATGGAATCCCCGCTGGAGGATCACAGGTATTCCCTGGCTTCAGACCTGATAATTCATTGAGCAAAAATCGTGGATCGGCCGCATTTTACACCGACATTGAATTTGAACCCATTAAAAAAGTTCTTTTTGATGCAGCACTTCGCTATGAGAACTACAGTGACTTCGGTGACAACTTGAGCTGGAAATTGGCTGGTCGTTTCAAAGCAACCGAACAATTCGCCATCAGGGGTTCAGCCAGCACTGGGTTCCGTGCTCCTGCACTTCAGCAACGTTTTCTTACTAAAACATCAACTGTTTTCCAAGGTGGCATTGCATTTGATGATGCAACATTGCCCAACAACAGCAAAGCTGCTGAATTACTTGGTATCCCAAGCTTGCGTCCTGAAATTTCACAGAGTTTCAGCTTAGGTACTACGTTCAAAGCCAAGGGCTTTACAATGACCGTTGATGGATTCACAACCAAAATAACTGACCGCATCATCCTTACTGATGCCTTTCAGGGAAGGAATGGTGGTACTTCACAGGAGCAACAAATTTTTGATATCCTTCTGTTGAACAACGCATCTCGTGGAGTTTTCATGGCCAATGCCACAGATCTTCGTACCTCTGGAGTTGATGCGATCTTTTCTTACAACTTCAAACTTACTAATAACAATTCAATCAAGATCGAGTCTGCCAGCACATTTACAGAAAGGAAAATCTTAGGTAAAACAAAAGTATCAGATAAATTGGTTGGAAGAGATGCTACTTACATGAGTCCTATCAACAAAGCAACACTTGTTGATGGCAACCCTAAACTAAAAAGTTCTTTCCTCATAACCTATCGTGCAGGAAAATTCAACTTAAATATGCGTAACACCTATTTTGGTAAAGTAACCCACATTGAAGGTGGTGGTGTAACCAATTGGTTTTTTGTACAAGAACTCGGTGGCAAAGTTATAACAGATCTTACAGTTGGTTACAGGCTATCCAAATTGGTAAGAATTAGTGCAGGCGCCAACAACCTTTTTGATGTTTATTCTAATAAACTTATTGCCTCAAATGGTAGCTACAAGCGATTAGATGTAACATTAGGTAGCCCAACATATGATCAATTTGTTGAGACCCGAACAGCACGTGAGAGAAATATAACAAACAACAATGGGATATCATCCAATAACCAATTCAACTATTCACGCAGGGTAACACAAATTGGGATGAATGGACGATATGTGTTTGGCCGTATACAATTTGATTTCTAAATTATTCAATTCATTAATTAAAATGCCCGCCATTTCCTGGTGGGTATTTTTTTGAAGTTTATCTTTTGAGATTTAAACAGCGTACGAGATAAACAAATGTTTAAATTAAAGATCTATTTCAATCTTGTATCCTATTGATTATCAGTAAATGAAAAGGAATAGAATGCCACCAGAAACCCTCATAAAATATGAGGGCACTGAAAAAGTCACTGATTTTTTTTACAATGAAAAGACCCTCTAATATTTTTAAAATAAAGGCTTCTAGAATTGATTATACGAAATTTGACAGCAATAAAAGAGGTACAGGCTAAGGAAAAAGGCTTTATTTATGATTTACAAACAAAACCTTTTTCTTTGTTTGACAAGAGGGACTTTTTCAGTGGCCTCATAAAATATATCGGGGTCTCCCGACTTGTCCTATCGTGTGGACACATTTCGGAATATTGTGTTTATTTGCAAATGCAAAAAAGAGAATTAACAGATTTAGACGATTTACGTTTGTTGTATGGAGGAAATAAGATTTTGAGTGATTTATTTAGTAAGAGTTATCAATCCATACGTCAAATAACAAAGAATGATTCATCTGCCAAAGGCTTTTATCGTTTTTGCAGAATGACAGGGTGAGCGAGGATGATATTGTATACAATTTGAGTGCTAACTGTAAAGCTGCATGCAAAGGAAAGTTTGTAATATGTATTCAGGATACCACAGAAATTAACCTAAGCAATCATAGCAACAGGATTAAAAAAGATGATTATATAGGTACTACCAATGCCACAAATAAAAAGGGATTAGGATTTATGTTACATCCTAGCCTGGTATTGGACGCAAATGATGGTACCCCTTATGGTTATGCGGATATCAAAGTGTGGAACAGACCCTTGGAGTTTACATCAAAACATGACCGCAATTATAGTTCATTGCCTATTGAAGAAAAGGAATCTTACAAGTGGATTGAAGTGTCCAAAAATACAAAATCGGCATTGACTGGTGTGGCAACCGGAATGCTCATTGTACAAGATAGGGAGGGTGATATTTACGAACAATTTGCTGTGATCCCAGATGAGCAAACAGACTTGCTGATTAGAGCAAGAACGAACAGGACATTAACAGATAAAACAAAATTATTTAGTTGTTTGTCAGAAGAACAAGTTAAAGGCACTTATGAGTTAGTGGTAGATGCGAAAAAAAATAGAAAGAAACGAATAGCACAAATAGAAGTGCGGTATAAAGAGGTCGAGATACGCAAAACAGACAGTGCCAGCAAAGGTTTAGCGCCATCCATTAAGCTTAATTTAATAGAGGTAAAGGAAGTGAATTATGATGGACCAGATAAAATATGTTGGCGTTTATTGACAACAATAAATGTTGAAAACGAACAAATAGCAAAGGCCTGTATAGAGTGGTATAGCTGGAGTTGGACAGTTGAGGAAGTATTTAAAATATTAAAGAAAGAAGGTTATAATATAGAAGCATCAGAGCTTGAATATGCTTCATCAGTAAGGAAAATGTGCTTATTGATTATGGAAGTAACCATTAAATTATTCTTGATGAGAATAGCTTATTCAGAACCAGAAATTCCTTTGAGTGCAGATACTTGTTTTACAAAGGATGAGCAGGAATTTTTAGAATATCAGATAAAAGATCTCGAAGGCAAAACTGAAAAACAAAAGAATCCTTATAAAGCAAAAGATTTAAAAAGATATGTTTGGGCTATAGCAAGACTTGGTGGATGGAAGGGTTATGAAAGCAAAAGAAAACCCGGAATCACAACACTATGTTTAGGAATCAAACACTTTAAGGCTGCTTATCAAGGATGGGAACTAATGAGAAATGTGTCCACACGATAGGACTTGTCGGGATGGGCCCACAGCCGAAAGGCAACATTATCACGGGTTTATGCTGTCAAAAGCATAGACCCTTTTTATTTGGTGTAAGTTCTGGCCAGGTCCTGGCCAGGTTTTACATTTTCAAAGGGAAAACAGGGGTGAATATATGTGAAACAGTGGAATTGTTAGAACCTGATTAAAATGATATTAAAACAATTTATTATACCATCTAGTCAAGAGACTATAAATAATTTGAAGAAACCATTTAAAAAGCAAACTATTGAAAGTATTGTAATCCGAAACCTTAACTTAACATCCTGATCTTCTGGTCTCGAAAATGGGGAGTACTATAAGTTATAAATATCCATATTTGTTGAAGGATGTTAAGACAACGAGAAGGAACCAAGTTTGGGCGATTGACATTACATATATACCCATGAATAAAGGCTTTATGTATCTGAGTGCAATCATTGATTTGCATACAAGGTACGTAGTAGGTTGGGGTGTGAGTAATAGCATGACGGCTGAATGGGTTACAGGTATTGTATCTGAATCGATAAAGATTCATGGGCGACCAGAGATTCTGAATAGTGATCAAGGTAGTCAATTTACTAGTGATGTATATATCTCACTTCTCAAAAAAGAAGGAATCCAGATAAGCATGGATGGCAAGGGCAGAGCCGTTGATAATATTTTTATAGAACGGCTATGGAGGAGTGTAAAATATGAGCATGTATATCTCTATGCATATTCAGACGGTGTTTCTTTATACAAAGGCCTTGAAGAATATTTTGAGTTCTATAACCATAAACGAATACATCAAAGCTTGAATTATGAAACACCTGGAAGGCGTTATATGATATGCTCAGCA
>JBILHX010000029.1:0-28465 GCA_044350285.1 Chitinophagaceae bacterium | reverse complement strand
GCCAGATTCGCTTCGCTCATCTGTCTCGGCACCCCTCCTGTCCAGGAGGGGAGTCTTTGATGTGGGAAGCCTGCATTTTAACATGTTGATATTCAATGAATTACAAAGAGGTCATTATAAGCGCAGCGAAGGAAACGAGAAAACCTTAAACCAAAAACCTTAAACTTAAAATTTCCGATAGTCCAACGGCGGCTTCCTATCCCCCGCCAGCGACCTGTATTTAAAAGAATCACCACCGCGAGCTTTTTTCAATTCTTCAGTAGCAACTGCCAAGACCTCAGGCTTTAAGAATAAATCAGCGGCAGAAAGTGCTATTGTTTTTGCAGCCACCATCATTCCCTTGTATCCAATCGACATGCCATTGCAAGCAACGGCTTGCCAGCTGTGTGCGGGAACACCTGGAACCCAAGTGGCGGTAGACAAGCCAGCGGTTGGAACCACCCAGCTGATGTCACCCACATCTGTTGAAGCAGGTGTTACACCATTCAAATTATATGGAAGCACTTGGCTCGCATTGCTGAGTGATGGAAGAGATGAAGATGAAACTGTTTTTCTAATTGTTTCAGCAAACCTATTTTCTTCCTCTGTATATTTCACGCCTCCTACAATCTCCAAATTTTTCTGCATGATCCTCGCCAACGTCTCGTTTGGAAGCACGTTGTATAGTCCTGTCATAACCTCATTGGAAACGGTTGTTCCGGATCCCATGGCACCAGCTTCTGCGGTTTTAACCAACCTGTTCCAAATGTCTTCAACACCAGCAACAGTGGGATTTCTGACAGTGTATTCCACTTCAGCAAAATCAGGAACAATGTTGGAGGTCAATCCACCCTTCTTGATCACATAATGTATTCTTGAATCTTCTGACACATGTTCTCTCATCATGTTGGCCATGAAGTTCATGGCTTCAACGCCATCCAAGGCAGACCTGCCTTTTTCTGGGGCAGCAGCAGCGTGAGCGGCCAATCCTTTGAAGCGGAACATGCCCAATTTATATGCTAGAGAAGACGAAGGACTCGCGTTGTTGTTGTCACCTGGATGCCAGTGAAGAACGGCATCCACATCATTGAAAACACCGGCTTTCACGAGGTATGTTTTTCCACCACCAGCACCTTCTTCCGCTGGGGTTGCATACAAACGAATGGTACCTTGGATCTTGTTGGCAATCATCCATTTTTTGATTGAAATAGCAGCAGCCACTGATCCTGCTCCAAATAAATTATGTCCACATGCATGTCCGTATCCACCTTCAACCAAGGGCGATCGAGTTGGTATGTTTTGTTGTGAGAGTCCAGGCAATGCATCCATTTCTGCTAACACCCCAATGACTGGATGTCCTGACCCATAAGATGCAACGAATGCAGTTGGCATGCCAGCAGTTTCGTAGGTGAAAGAAAATCCTTCTTGCATCAATTCATTTTGCAACAGCCTCATTGTTTTTTGTTCCATATAGCCAGGCTCAGCCCACTTCCAAATGGTTTCAGCAATTTCATTATAATGCTTCGCTTGTTCATCCAGGCTTCTAACAATATCAAACTTGGTTTTATTTTGGGCGAACAGAGAAACATTCATCACCAAAAAAAGTGACAAGAAGGCTGTAAATATTTTCATGTGTTGAATTTGAAATCGAATTTAATTTATTTTGGGCTTGATATTATAAAAATTAATTAACTGTAATCCTAATATCTGGAGCCATTTGCAGTTTCCCTTCTTTGTTTCTGAACAGTATTTTGTTGATGAGAATTACATCCCCTGCTTTGGTATTGTCTTTGATGCTTTCAATCCAAGGTTGGGGCAATGTGTTCTTGTTGTTGAAATCATTTACCCGCAAGTCTTTCATGATTTTTGTATCACCTGTAGATTCATCTTTATAGGAACCCTTAAAACTGTAATTTATCCTAAAGCCAGAGACGATGTAAGATTGATATTTGTTGTCTTTTACAAATATTGCCGCCGCTAAAATAGCTTTGATTTGTTCGCCTGAAATATTACCACTTGTTATTGGCCCCCAATATGAAGTGTAAACAACTGGAACTGGTTTTTCCACTGGCTTTTCAACCGGCTTCTTTTTTGATTGGGAGAAAGCAGCGGTTACGGAAAATGATAGTAGCAAGATTAGGAACAGATATTTCATTTTGGTTTAAAGTTTTTAGTTTAAGGTTTAATGTTTTTTCCTCAATAGCCTGGGGCTTTAACCCCAGGCTATTGAGCATTTAGATTGGAAATAAATTACAAAACGTCATCAGCGTTTAACGTTTCTTCTTTTAAACGTTAACCCAAAAACTTTAAACTTTCCTCGAGCATCTTGATTTTTTCCAACGCATCCGCTTGTTTCTTTCTCTCCAAATCAACCACTTCAGGCTTGGCATTTTGAACAAAACTTTCGTTCGAAAGTTTTTTCTCTACAGAGGCTAGAAACCCTTGAAAATAAAGGATTTCAGCTTCAAGTTCTTTTCTTTGGGCTGATGTATCAATGGCCTGTTCGCTCTTCACATAAAAACGGTCGCCACCAATGACAACCTGAATGGTGTCTGCAATTGTTTCTTCGGTGAATTCAAACGAGGAGGCATTTACTTGTTTGCAAAGCAGTTCGCGGGTATTCTCCCAAACTTGCTTGTTCTTGACTGTGGCAAAAAGTGAAATCGCTTCCTTGTTTTTGATGTTGGATTTCACCCTCATGTCACGAATTCCGGTGATGGCGGTTTTCAACAAGTCTGCTTCTTCAAGGATTGACTTATCTGCTGCCCTTGCCTTGAAACCAGCATCAAGCTGCTTCACACAGATATCAACCTCTTGGTTTTCGCGCAACAAATGATACATTTCTTCTGTAACAAATGGCATGAAGGGATGCAACCTTTCCAACAAAATTTCAAAGAAAGAAATTGCTTTGTTAAGATGGGCGGAGTCCATCGGCTTTTCAAATCCAGGCTTGATCCATTCCAAGTACCAGCTGCAGAAATCATCCCAAATTAATGTGTACAATGTTTTGAGTGCTTCGCTTAACTTGAATTGATCCATTTGCAGATCCACTTCAGTGCAAACTTCCCTGAGCCTGGCTTCAAACCATTGGTGAGGCCAATCTGAGTTCAACGTAACTTCTTCTTCTTTGAGGTTGTCTTTTGCCCTCTCCTTCCACAGCTGCACCAACTTCAGGGCATTCCATATCTTGTTGATGAAATGTCTTCCTTGCTCGTTGGAGGCCTTGTCCCACAACAAATCATTTCCTGCAGGTGAAGCAATCAAGATGCCAAAACGAACAGCATCAGCGCCAATTTCATCAATCATCTCCAACAAATCGGGTGAGTTTCCGAGTTGTTTGCTCATTTTTCTACCCTGACTATCGCGCACGATTCCGGTGAAATAAACATCACTGAACGGTTTCTTTCCTGTATACTCATACCCTGCCATGATCATCCTGGCCACCCAGAAGAAAATAATTTCAGGAGCTGTTACCAGCGTATTTGTTGGATAGTAATATGAAACATCTTTGTTGCCTGGATTTGAAATTCCTTTGAACACTTCAAAAGGCCAAAGCCATGAAGAGAACCAAGTATCCAAGCAATCTTCATCTTGCTTGAGAACAGGAGATTCGATGTTGTGCAATTCAGTAAATTTCTTCTTTGCGTCTGCTTCATTCATTGCCACAACATACCTGCCTTCAGCATCGTACCAAGCAGGAATCTGGTGTCCCCACCAAAGTTGGCGAGAGATGCACCAATCCTTGATGTTCTCCATCCAATGCCTGTAAAGATTTTTGAATTTGGCTGGGTGAAAATTAATTTCACCATCTTGAACGGCAGTGATCGCCGGACCAGCAATCTTTTTCATGTCAACCCACCATTGTAAAGACAGGCGTGGTTCAACCACAACATCCGTTCTTTCGGAAAATCCAACCTGATGCACATATTCCTCAATTTTCAAAACATGTCCAGCCTCTTGCAACGCCACAACAATTTCTTTTCTAGCAACAAACCTGTCGAGCCCCACATAAAGCTGTGCTTCTTCACTGAGTGTGCCGTCTTCGTTGAGGATGTCGAACACTTCCAACCCATGTTTGATACCAATTTGGTTGTCGTTCATGTCATGAGCCGGCGTTATTTTAAGTGCACCAGAACCGAAGTCAGTGGCAACATAATCATCCCCAATAATTGGAATTTTTCTGTTGATGAGTGGAACGATTGCGAAGCTGCCGATGAGGTGTTTATAGCGTTCGTCAGTTGGATTCACTGCAATGGCTGCGTCTCCTAAGATGGTTTCAGGGCGAACAGTGGCGATGGTGATGCTTTTTGTATCCAATGGCGATCCATCTGCACTGATGAGTTCGTATTGAAGAAAATACAATTTCCCTTGAACTTCTTTGAAAATAACCTCTTCATCGCTGAGGGCGGTTTTGGCACGCGGATCCCAATTGATCATGCGCTTACCGCGGTAAATATATCCTTTGGTGTGGAGGTCGTTGAAAACATGGATGACGGACTGATAGTAATCCGGATCCATGGTGAATGAAGTTCTGTTCCAATCGAGAGAGCATCCCAGCTTTTTCAATTGTTGCAGGATGATACCCCCGTATTTTTCTTTCCATTCCCAGGCGTATTGGAGAAACTCTTCACGGGATAGACTTGATTTCTGAATGCCACGCTCGCGGAGCATGTGAACAACCTTGGCTTCGGTTGCAATGGAGGCATGGTCTGTACCTGGCACCCAGCAAGCATTCTTGCCCATCATCCTAGCCCTTCTAACGAGAATGTCTTGGATGGTATTGTTGAGGGCATGTCCCATGTGGAGGATGCCTGTTACATTTGGGGGCGGGATAACGACAGTATAGGGCTCACGCTCATCTGGCGTGCTTTCGAAATATTTATTGGCAAGCCAATGCGAATACCATTTTTGCTCTGCGGCAACAAAATCAAAATTCTTGGAAATCTCCATCTTTATAGTCCTTATTTTGGGACACAAAGGTAAGAAAGAGTTTAGAGTTTAAAGTTTAAGGTTTCTACTTTATGGTTATTGGTTTGATTGTCAGCACAACAAGGTAATGTTTGACAAACGATTGCCAAATCAACCAATAAAGCATGAAGATATTACCAAACGAGGTAAGAAAGAGTTTAGCGTTTAAAGTTTAAGGTTTCTACTTTATGGTTATTGGTTTGATTGTCAGCACAACAAGATAATGTTTGACAAACGATTGCCAAATCAACCAATAAAGCATGAAGATATTACCAAACGAGGTAAGTGATCAATGCGATAAGACCATAAATGAATAATACAACGACAGCAATTTTTACTGTTTCAGGAACTTGTTCTACGAAAGTTTTCATAAAATTATTTTTCATTGTTTATGAAATACAGGTTGAGTTAAAAAGGTTAGCTATGAATAAAAAGGTTAGTTAAAGTTACAATTTAATTATTCAATATCCAAAATTAATGTTAAAATTTTGCAAAATCAATACCATGGGCGAACAATTTTTCATGATTTTAAACATAAAATCTTCAAACCAAGGTCATGATTTAGCTCTTTCAATTTGGGTAAAATTGTATTTGAGAAGAATAATCACATTATTTTAAACAATTGTACATGAAAAAATCATTTCACAGCTATCGGTATTCAATTTGGATTGATCGTCGTCACGCCATGATTCTAACGATCAGTCCCGAAGGCATCAAAACATTTGAAACAATTGAGTCTGAAAACAGTAAACCTGAAAGATTTGACGGGGAAGGAACTAATAAAATCAGTGAATTTGGCTTTACAATATCAAGGGAATCTACAGAGCAGGAAAAATTCAACAACAGGCATCAGGTTTACTTGAAAAAAGTGTTGTCTGCGTTGAAGGGAGTGAATGCCTTGCTGGTTCTGGGGTCTGGAGAAACCCGTTTTGAACTCCAGAATGCGCTAGAAAAGAACAAGATGTTCAACGGGATTTGGGTAGAAAACAAGGCCTGCAAAAAAATCACCCAAAGGGAACTGGAGATTGGAACAGAAAACCATTTCAACCTGCATCTGAGTTGAGTTGCTTGAAGGCCTTGAAAATTGAATAGAATGTATTTCTCAATAGCCTGGGGTTTAAACCCCAGGCTATTGAATTTTTTGGGGTGCTTTAACATCCCAAAAAATAAATAAATCCTTAAACTCTGTTGGTGAAACGAGCATAATTAACTTTATAGCATAATTTTGCCAGCAACATGTACGCAATTGTAGATATTGAAACAACGGGCGGTAATGCCACCACTGGTAGCATTACCGAGATTGCAATTTTAATTACTGATGGTAAAACAGTCATCAACCGTTTTGAAACGCTGGTCAATCCCATGCAACCTGTCCCGATTTTCATCCAGAACCTTACAGGGATCACGGATGAAATGGTGGCAAATGCGCCGATTTTCAAGGATATCGCAGAGCAGGTTTTTGAATTGTTGTGCGATAAAGTCTTTGTTGCACACAACGTAAATTTCGATTATTCATTCATTGCCCACCAACTTTCTCAGCACGGTTATAAACTCCAGCTGGGAAAGCTTTGTACCGTGAGGCTCAGCAGAAAGATATTTACGGATCTTCCCAGCTACAGCCTTGGAAATCTTTGCAGGTCGCTTGGAATAAAAGTTGCCAACAGGCACAGGGCATCCGGTGATGCCTTTGCCACTGCAGAACTCTTTGGCATGTTGCTCGAAAACGACAAAGAAAACCACATTGGGTCGATGTTGAAAAAAGGCAGCAGGGAAAGCTACTTACCAATGCACTTGAACACCACAGATATTGCGGCCATGCCCAACACACCGGGCGTTTATTATTTTCATGATGTCAAAGGCAAAGTGGTCTATGTTGGCAAAGCAAAAAAATTGCAAAAAAGAGTAACCAGCCATTTTTCCAACAATTCAGTGAGCAGAAAGAAGCAGGAACTGATAAGACTTGTTACCCGCATCAGTTTCAGGGAATGTGGCAATGAATTGATGGCCTCGGTTTATGAAAGCCTAGAAATAAAAAAACTATGGCCCTTGTTCAACCGTTCCCAAAAGAAGTTCGAGCACCAGTACGGAATCTGCAGCTATGAAGACCAACGTGGCATTAAAAGACTTGGCATTGTAAAGAAAAAAAAACACTTGCAGGTTCATGTTGGGTTTCCCATGCATATCGATGGTACCAGAATTTTAAACAAGCTGGTAAGGGACTTTGGACTTTGTCCAAAAATGTGCTTTTTACAAGACGAAGATGTTGAATGTGTTGGTGTAGAAGAAAAGTTTTGCACTGGCATTTGCAAACATGGCAAAAATGTTGGGATGTACAACAAAAAAGTCGACACTGCTTTGAAAAAATTATTGCAGGAAGAGCCATCCTTGGTACTTTTTGGGGAGGGTCGGTCTGAGGATGAGTTGAGTTGTGTGATGATTGACAAAAAAAACTATTTGGCAACCGGATTCATTCCTGAAAAAGCGAGAAAAAGTACGCAAGAGAAAATCAAGGCGTTGCTCGAGCCAGGAACATCAAACGAATACATCAAATCCCTTGTCATCAAGGAAGCTGCAGTAAACCCATCAATGTCAATCGATTTTAATATCAAGATACCGAAACGAAAGGCTGTTTGATTGTAAACGGGACAACAGCTGCTTCATCCTCTTAGGAAATAGTAATGAATCTAGGAAGCCAACTCTTCTACCGTAGCCCCAATTCCCCTTTCTGTAATGGCATCGCACATGGGTTTTAAAAGATCGTAATCACCATTCTTAACCCCGTACTTGCCCTTGGAATGAATAATCATGGCACATTGTTCGGCTTGCTCCTGCACGTGTCCGCACACTTCAATCAGTGTTTTAATCACCCATTCGAAGGTGTTGACCTCATCATTCCAAACAACCAATACAAAGCCTGAGCTGTCTAACACATCGGTTTCTTCCTGTTCTTTGTATGTTGGATTTGAATGCAAGTTTTTGTTTTTTCTTAAAGAATGAAGTGGTGGAACATACTGGGCTCGAACCAGTGACCCCTACTCTGTCAAAGTAATGCTCTAAACCAACTGAGCTAATGTTCCGTGGCTGCAAAGGTAAAGATTAAATTTTTACATGAGCAAGATCAAAAAAATGTTAAGGCGATTATAAAAAACAAAATCAGGCATTTACGCAAGAATCATTGAATTAATTTCATCTCAAATTAAAAATCTGATAGATGAAAAATTTCGTTCCAATTCTCTGTACAGTCCTTTTGCTCTCATTTACCACCGAAAGGCCAAGCAAACACAAGAATTTCAAACAAAAATTCTCAAAAATCAATGCAGATTTATTTGTTGGCAAATACGAAGTAAGCAATTTGGACTATCGGCTTTTCCTTGATGACTTGATCAAGAACAATCAACTTTTGTTTCATAAAAAATCATTGCCTGACAGCTCGGTGTGGACAGAAAACAGAATTTCAAACGAAGTGATGGTTCGAATCTACTTCAGACATCAAGCCTATGAAAATTATCCAGTTGTTGGAATCTCTTATGAAAATGCCTTGGATTATTGCAATTGGTTAACAAATCAATACAACCAGGATGAAAAAAGACAATATAAAAAAGTTGTTTTTCAATTGCTGTCCAAAACAGATTGGATGTTTGCAGCCAGTGCAGGAGACAGTGCGAGGACTTTTCCATGGGGCACAGGTTTCATTCAAAACAACAGGAAGCAGGACCTGTGCAACTACAGGCATGGCAAGATGATATACGATTCAACTTCAAAAAAATACATTGAAATAAAAGATGAAGATATTTCTGAAACTAAAGAAATTAAATTCACCTCACCTGTAAACGCTTACTTCCCGAACCTATTGGGATTGCATAATACGAGTGGAAATGTAGCTGAGATGGTTGCAGAAAAAGGCATTGCAAAAGGGGGAAGCTACAATGACCTTCCTTACCAAGTGATGATAAAAAGTGAAAGGAAATATTCAAAACCCAGTGCTGATATAGGTTTCAGGGTTTCCATGAAAATCCTGGAAAAATAAAAATGACTTGTTTAATTTTTATCATATGAAAGTCTTGTAACTTAATGCTGTGGTTTTATCACAATGAACCATGGGCATTTTTTTAGAGAAAAAACAACGAAATGAAAGAAAAAAACACAAATTCCAATTCAAGGAGAAAATTCATCCAAAATACGGCAATAACTGCAGCTGGATTTTTTATTGTTCCACGTCATGTATTGGGACGTGGGTTTGTTGCACCAAGCGATAAGTTGGTCATAGCCGCCATCGGTGCTGGAGGAAAGGGAGCCGATGACATCGATCATTTTTACAAGAGCGGACATGCTGAAATTGGATTTTTATGTGATGTGGATGACCGCCAATGTGTAGACACCCGTAAAAAATTTCCAAAGGCGAAATACTATAAGGACTTCCGCGAAATGCTCAGTAAAGAAGGAAAAAACATAGATGCTGTTTCAGTTTCAACACCAGATCACCAGCATGCAGTTGCAGCGATGGCAGCAATGCAATTAAACAAGCATGTTTATGTTCAGAAACCTCTCACGCATGACATCTATGAAGCACGCAAGCTAACTGAAGCAGCTCATAAGTATAAAGTTGTAACCCAAATGGGAAATCAGGGGGCATCAGGAGATGGTGTTCGTCAGTTGCAAGATTGGTATGCCGCTGGCAAAGTTGGGGATGTTCATACCATTTATTGCTATACTGACAGACCAATTTGGCCTCAAGGGGTTGGAAGACCTGGAAATATATCACCTATTCCTGCGGGACTTGATTTTGACTTATGGCTTGGAACGGCCCCAACAAAAGAATACTTTGAAGGCATACTCCCTTTCAATTGGCGTGGCTGGTGGGATTATGGAACAGGGGCATTGGGAGACATGGCTTGTCATATCATGGCACCGGCATTTGCAGTCCTTGATTTGGGTTATCCTATCAGTGCAGAATGCAGTGTTGCCACAAAATATATTGAAAATTGGAACAAGGCATACTATCCAGAAAGTGGCCCAATTTCATCTCACATAACCTTGACATTCAAAGGCAAAGATGGCAAACCAAATGTGGAATTGCATTGGATGGATGGAGGAATTCAACCAACAAGACCTGAAGAATTAGGCCCGAATGAAAAAATGGGTGACGGCGGAAATGGAATTATATTCATCGGTTCAAAAGGCAAAATGATGGCAGGAACCTATGGTGTAGATCCTCAGCTTCTTCCAACATCAAGAACCAAAGTTGAAAAAGTTCCTGAAACTATTGCACGTGTAAAAGATGGAGAAGAAGGGCACTATGCCGCTTGGGTTGAAGCAGCCATGGCTGGATATGGAAGCGAAAAAGCAAAAAATTTAAGCTCTCAATTTGATGTAGCAGGACCATTAACGGAAAGTGTCCTAATGGGAAATCTCGCCATCAGAAGTTATGATATACAAAAAAAAGTAGGCAAGGAAATCGAATACCCTGGCCGCAATATCAAGCTGCTTTGGGATGGACCAAACATGAAGATTACCAACTTTGAAGAAGCAAACCAATTTGTAAAACGCAATTACCGAGAGGGCTGGACTCTCTGATAAAAATATTGTTTGGTTGATAACTATTAAGAGCGTTATCAACCAAACAATTCCATCACAGCTTTACCTTTCCCATCGGGTGTTGTATAGAATGGTCTTTTTTCAACCAGATAATTCGTTTCAGGATTAATACCCAATGCGTGATAGATGGTTTGGTGAACCTCATCAATCACAATGGGATTTTCAATCGTTTTGCAAGGCCTCTCATCAGCAGTTTTACCATAAACATTCCCTTGTTTGATTCCTCCCCCAAACATCAACATTGAACAGCCATCTGTAAAATGACGGTGCATGCCGTAATGTTTGATGTCCTCTATAATGTTGGGCTGGTTCACCTGTTCTTGAACCTTTAGTTCAGGACGACCCTCAACCATCATATCCCTGCTGAACTCACTGGCTAAAATAATCAATGTGCGGTCAAGGTGACCACTCTCATCCAAGTCTTTGATCAGTTGTGCAACTGGACCATCAATCTGCTTTTTCATTTTCTCCAACGTGGTATGTCCATTTTCATGGGTATCCCAATTTTTGAAAGGTTCGTATTCAGTGGTAACGCTGATGAACCTGGCACCTTGTTGGGTCAGCCTCTTAGCCATCAAACAACCCAAACCGAACTTGCCAGTATCGTATTTATCATACACCTCTTTGGGTTCCTTGCTCAGATCAAAAGCGGCCGCTTCGGGAGATTTCAACAACATATAAGCCTGCTCCATGGATCTTTTTAAGGATTCTTTTTGATAATCGCTGCCGTATTCGCCCATGGTACCCTGACTGATCAAATCGTTGTACAAACGGTTTCTTTTTTCAAACCGCATTTCAGACATCCCAACGGGAGGTTTCACACTTTCCAATCCTGCAGATGGATCAGGAATCAAAAAAGGGCCATATTCATTACCCAAGAATCCAGCCGTATGAAAAGCCTTCAGCTCCTCCCCTTCTCCCAGCGTAAAACGCTGTCCGATATCAATAAAAGCAGGGATAACAGGATTTTTGGGACCCAATTCCTTCGAAATCCACGAACCAATATGAGGTGCTGAAACAGATTGAGGGGGTTTGTAGCAAGTATGCCAATGGTACTGATGCCGAGAATGCAAGATATGTCCCATGTCACCAGCAACGTAAGAACGAATAACGGTACCCTTATTCAGAACTTGACCGATGGATTCCAACCCCTCTGAAAAGAATACACCATCAAGTGCAGTAGGCACAGATTTGAATGTACTCAACACGGAGTTTGCTTCCATACACCGGGTGTATGGAGTGTATTTCTTGGGATCGAAAGTATCGGTATGCGCCATGCCGCCACCCATCCACAAAAGGATCACTGTGTCTGCTTTTGCACGAATTTTATGGCTGTTGCAGGATGACAAAAAATAACTCGACAAGGGAGCACCCGCGCCAAGGGCAGCAATGGCAGCTGCGCTCGTATTTTTTAAAAACTTCCTTCTGTCTGATAAATTACCCATACCAAGGATTTATTTATATGTTTAATAGATTATTTGAAATTCAGGAAGCAACATCATCGACCAAAAGAAATCTTCAATCGTCTCCAACGAGGGGTTGTTTCCCAACAGTTTTTTTGCCACTGCAAATTCACCGGCTGAAGGAGCACGCCCCAATGCACGCGAGTAAGCTTCTTTGATTATAGCATCTGCTTGTTTATACTGTTGTTTCCATTTTACAGAGCCCCTTTTAATCATCGAATTAAAACGTTCGCCATTGGTCAATTCCATGGCTTGCAAGAGATTTGCCTGCGATTCTCTGCTCGTTGCAACTGTTTCTCTATTTGGCCTGCCGAGCGCCATCAAGAAGCTGTTATTGGCAACCAAGGAAGCCCGGGCAAAAAAGTTTATGGTTGTATCAAAACCTGCACTGAACAAGGGCTTGTACATCATGATGGAATCTGGGAAGATGGGTTCAAAAACCGTTCCAGCTGCATCAGCAAACTGTTCGGCTGACATTCTTTTCCTCAACATTCCTTTGAAAGTATAATCCTGTGAAATGATATCCCCAGAATTTTTGAACCCGACAGTGGGCAACTGATATGTTTTTGAACTGGCAATCAAATAAATCAGTTCCTTGATGTTGCTACCATTCTGTTGGAAATTATATGCCATCCAATCGAGCAGGTCCTGGCTCCAAGGTTCGTTGTCCATTACATCTACTGGCTCTACCAATCCCCTGCCCATCAATTGAGCCCAGACCCTGTTAACCAACGTCCTATACAACCGGCCATTTTCCTTTTTAATAATGCCCACAGCGAGTTGCGACATTTTTACATCCCTTGTTGCGCTGCTGTCAATACTCCCCAATTCCTTCCACAATATCTGAGGATTGGTGAATTTCCCGGTTGGTTTGTCGCAGCGATTGATTTCAAGCGAGCTGTCAGCAAAAATATTGGCAAACGCATAGGCGTCTGTCAGCTTCCAATCACTTACAAAACTGTTGTGGCATGAAGCGCATTTCAAATTCAATCCCAGAAAAACCTGTGATACATTTTGTGCAGCCTGCATTTCTGTGCGTTGGCTCGCATTGATTACACCGCGCCATTTTATGCCATCAATAAAACCCTTGGAGTCTTTTGTAGGACTAATCAGTTCTTTTACGAATTGATCATAAGGTTTGTTTGATTTGATTGATTTGTACAACCAATCCGTAATGTTTCTTCTACCCCCTGTGATGTATCCTGTTCCTGTGTAATCGTTCCTTAAGGCATCGTTCCAAAAACTCAACCAATGCATCGCATAGTCATCATCCCGGTTCAACAATTGCCTTATCAACTTATCTCTTTTATCTGCACTAGTGTCTTTCACAAAGGCCTCAATTTCTGCAGGTTTTGGAAGCAATCCAATGATGTCGAGGAAAATTCTCTTGAGAAATGTTTTGTCATCAACAACGGTTGGCCATGTAATTTTCTTTGATTGAAAATATTGATTGGTCCAAAGATCCACTGGATTCGAAATACCGCCCTGAGCAGCTGGCAGCGCGGGGTTTCTGGGAGCTAGGTCTGCTAATCTAAAAACAGGTTGGCTGTTGTTTTCATCAGGCCACGGAGCACCTTTCTTGATCCAAAACTCTATCACAGCGATGTCTGAATTGGAAAGCTTTTTTTCTTTGGAAGGCATTAAATCCTCATGGTTGGTTGGCAAACTGATTCTTCTGAATAACTCACTTTCGCTTGGACTTCCCGGAACGATAACTGGTCCATTTTCACCACCTTTAAACACCAACTCTTTGTGATCAAGCCTTAAGTCGCCTTTTACTTTTTCAGCACCATGGCATTTGTAACAGTTGTGTGCAAAAATGGCCCTGACTTTAACGTTCAGCTCCAGTTCTTGGCTTGCTGTTAATTTGGCTGTGTCATTTTTAACGATGTCGCTGTCGAATTCTACTGATGATGAATTATCATAGTCAGCGCTCAAAGGAAAGACACTGGACAAATAATCGCTGCCATGTGTTAGAGAGGCTCCAAAATGACCTGCTACTGAAACAGACAGTGCGCTGACAAATAATAGAGAACGATAATATTTTACAAGAGACTGTGCAGGCTGGGAAAGAAGTTTTCGGTGAATGAACCAGGTGGTTGTACCTAGAAAAAAAGTAGCGATTCCAATCCATTGGTGCAATGCGAGCAAATCCTTGCCGTAGTCGCCCCCAGCGGCTAAAAATAACCCGAAAACCACTGAGAAAGCAGCGGTGGCAATGCCTGCGAACAACATCAGATGGATGGCTGGGCGCAAAGTTGAGTTGAAATTTTTTAAAGTAAGCAGTTCAAAAAGAGCCGCAAAAACCAACAATCCAATGGGGAAATGAACAACCAAGGGATGAAGTCTACCCAACAATTTCCAAAGCCAAAAACTAGCTAAGGAACTTTCTGTACTAGCAGCAAATAGCGTATCTAGAATCAATACCGAACAAATCAACAACAGGCAAAAGCCTATGATTAAAAGTTTTTTGTCTTTAAACATCTTGCTTGAGAAAAAAGTCATTCGCAGTTAATTTGAAGGCTGACTTTGGAAAACAATAAGGTGGTAAAATGCATATCACACTCTTAAAAATAGATAGAATTTTCCAATAAATATAAATTAAGGATTTCAAATTTGAAATCAAGACACCCTTGTGGAAAAAAGAATAAACTTTATCCAATTTATTTTTTTTTTTGGTTGTTTAAGCTTAGTTTTCAGATTACATTTATTATAAAAAGGCAATTTGTAAAAGCCAATAGGCTTTTCGAGATGTCCAACAACGATTAAGCAAAATATTATTAGCCATGATCAAGAAAAAGATTCATTTAGTCAGGTTACTTATTTCCTTATCAATTGTATTAGGAATAGGCATTGCATTTACCATCAACAGAAATACGGATTTGAAGCCACCAACTGACCCCAAAATCACCAACCTAAAGTTGCCATTGGGTTTCAGGGCGGACCATTTATATGGGCCATCGGAGAATGAAGAAGGATCATGGGTATCCATGACATTCGACAACAAGGGCCGCATCATTGCATCCGACCAGTACGGAGGATTGTATCGATTGACGGTTCCAGCCATTGGAGACACCATCACCAAAACAACCAGTGAAAAGTTGGATATCCTGAATGACATCACAACATCAACAGATACAGCAAAAAACAAGGTTGTCATGGGTTATGCGCATGGACTGCTCTATGCCTTCAACAGCTTGTATGTGATGATCAACCACAATTCAGATTCAAAATTCAAAAAAGGAAGTGGATTGTATAAGTTAGAAGACACTGATGGGGACGATAAATTTGACAAAACCACCATGCTAAAATTATTGGATGGTGAAGGAGAACACGGACCACACAGCATTGTGATGGCACCAGACAAGAAATCACTTTTTGTGATTGCGGGAAACTTCACCAAGATTCCAAAAATGGATTCCTACAGAAATATTCCGGATGCAAAAATCGACAACCTATTTCCATTGATCAAAGACCCCAATGGGCATGACAATACCGTTCAGCATCATGGCGGATGGATTGCACAAGTGGATTCTACAGGTACAAAGTGGGATTTAATCGCATCAGGATTCAGAAATCCATTTGACATTGCATTCAACGATGCAGGAGACATGTTCACATACGATTCTGATATGGAGTGGGATTTTGGAACACCATGGTACAGACCAACCCGTGTTTGTCATGTTACCAGTGGAAGTGAATTCGGATGGAGACCAGGAACTGATAAGTGGTCACCAAACTATGCAGACAATTTACCAGCCATGATTAATGTTGGACAAGGATCACCAACCAATCTTTTTTATGGAGGAAATGCGCGTTTTCCTGATAAATACAGAAAAGCATTGTTCGCATTTGACTGGAGTTTCGGCATCATTTATGCAGTTTATCCAACCGCAAACGGTGCATCATACAACGCAACTGGAGAAGAATTCATTTCAGGATCACCATTGCCACTGACGGATGGTGTGATTGGACCAGATGGCGCTTTGTATTTTTTAACAGGAGGACGTAGGTTAGAATCTGACTTATACCGTGTGTATTATGGAGATGGCAAAGGAAATAACCAAAAACTTCCTGTGCCTGCAGAATCAGAATCTAGAAAAACATTGAAGAAGCTAGAAGCGTTCCATGGTGCTCCAAAAGCAGGTGCTGTTGAAACAGCATGGCCTTATTTGAAAGACAATGACAGGTTTATCAGGTATGCAGCAAGAATTGCCGTGGAAAATCAACCATTGGTAGAGTGGCAAGACAAGACCCTCAATGAAAAAGATCCTGTGATACTCACGCAAGCCGCCATAGGATTGGCACGCAGGGGAAATCCTATCGTTAAAAAACAACTTTTGTCGGCCCTTTCAGCAGCGAACTATGCCAAACTAACAGAAACCCAACAGTTGGACATGCTACGTGCAATTGAACTGGTTTTCACAAGGATGGGTGAGCCAGACGCTGCAGAAAAAGCAATGATAGCAAAATTCTTAAGCCCTTATTTCCCTGCCAAGACAAATGACCAAAACAAGGAATTGAGTAAGTTGTTGGTGTATGTAGAAGCACCAGGAGCGATAGAAAAAACGATGACACTGTTGGCAAATACAAAAGATGAAGAAGCTTCACAAAAATCGATATCGGCCTCTTCAGACCTAATTCTTCGCAATCCACAATATGGCATAGACATTGCGGGCATGCTTGCTAAAATCCCGCCAATGAACGAAACTTGGTATGCAAATGTATTGAGCCAAGCCAAAGTTGGATGGACACCGGAATTGCAGAAAAAATATTTCGAGTGGTACTACAGGGCATTCAGTTTCAAGGGAGGCGTAAGCTTCGTAGGATTCATCGACAAATCACGCAAAAACGCATTGGCCAATGCTCCTAAGGATAAATTTGACATGTACAACACCATTTCCGGTGATTCAATTGTAAAATATTCAGGAAGGGGAATTGACATCGGTGCTGTTAGACCAAAAGGTCCTGGTAAAAACTGGAAATTGGATGTTGCTTTATCTGTAGTTGACAGTGCTACTGGCATGCGCGATTTTGAGCAAGGAAAAGCCATGTTTGCCGCTTCATTGTGCAAAACATGTCACCAAATCAAAGGAGAAGGCGGAATAGCTGGTCCAGATTTAACCCAATTGGGAACAAGGTTCTCCACAAAAGACATGCTAGAAGCCATCATTTCACCAAGCAAAACCATTTCAGACCAATACGGTTCAACGGTATTTTACCTCAAGCAAGGAGGATCCATTTTGGGCAGGTTAATCCGCCAGGACAAGGACAAATACTATATCTCACAGAATCCATTTGCCCCTGAAATGATCAAGGAAGTGCTGAAAAGGAATGTAACAAAAACGCGCGTATCTGAGATTTCATCCATGCTACCAGGAATGATCAATGGATTGAATGCAGAGGAATTGAAAGATTTGGTTGCGTACTTGAAATCGGGTGGTAACAAAGAGAATTCAATTTTTAACGGCACCAAATAACGTTTGACAGTTTTAAAGATCAAAATAGATGGATGCGAAGGGCATAACATGGAGCGACAAGGTTTCCAATGTAGCACAAGTAGGTGGCATTGAAACATCGGTATTGGACAACGGATTGGGAAAAGGGGTTCGGATAGCGTGGTTCAACACGGGATCCGGACTCCGATTCAAAGTGGTGATAGACAGGGCGATGGATATTGCAGATGCCTTTTTCAACCAATACAGCATTGCTTGGTTGAACCATGCAGGCATCACGCCTCCGCAACCTTTTTCTGACAAGGGTTTGGATTGGCTGAGAACATTTGCAGGAGGGCTTGTCAACACCTGCGGATTGTCGCATGTTGGAGGTCCCGAGAAAGATCCTTTTGGAGAAAGAGGAATCCACGGATTGATCTCCAATATCCCAGCTGAAATAGAATCAATCATTCAACCCGACCCATCCAGAGGGAAGTTCGACATGAGCATTACGGGAATCATTAAAGAAAGCAAGATATTTGGACCTAGTTTGGAATTGAGAAGAACGATTTCGGCCACGCTAGGAAGTTCATCCATTCGCATCCATGATGAAATCATCAACCGGGGCAACACCAGTGCGCCACACATGCTGTTGTACCATTGCAATTTTGGTTGGCCTTTGGCCGATGAAGGATCCCAACTTTTATGGGTTGGTACCATGTACAAAAAAGATGAAAAAGGGAATCTTTCTACATTCATCCCACCTGCAGCGTTTACCGTCTGCCAACCTGTTTTGGAATCACACAGCGGTGCAGGAGAGCAAGTGGCGATAATAGACATTGCCCAAAATGAAGAAGGGGCTTGCGTTTGCGGCATCAATAACCCAACGTTGGGATTGGCCGTTTCATTGAAATTTTCAAAAAATCAGTTGCCATGGCTTACCAATTGGCAGCATTATGGCAAAGGGGAATATGTAACCGGCATTGAGCCAGGAACGCATCCGCCAATAGGACAATCCAAAACAAGGGAAGAAAACACGTTAATCTTCATAGAACCAGGGGAAACAAGAAATTATTCTCTTGAAATTGACGTAATGAACCATACTGAACGCATCAACCAATTCATACAAGAATCAACGAAAACCAAATAACAAAACCATCATTTTTGCCATGGAAAATCAACGCTTAGCCCAAAAAGCCTTAGAGCAAGGAAAGGGAATTTTGAGACTCGCACCAACTTGGGTGCCAAGATCATTTTGTGTACCTGGAAGAAGAATCAAATTGCATCCAGACGATTATTATGTGTTGGGTGGGGTACGCGGCGGAATTGATGAAAGGTGGTTATCTTCTACCACTCCAGCTAAAAACGGACCACTCACTGGAGAAAATGAAGGTCTCAGTCCCGTTGTTTTTAATGATGGAACTACCGAACATCAGTTTTTATTGAAAGATGCCATTGATGAACTAAAAGGAGAATTAATTGGAGATCGTTTGTGGGATAAATACCAAAGTTGGCCAATGTATTCAAAGTTTTTTGACAACATGGGACCACTCCCCCACCATGTGCACCACAATGATGAAAAAGCGGCGTTGATTGGGCAACAAGGCAAACCAGAAGCTTATTATTTTCCGCCTCAACTGAACAACCATGGTGGAGATTTTCCATATACTTTCATTGGCATTGCCCCAGGCACAACCAAGGAGCAGATACGCGAGTGTTTGGTAAACTTTTCAAAAGGCGACAACAAAATAACCAACTATTCTCAAGCATATCGTTTGGAGCCAGGAACAGGATGGGATGTACCTCCAGGATTGTTGCATGCGCCGGGCAGTTTGTGTACGTACGAACCGCAAAAAGCATCAGACGTGTTCGCCATGTATCAGTCACTCGTCAATGAAGCAATCGTTCCGGATGAATTGCTATGGAACGGAACGCCAAAAGAAAGCATAGGCGATTATGACGCATTGATGGATGTGTTGGATTGGGAATTGAATGTGGATCCAAATACAATGGCAAACCGCTTCATGGCACCAAGGCCGGTAAGTGATCTTGATCAAATGAAAGCAGCCGGATACACAGAAAACTGGATATGTTATAAGTCACACGATTTCAGTGCAAAAGAACTCACTGTTTTCCCAGGCCAAACTGTAACAATTACGGATGCAGCCGCCTATGGAATCATTGTGATGCAAGGACATGGAAAGATGGGCGTTTGGGACATCGAAACACCCGCCTTGATACGTTATGGCCAATTAACAAATGATGAATTTTTCATCAGTGAAAAAGCGGCAAATGAAGGGGTTACAATCACCAACGCATCATCTACCGATCCTATTGTCATGTTAAAACATTTCGGACCATCCAACCCAGACTTGGTTATCTGATTAAATTGTTCATCCAATTAAAAATGCTTCTAATCAATTTATAAAATGAATGCAATTCCCTTGTTTAAAAAAAGCAACCTAGCAATGGCTGTTCTAGCCATCTCATTTGTTACGGCATTATCTTTTATGTCGCCCCCATCCACAAAACTAAGCGTCAAAAAAGGGTCACATATCATCCTCGTTGGAAACAACTTAGGTTCTCGCATGATGAACTTTGGGTATTTTGAAACTGAATTACAGCTCAGGTATCCAGACAATTCATTGGTTGTTCGCAACATGTGTGACGGCGGAAATACCCCCGGATTCAGGCCACATTCTGGACGCCCAACCCCATGGGCATTCCCTGGAGCTGAAAAGTTTCAAACCGAATTGGCGAAAAGTCCTGATACTGAAGGATTCTTGGAATATCCCGACGAGTGGATTACAAAAAACAAGGCAGACATCATCATCGCGATGTTTGGCTTTGACGAAGCCTTTCAAGGAAAGGCAGGTTTGGAAAATTACAAGGCAGAATTGGATGCTTTCATCAAGCACACCTTGAAACATAAATACAACGGTGTTTCAGCTCCACAGCTGGCGATTGTATCCCCCATTGCATTTGAGGATTTATCAAAGAAATTTGATTTGCCCAATGGAAAGGCAGAAAACATCAACTTGATGATGTATAAGGATGCAATGAAAGAAATAGCAGCCAGGAATAAAGTTCTTTTCATAGATGCATTTACACCATCAAAAACATGGTTAGACAATGAAGCGACTGATTTAACGATCGATGGAACACAGTTGTCAGATGCAGGATATGCTAAGTTTTCTCCTTTTTTGGTAGATGCCGTATTTGGAAAAACTCCATCAAAAGCCGAAGCAAATAGGGCGTTGGTACAAGAAGCCGTGTTGGAAAAAGATTGGATGTGGCACAATGATTTCAAGGCACAAAACGGAGTGCATGTATTCGGAAGAAGGTATGACCCATTTGGTCCGGATAACTATCCAGCCGAACAAAAGAAGATCAGGGAGATGATTGTGATACGGGATGAGGCCATTTGGAAGGCGCTGAAAGGAGAAAAAATGGATGTAGCTGCAGCAGATGCAAAAACATCACCATTATCAACTGTTCAAACAAACTTCAAGCCAAAAGGCGAAGTTGGCAAAGAAAAATATTTGTATGGCCAAGAAGCATTGGATAAATTCACCACTGCACCAGGATATAAAATCGGACTTTTTGCATCAGAAGAAGAGTTTCCAGATTTGGCCAACCCAGTGCAGATTTCCTTTGATAATAAAGGAAGATTGTGGGTTGCAGTAATGCCAACTTATCCGCACTGGAAGCCAGGAGATGCAAAGCCAAACGACAAACTGATTATTTTAGAAGATACCAATGGAGATGGAAAGGCAGATAAACAAAAAACATTTGCAGATGGACTTCAGTTACCATTGGGTTTTGAATTGGCACCAGAAGGTGTTTATCTCTCTCAAGGCACCAATTTTATGTTGTTGAAAGACACCAACGGAGATGATAAAGCAGATGTAAAAGAAATACTGTTGAGTGGGTTTGACGATCATGATACACACCATGCGCACCATGCTTACACAACAGACCCCTCAGGAGCTATTTACATGGGACAAGGTGTATTTCTTGTGAATGACATAGAAACTTCCTACGGTCCTGTAAGAGGCACCAATGGTGGGTTTTTCAGGTATGATCCAAAGAATAAAAAACTCGACCGCATCGCGCAGTTATCTATTCCAAACCCATGGGGAATTGCTTTTGATGAGTGGGGACAAGTATTCTATGCAGAAACTTCTGGTCCAGACGTAACGTGGATGATGCCAGGAACGGTTAAATCGATGTACGGAGAAGCCAATCCCAAAGCCATAAGCTTAATAGAGGAAAGTCAACGCGTAAGACCAACATCAGGATTGGAATTTGTTTCAAGCAGACATTTTCCAGATAGTGTGCAAGGAGATATGTTGATCAACAACACCATCGGATTTTTGGGAACCAAGCAGCATACGTTAGAAGATGATGGAACGGGATATAAAAGCAGGTTCAGACAGGATTTGGTAAAATCATCTGATTTTAATTATCGTCCAGTCGATTTGGAATTTGCTCCAGATGGTTCATTGTACATCGCAGATTGGCATAATGTGCTGATAGGACACATGCAACACAATGCAAGAGACCCATTGAGGGATCATGTTCACGGCAGGATTTATAGGATCACATATCCTTCCAGACCATTGGTGGTTCCTGCGAAGGTTGATGGAGCCAGTGTTGACGAGCTATTGGAGAACTTAAAATTGCCAGAATACAGAACAAGGTTTAGAACAAGAAGGGAGCTACGAGAGCATGCCCCATCAGAAGTTTTGCCAAAACTCAACAGTTGGATGGCTAAACTTGACAAAAATGCTCCCGATTACGAGAAGATGTTGTTGGAAGGGTTGTGGGTGAGTTGGGGACAAAACAAGGTAGATCAACCATTGCTCAGGCAGTTGTTGAAGGCCAAAGATTACAAAGTACGGGCTGCGGCAGTTGAAGTATTGCGTTTCAATGGACAACATGTAGCGGACCAAGCGAGTTTGTTGATGAATGCAGCCAAGGACGATAATGGTCGCGTAAGGTTGGAATCCATTGTATCAGCATCTTGGTTGAGCAAGGAAAAAGGGTTGCCAATTGAACTAGAGGCCGCAAAAAAGCCATTAGATTCATGGATGGCAAAACCGCACGAAACAGCAGTGGCACATTTAGAAGGTCATAATGTAGTGAGGAAAAAAGCAGCCGTAGCCAAGGCAGCACCAGGAGCCATCAATAGCAGCATCATGGAACAGGGGAAGGCTATCTATGCCAGGGATGGTTATTGCAATACTTGTCACCAGCCAGACGGGAAAGGCTTATCAGCGGCAGGATTTCCACCGTTAACAGCATCCAAATGGGTTGTGGGAAGTGAAGAAAGGCTCATTAAACTTGTGTTGAAAGGAATCTATGGACCCATTGAAGTAAACGGGAAAAACTATCCTGGACAAGTCCCGATGACACCTTATGGAGGTATGTTGAAAGATGATGAAGTATCAGCAGTGCTTAACTATGTAAGAAATTCATTTGGGAATTCAGCACCAGAAATTATGCCAGCAAAAGTTAAAGCAGTGAGAGCCTCCATCAAAACAAAAGTTGGCTTTTATTCACCCGATGAACTGCTTTTGCTACACCCAATGGAAAATTAACCACTTTTTTAAATCAATCAAGCAGTAAAATTCATTCATAATGAAAATTTCAAACAGCATTCAACGTTCACTTATTCTTGTGGGATTGCTTCTTTTGGTTGGATTTGGTTACAGCCAATCCCCAGAAAAAAGCAATTCAAAAAAACCATACATTGTTTTTGTAACAGGCGATCATGAGTACAGTGGAGAAGCAACACTGCCAAAGATTGCAGCCGAATTGGAAAAAAACTATGGATTCAGGACCAAGGTCTTGAAGGCATTTCCAAACCACAATTCGGAAGAAAACATACCCGGATTGGAAGCCTTGAAAGAAGCGGATATCGCCGTATTTTACTTGCGTTGGCGCAGGTTGCCAGCAGACCAGGTGCAAATGATTGAAGACTATCTTAAAACAGGCAAGCCACTTGTTGGATTCAGAACAACAACACATGCCTTTAAATATCCCAAAGGACATCCATTGGAAAAATGGAATGCATTTGGTGAGATGGCATTCAACACACCTCCAGGTTGGGGTGGCGTTGCCAACCATACCCATTATGGACATGAATCATCAACAGACGTAACCATCATTCCTGAGGAAGCAAAAAACCCATTGCTTACTGGAGTCGCCAACAATTTTCATGGAAGATCATGGTTGTACCAAGTGTTGCCAAGCTATCCAATCAAGGGTTCAACTTCTTTTTTGATGGGGCATTCAGTGAATCCAAACACGCCAAAGGCTTATGACAATCCAGTTGCATGGACGGGAACAAACAGTTATGGCGCAAAGTTTTTCTTCACTACATTGGGACACCCAGAAGATTTTGACCAAGAGCCATTTCAACATTTGGTTATCAATGCAATGCATTGGGCAGCAGGTAAGAAAATCCCAAAAAAATGGGCTGGAAAAATGGACATCAATGTACCTTATCGCAAATAAATAATCAGGAGAATCAGTTCAATTAAAAAAATCATGAATAAAATTGGATTTAACACGCTGGTTTGGTCTGCCGTTGTTTCAGATGATTTATTTCCAATCATTGATCGGTTAAAAGAGATTGGTTATGATGGAGTGGAATGCCTCATTGGTTCACCGGATGAAAAAGCCTATCAACGGTTTGGAGAACATGCGCACAGCATTGGGCTGGAGACGACCAGTGTTTTTGTGGTAGGTAAAGACGAAAATCCTGTAGATCCATCCGCGGCAGTAAGGGCAAAGGGACTTGACAGAATTAAATGGGGAATTGATAGAGCCTATGATATGAAGTCGACTGTTTTATGTGGACCCTTTCATTCAGCCCATGCTGTATTTACAAAACAACCACCGAGCGACCAAGAATATGCTTGGTGTGCTGAGGTGTTGAACAGTGCGGGGGAATATGCAGCACAGGCTGGCATCACTTTGGCATTGGAGGCACTAAACAGGTTCGAATGTTATTTGTGCAACACGATGGAGCAATTGAATAAATTGGTGACGACAGCATCACATCCCAATGTAAAGGCGATGTACGATACCCATCATGCCAACATCGAAGAGAAGAAAACCAAAGACGCGATCAGAACAATAGCACCCATGTTGGCACACGTTCACATCAGTGAAAACGACCGGGGAACACCAGGATCAGGACATGTGCAATGGACAGAAAACTTTTCAGCGCTCGCAGAAATCAAGTATGAAGGATGGTTAACCATCGAAGCATTTTCAAGGAATGATCCCGATTTCGCCAATGCAATCAATGTGTGGAGAGAGTACTCCCTACCCTGGGAAATAGCCACCAACGGATTGGCATTTATCAAAGAACAATGTAATTTACATGGCCTCTGATTGATTAAAAAATAAACGAAACCATATGCAAAAGAACAACTATCCAAAACTGCACAACGCAACATGGCCCGGCATTGTAGGCAAAGGTCCAGATTCAGAACCACCAATTTCCCTCGACACCTTGTTGGAATTAACAGCAAATGCTGAGGTTGATGGCGTTAAATTTGATGGCATAGACATTGGATTATTTGAACCACATTTTGACATCGATGCATCTGATGATGGCATCAAGAAAATTGCAGAAAAAGTATCCTCCTTAAACCTGAATATTGGAAGTCTTGTAGCCCCAATTTGGGGTGGACCAGCAATGGGAACCAAAGAAGATAGGGCAGTCTTTGTAGAGATGGTAAGAAAATCTTGTCGTTTCGGACAAAAACTACGTGAATACGGGGTAAGGCCAAGTGGAATCATCAGAATAGATTCAGCCAGCAAGCCAGAGGCTTGGGCATTGGATCCAACCAACAATACACGACTCATCGCAGAAACTTTTAGAGAAGCCTGTGATGTGGCTGCAGAATACGGTGAAAAGCTAGCTGCTGAGGGAGAAATCTGTTGGGGTGGCATGCACAGCTGGAAGGCAATGGTTGATACCTTGGAAGCGGTAGACCGTCCAAATATTGGGTTCCAGGCAGACATGGCACATACCTTACTATACTTGTTAGGGTATAACAGTCCAGCCGACCGCATTTTACCTGCAGATTTCGAATGGAGTGATACGGCTGCATTGGATGAAGGACTAAAAAAATTAACTGCTGCATTGCGTCCATGGACGCTTGATTTCCACGTAGCACAGAATGACGGTACGGTGCATGGTACAGGTTCTCACGACAAAACAGGTCGCCATTGTCAGGCACTTGACCCCAATGGCAAGCTTGACATTGCCAAACACGCTGGCTTTTGGTTGCGCAATGAAAACGGCGAGCTCACCAAGGCATTCAAGCACATTTGTTGGGATGGCTGCATGTTCCCGAATGAGGTCATGACAAAGCAACAAACTTGGAATGATATATTGGCATCAATGATCAAGGTACGCGATCAGCACGGCTGGTATGAAGCAGAATAATCAAATAAAAAACTAAGATAATTTCAACCATAATTTTCTGAATATGTCAACTAAAAAAACGCTCAATATTGGATTGATAGGTGGTGGTTTTATGGGAAGGACCCATTCAAATGGATACCGCCGTGTGCCTAATTTTTTCCCTGATTTACAATACACACCAGTGCTAAAAGCTGTTTGTTTTCGGAATGAGACAAAGGCAAAAGCATTTGCAGCTCAGTGGGGTTATGAAAGTGTGGAAACAGATTGGAGAAAAATGATAGAGCGGGATGATATCGATGCCATTGATATCTGCACGCCGAATGATACACATGCGGAAATAGCCATAGCAGCGGCCAAAGCAGGTAAAATGATCCTTTGTGAAAAGCCTTTGGCGAGGGATTTGGCAGAATCACAAGGCATGGTGGATGCGATTGAAAAAGCAGGTGTGAAGAACACTGTTTGGTATAACTATAGAAGGATTCCGGCAGTTACGTTGGCAAAGCAAATAATAGATTCAGGAAAACTTGGGAAGATATACCACTACAGGGCAAACTTTCTACAAGACTGGACCATCAATGAAAATCTGCCACAAGGCGGAGAGGGGCTTTGGAGAATGGATGCAGCCGTGGCAGGATCGGGCGTTGTTGGAGACTTGCTTTCCCATTGTGTAGACACAGCGATATGGTTGAATGGCGGCATTAAGGATGTTTCGGCCATGACAGAAACCTTTGTGAAGGAGAGAATGCACCAGTTGACCGGCAAAGTTGAAAAGGTGAATATTGATGATGCATGTTCATTCTTTTGTCATTTTAATAACGGCTCATTGGGTTTGTTTGAATCAACACGGTATGCACGTGGACACAAGGCATTGTATACATTTGAAATCAATGGAGCCAACGCATCAATCCGCTGGGATTTGCATGATTTGAATAGGCTTGAGTTTTTTGACAATGGAGATGAATCAAATCTACGCGGCTGGCGTTCAATCCATGTTACAGATGGAGAGCAACCCTACATGGACAAGTGGTGGGTACCAGGCTTAGGCATTGGCTATGAGCATTCATTTGTGCATCAAGTGGCAGACTTTTTGAAATGTTTGGAGACAGGAGAACCATGTTCGCCGACTTTTAAAGAAGCATTAGAAACACAAAAGGTTTGTCAAGCTGTTCTAGATTCAGCAGCAACCCGCAGTTGGAAAGATTGCGATAGTTTGTAAAATTGTGCCAGTCATAACATCCATCAACAAAAAAAATATCATGTTCAATAAAATCAGTTTTCAACTCGGGTTTGTAATGCTGTTGGCCAGCACTACCCTCTCGCTCAACGGACAAATCAAAAAAGATGGATTCATCAGAATATTTGATGGTAAATCATTTCATGACTGGGAGTGCGACACCAGTTTTTGGAGAATCGAAGACAACAGTTTTATTGGAGAAGTAACCAAAGAAAAGCCATTAAAAACAAATACTTTTTTGATTTACCGAGGTGAAACGCCAGACAATTTTGAATTCAAGGCAAAATATAGGATTAGTCCAGAAGGCAACAGCGGTGTGCAATACCGCAGCGAAGAACTGAGCAACATCAAGTATGCCATGAAGGGTTATCAAGCCGATATTGATGGTGAGAATCGCTATACTGGTCAGAATTATGAAGAACGCGGACGGGGATTCTTGGCCATGCGAGGACAGCAAGCAACTTTAAAAGAAGGACAGAAGCCAGTGATAACAGGATCTGTAGGAAATTCCGATTCGTTAAAATCAATTATCAAGGTTGGTGATTGGAATGAGATACACATTATTGCCAATGGGAATCACATCACGCATTACATCAATGGCGTGTTGATGAGTGAGACGACTGATGAGGATATGAAAAACAGAAAATTAAAGGGACTTATTGGATTGCAGGTGCATGTAATGCCAAAGATGAAGGTGGAATATAAAAAAATCATGTTGAAGGAAATTAATTAGGAAAAAACTTAAAATTTATTTTGACAGATTAATTATCATCTATATATTTGCGTCCCGTTAGGGAGTTTAGCTCAGCTGGTTTAGAGCATCTGCCTTACAAGCAGAGGGTCGGCGGTTCGATCCCGTCAACTCCCACAGAGGTCACCAATTGGTGGCCTTTTTTTTGTTTATGTTTTACGTCTACATTTTACAATCAGAAATTACTAAGCAATTTTACAAAGGGCAAACCGATGACTTACAGCGGCGACTCAAGGAGCATAACAATGGAGAAGAAAAATCAACTGCCCCATTTTGCCCTTGGGTATTAGTTTGGCATACATCAGTTGAAACCAGATCGAAAGCCGTGATCCTTGAGAAAAAAATAAAAAACATTACCAGTAGAGAAAAAACCGCTGATTTTATTAAACGACATTCAAATAAATAGGCGGCCCAGACAATCCCGACGAAGTCGGGATGTCTGGATGCAGACCAAAGCGTCTGCATTCGATCCCGTCAACTCCCACAGAGGTCACCAATTGGTGGCCTTTTTTTTGTTTATGTTTTACGTCTACATTTTACAATCAGAAATTACTAAGCAATTTTACAAAGGGCAAACCGATGACTTACAGC
>JBILHX010000125.1:0-8697 GCA_044350285.1 Chitinophagaceae bacterium | reverse complement strand
TCGGCGACTCGCCAGAGTCCACCCCTCCTGTCCAGGAGCGGAGTCTTTGTGGGGGAAAACCTGCATTTTAACATGCTGATTTCCAATCAATTACAAAGACGTCATTATAAGCGAAGTGCAGGAACTCCCCTGTCATCCTGAACGAAGTGAAGGAACTCCCTGGCTGTTCAAAAATTCCTATCTTTATTGCACTACTAATTCAATTTTATGAACCAAAACAGAAGGAAATTTTTAGGAATAGCTGCACTCACTTCAGGTGCTTTGTCATTACCAGGAAAAATATTTGCAGAAAATCAATATGATGAAGATCAAAACCTCCCTCTTGCTATACGAAATTTAAAGCCTTTTGCTGCTCCAGTTGTACCTATTTCAGTTGAAGAAAGAAAACAACGTATCGTAAAAGCACAATCTTTAATGAACCAACACAAAATTGATGCCATCTTTCTTGAAGGCACCGTTTCTTCATTTTATTTCACCGGTATGCGCTGGGGACAAAGTGAAAGAACATTTGGTGTGGTTATACCTGCATCTGGTGCCATCGCGTATGTTTGTCCAAAGTTCGAAGAGGACCGTGCCATGGAACTCATAAACCCAGTCTTTGGAAGCGAAGTTCGTTGCTGGGAAGAACATGAAAGTCCGTATGCATTGATCGCCGGTATCGTGAAAGACCGTGGCGTAAAACACCATAGAATTGGTATGGAAGAACGAGTTCGTTTCTTCATTGCCGATGGTGTTAAAAAGGCTGCCCCTGGTTTTGAAATTGTGGATGCAACCCCAGTTACGGCTGGTTGTAGGATGTATAAATCAAAAGCTGAGATTGCGTTGATGCAAATATCAAGCGACGTTACAATAGAGGCTTATAAAGCGGCATTTTCAACAATACGCGATGGTATGGCGCAATCGGAGCTAAGTGCCAATATTTCAGCTGCTTTTCGCAAATTGGGATATAGCGGTGGGGCCATGGTTATTGTTGGAAAATATTCTGCTTTACCTCATGGCAGCATTGTGCCTCAAACCATCCGCGAAGGTGATGTGGTGCTGGTAGATGGTGGTACAAGCTGCGAAGGGTATGCCTCCGATATTTCAAGAACGGTTGTTGTTGGTAAAGCCAGCCAACGCCAGACTGATGTTTGGAACTTGGAAAAAAAGGCCCAAGATGCTGCGTTTGCTGCCATCAAAATTGGTGCTACATGCGAATCTGTGGATGCTGCTGCAAGGGCGGTGATTGAATCTGCCGGTTTCAGCAAGAATTATAAGTTGCCTGGATTGCCTCATAGAACAGGTCATGGTATTGGATTAGAAGGGCATGAGTGGACAAACTTTGTAAAGGGAAATATGACCAAAATCGCACCTGGACTCTGTTTCAGCAACGAGCCGACTATTTCAATCCCAGGTGAGTTTGGCATCCGTTTGGAAGATTGCTTGTACATCGCAGAAGATGGTCCTCATTATTTCTCAAAACAAAGTATTTCAATCGATCAACCATTTGGATAACTCAGCCTCCCTAAAACCATCGAATCGTTTTTAAACTTTAAACCTTAAACTAAAAACTATTGATGCTTAGTCCCTGAGATTTAAACTTTAAACCAAAAACCTTAAACTAAAAGTGATGTTAAAGAAGCTCCTCCTTTCCATACTCGCACTAGTCATCGTAGCTGTCGGCTTAACCTATACCAACAACTTCGCACACCTCAGAAATTTTGCAACTTGGGGCGTTCATACCATCCACGATTACAAAACACACCCAACCCGTGTTGTTGAGAATGGGGACAATCCACAACCATGGGGATATGATTCAGCATACAATAGCGCAACCATTCCAGATAGCTTGATGTCGATTATCGATTCAAACGATACGCATGCGTTTATTGTCATTCAACATGGCAAATTGGTTTATGAAAAGTATTGGGATAGCTATGACAGTGCAAGATTGAGTGGATCGTTTTCTGCTGCAAAAAGCATCATCTCCTTGTTGATTGGTATTGCTTTGGATGAAGGAAAAATAAAATCATTGGATGAACCTGCCGGAAATTATGTGCCTCATTTCAAAGAAGGTGAATTGTCCAAAGTAAACATCAAGGATCTCCTTACCATGAGCTCTGGAACCAGTTATAATGAATCCGACAAAGGATATTTCAGCATGAATGCATCTGCCTATTATGGCGATGATGAAGAATTCATGGTGAGTCAAATGAAAGCAAAAGAACCAGCAGGAGTTCATTGGGAATACAGGAGTGGAGATACACAGGTACTTGGATTGATTGTTGAAAAAGTTTTCGGTAAAAACATATCTGAATTGGTTTCTGAAAGATTCATGAAGCCAATGGGTGCAGAAGCTGATGCTTTGTGGTTGCTTGATGGTGCAAAAAAACACGAAAAAGCTTTTTGTTGCTTCAACGCAGTAGCAAGAGATTACGCACGTTTTGGTCAGTTGGTTTTAAATAAAGGGAAATGGGGTGAAAAGCAACTTGTGTCAGAAAAGTACATTCAGGAAGCTACAACACCTGCATCATATTTGAAAGATCGCACAGAAAATAACAACCCTGTTGATTATTATGGATATCAATATTGGATTTTCAACCACAGGGGCATGAGCATCGCCCAACAAAACGGTTTATTCGGGCAGTACGTTTATGTAATCAAAGAAAAAGATGCCGTTGTTGTTAGACTGGGTGAATCAAAAGTAGTAAAGCACATCCACCATTTTCAGCCTGAAAACTTTACTTATGTAGATGCAGCTTTGTCAATACTGAAGTAATTTTTATCAATACGATTTTCGTATTAACATTTAAAACACATTGATCAGGGTTACCTTATCCAACAATACTGTATAAAGAAGGGTACAATGTATATTCATCATTGAATTTATGTTGTCCGCGATTTGCTTGCACGTAATGATCTTGCCATATTTCAAACGTGTAAACAAAAACCCCATATATGAATTGTTATTCTATTGCATCAGTAAAGAACGTTATCAGAAACGCTTTCTTTGTATCTTCTCTAGTGATTTTGAGTGTTGTTGGCGCTACTGCACAATCAACAATTGTTACTCCACCTGCAGCATCAGTTAGCTACCTTGGCTCTTCTAACGAGCAATTGAGTTTTTTGATGAACTATGACAATGAGTCTGCTGAGAAATTTGTTGTAAGCATTGTAAACAAAGATGGTGATGTTCTTTTTGAAGGTGTTTATACCGACAAAAAATTCAGCAAAACCTTCAAATTGCCTACAGATGCTGGTAATGTGAGCTTTTCAATCAGCAGTTTCAGAAACAAATCTGAAAAGAAATTTCAAGTGACTACAGAGCGTAGAATTGTTGAAGAAGTGGTGATCTTGAAACCATAATTTAAATTCGCATGCGCTCTCCGCTTTTCGCCATTTACTCTGTTAATTGTTAAAGAGTAAGATTTAAATCAAGCGAAAAGCGGAAAGCGTTCAGCGAATAAGAGAACCGTTTATAAAACGATTGCTTCTAGTTGTTGCGATTTATACAATGCATTGTAATCAACAAGTGATTTCTTTATTCCTTCCAACTTGGCTTTTTCAGTAACCCATTGTTTCTTCAAATCTCCAAGCCTTGTTTTAATACCTTGTGTAATCCTTGGATCTGGAGCATCTGCCAATCCTTTGATGTTAAAGAACTCAGCATTCAATTTACTAGGCCAATTGATTACATCCTGCCCGTTTTGAATTCTGCCCTCTACAATATTTGCTTCCCAAGCATCAATTTCCTTGATCAATTTTTTAGCTTCTGCAAGAATCTTTTCGCCAGCTTTATTATCCTTGAAAATTTCTGTATGGTGCGTAAGCTGCTTCTTCACCTTTCTCATGTCATTCACTTGCTTGTGCATGTCGCTGATTGATGAAACAATATCTCCCAAGATCTGCTGTTGCTCTACCCAATCTTTTTCTGTTGCATTGATGTTTGGATTCGGTAATACAGTCAATTCAGTTTCTGATACAACACCGTTTACAGTCAACACCGCTTTGTATTTTCCAGGAGCTGCAGCATAGCCAGCATAGCTTCCATAGATAAATACATTTTTAACATCAGGGCTTACCATATCTGTCCTTAAGTCCCAAAGGAAACGGTTATGTCCCTTCTCTGCAGATAGCAAGGTTGCTGGTGATGGGCCTCCTGGATATTTAGCATAACCCTCATCTTTCTTGTTAGAATAGCTTCTAACTACATTGCCGTTTGCATTGATGATTTTCAACGTCAACACCGCACTGTCTGAAACTTCAGGTAAGATATAATCAAGGATCACACCTTCTGGTGCATTTTGTCCTGCTTTGTAATTTTCTTCTGGAAGTCCAGCTCCGCCGCCATATTTATAGGCTGGTTTTGGACTGAATAATTTTACCGTAGTTGCTTCATTGGCATGTTGCTGAATGGCTCCCAAATCATCTAAAATCCAGAATGCCCTTCCCGCAGTTGATGCCACTAAATCATTGTCCCTAATCATCAAATCCGTAACTGGTACAATTGGTAAGTTGCTTTGAAACACTTGCCAGCTGCTGCCTGCATCAGTTGAAAGATAAAAACCGCGCTCACTGCCTGCGTATAAAATATTCTTGTTCTTTTTATCTTCTCTGATTACTTTGATGAAATCATCAGCCTTCACGCCGTTGTTAATCTTCACCCAAGTTTTTCCATAATCACTGGTCTTGTATGCATAAGCGCCATAGTCGTTCAACTTGTAACGTGTTGCTGAAACATAAGCCACGCCTTTGTCGAACGAAGAAAGTTCAATGCTGTTGATTTGCGATTCTGCTAAATCTGTTGGCGTTACATTGCTCCAGGTTTTGCCACCATCCATGGTTACGTTAACCAATCCGCAATCACTTCCTGTCCAAATAACCCCTTTTTCCATGGGTGATTCAGCAACATAAAATATCGTGTTGTAGTTTTCTCCACCTGCACCTTCGTTGGTGAAAGGAATACCACCTGGACCTTGCTTTGATTTGTCGTTTCTGGTAAGGTCTGGACTAATCGCTTCCCAGCTCATGCCTCCATTGGTTGTTTTGAGGAGAACATTTCCTGCATGGTAAATTGTTTTTGCATCATGTGGTGATACAACAATTGGAGCGTTCCAGTTGAAACGGTATTTCATGTCTTTCGGCTCGATGGCAAGGTTGAGGGAAGGATATGCTTGAACATCTTTAGACTCATTTGTTTTTCTGTTCAGTACTTCAATATAACCTTGATAACATCCACCAAATACCAAGGTTGGATCGTTGGGGTCGAATGCCAAATAGGCGGATTCACAACCAGCACCTGTGGTCCAGTCGCGCTCAGTTAGGCTCGGCCCGTTGTTCCTGCTGGCGATAATTACAGATGAATTGTCTTGCTGCCCGCCATAAACCTTGTAAGGAAATACATTGTCTGTATTCACCCTGTAAAACTGTGCAGTTGATTGGTTCATGATGGTTGACCATGATTTTGTTTGGTCGAAGCTGATTTCAGCCCCTCCGTCATCTGCCAATGCAACAATGCTGTTTTTAGATGGATTGATCCATAAATCGTGTGTATCGCCATGTTGAACACGCACTGGTGCAAATGTTTTTCCACCATCGATGGATTTCATCATCGGAGCATTCAACACATAAACGGCGTTTTCATTTTTTGGGTCTGCAAACACTTCCATATAATACCAAGAGCGCGAACAGATGTCTTGGTTGTTGGATAACAATGCCCAACTCTTTCCTGCATCATCAGAGCGATACAATCCAGACTTGCTTTTTTCTGTTTCAACGATGGCAAAAACCCTGTTTGAATTAGCACGGGAAACACTGATGCCCAATTTACCCATCGATTTTGGAAGTCCCTCTGTAAGCTTCTTCCACGTAATTCCTTCATCGGTTGATTTCCAAATGGCAGAACCAGCGCCACCACTTGAAACCGTCCACGGAAACCTTCTGTGTTCCCAAGAGGCTGCATATAAAATGCGTGGGTTGTTCATGTCCATCGACAAAGAAGAAATTCCTGTACTGTCGTTGATATAAAGCACTTTTTTCCATGAAACCCCGCCGTCGGTTGACTTAAACACACCACGGTCGTTGTTATTGCCATGCACAGTTCCTTGACCTGCAACATACACCACATCAGGGTTTTGTGGATGAATGGCGATGTCTGAAATATGACGGGTTTTTTCCAATCCAATGTTTTTCCAAGTTTTACCACCATCTGTGGATTTGTACACACCATTGCCATAGCTTGTCATCACCCCTCTCACAGCGTGTTCACCAGTACCAACATAGACCACATTTGGGTCTGATTCTGAAACGGCAATTTCACCAATCGATCCTACTGTAAAGAATCCGTCTGAAATGTTTTTCCAGTTGATGCCACCGTCTTCGGTAGTCCAAACACCACCGCCTGTGTAGCCGGCATAAAACTTTTGTTCATTTCCCACTACTCCAGAAACCGCATTGGCCCTGCCGCCACGAAAGGGACCGATGTTGCGCCATTTGAGGTTGCTGAAAATTGAATCTGGGGAAGGTTTGGCAGGAATTGCCGGTTCAATTTTTTTCTTTTGTGCTGAAGAGAAAAGAGAAATGATGCAAAGCATCAGGATAAGCGTATGCTTCATGTTGATTATTTGAAGTTTGAATTTACAAAAGAATTGAATAAGGCTTACTTTGTGAACACAGTTAAGTTGAATTATCAGTATAATTTTCAATAAAAATCGATGAAAATCTTCAAAAAATACCAGCGTCTCTTGTTTCTGATATCTCTGTTTTTTATGGCATCCAGCTGTTTTTCTCAAAGCAAACGGCAGCCGAACATCATTTTTATTTTGGCGGATGATTTAGGCTATGGGGATTTATCCTATTTGGGTTCAAAAGACATCAAAACACCAAATATTGATCAATTGGCTGCCAAGGGGATGAAATTGACAAACTTCTATGCCAATTCAACTGTATGCTCACCCAGCAGGGCTTCTTTGCTCTCTGGTCGATATCCTGATAAAATAGGCGTTCCGGGTGTTATTCGTCAAAATAAAGAGGATTCTTGGGGGTATATGACAGAGAATGTAGTTCTCTTGCCAGCAGTGTTAAAAACAAAGGGATATCAAACTGCTTTGATAGGAAAATGGCATTTGGGATTTGAAAAACCGAATCTTCCGAATGACAAAGGATTTGATCTTTTCAAAGGATTTTTAGGGGATATGATGGATGATTATTATACGCATTTGAGGGGAGGGGTTAATTGGATGCGGGAGAATGAAAAGGAGATTGAGCCGGTTGGACATGCAACCGATATTTTTACGGGTTGGACTGTTGATTATCTCAACAAGCAAAAAAATAATTCAGCACCATTTTTTTTATACCTCGCGTACAATGCTCCACATTTCCCTATTCAACCGCCAGCTGAGAATTTAAAAATTGTAAAGGAACGGGAGTTAGGCATAGACGATGCACGTGCAAAAAATGCAGCATTGGTAGAACACATGGACATGTCAATTGGAAGGGTGATGAAAGCATTAGAAGAAAATGGGTTATCAGAAAATACGATTATTGTATTTCTATCAGACAATGGCGGATCAATACCACATGCACAGCAGAATGGTTTGTTGAGAGGTGGGAAGCAAGACATGTTTGAGGGCGGGATTAAAATTCCAGCATTTGTTGTGTGGAAAAACAACATCAGCGCTGGATCTATGTTTTCTGGACAAGGCATGTTAATGGATATGTACCCAACGATACTTGAAATGTTGAACATTAAACAAACAGCTGACATTGATGGAAGAAGCATGTTGTCTTCTTTATTGGGAAAGTATCATGAGAGACAAAATCGTTATGTTTATTGGGTAAGAAAGGAGGGGAATCGATACAAGGGGATGTCGTATTATGCAGCCCGGTATGGCGATTATAAAATCTTGCAAAATGCACCAGGCGAGCCATTTTTGTTTTTCAACATCAAAAAAGATCCCTATGAAAAATCGCCTTTGACATCAGAAGGATCAGCCATTTATCAGGATTTGATCGATCATTTAAAAGATCATATTCTTAAATCGGCGTCTGTTCCTTGGCAAAAGGAGTGAGGGGGAAGGAAGGTGGGTTCATTAGCTTTGCTAATAATGACGTCTTTGTAATTTATTGAAAGTCAAGTCGGAATGTATTTCTCAATAGCCTGGGGTTTAAATCCCAGGCTATTAGTTTTTTTTATCTCATCTGAGTCTCCTGCTGGGAGATGGTAATAGAAGTAAGATTTTGATACAACAAATGAAAAATCTTAACTTTAAATTGAACATTATATAACTACTTTAGGAGCATTTCATTTGAGTAATCGTGTGATGATAATTGAAACTAAGGAAGCTTTAAAATTGATTTCAAAATACTTTCCAAAATCATAAAATATGAAAAAGAAAAAAGAAGAACTTGACGTTGATTTTATTGGCGGGCAAGAAAAGTTGACAAAAGAAGAAGAGTTAGCAATCAGAAACTACTTCAAAAAAAGAAATGAAGAAAGGTTTAAGTTATTGACTAATGCCATCGAGCACATCAAAAAAAAGGGAAAAGTTTAAATTCTTTTTTTGAAATTCATGTGGTTATCATTCAAGTTCCTTCGCTGCGCTTATAATGACGTCTTTGTAATTCATTGAATATCAACATGTTAAAATGCAGGCTTCCCACATCAAAGACTCCCCTCCTGGACAGGAGGGGTGCCGAGACAGATGAGCGAAGCGAATC
>JBILHX010000225.1:0-2932 GCA_044350285.1 Chitinophagaceae bacterium | reverse complement strand
GAGTTTTCTGGCTATGTTCAGCAATTAAAAAATGGCATCGATTGTATCAACCGTTCCCTGGTGCCTGCTAGTGAAATCGCTCTTGGTGGAACTGCTGTTGGTACCGGTATCAATACCCCAAAAGGCTATTCTGAATTGGTGGCTAAAACCATCGCTGAATTGTCTGGTTTGCCGATCGTAACGGCTGAAAATAAATTTGAAGCCCTTGCTGCACACGATGCAATGGTTGAATTGCACGGTGCTCTGAAGCGTGTGGCTGTGAGCTTGATGAAAATCGGCAACGATGTACGTATGTTAAGCAGCGGTCCTAGAAGCGGTATTGGCGAAATCTTGATTCCTGACAACGAGCCAGGCAGCAGCATTATGCCAGGTAAAGTGAACCCAACCCAATGTGAGGCTTTAACCATGGTGTGCGCCCAAGTAATGGGCAACGACGTGGCTGTTACCATCGGTGGTTCTAATGGCCATTTTGAATTGAACGTATTCAAACCAATGATTGCAGCAAACGTATTGCAATCTGCCCGTTTGATTGGTGAAGCTTCTTTGAGTTTTGACACGAACTGCGCTGCAGGTATTGAGCCAAACTTGCCAGAGATTAAACACAAATTGGAAAATTCTTTGATGTTGGTGACTGCATTAAACACCCATATTGGTTACGAAAATGCCGCTAAAATTGCAAAGAAAGCACATAAAGAAAACAGTAGCTTGAGACAAGCCGCCATCGATTTAGGTTTGTTGACCAACGAGCAGTTTGATGCTTGGGTTAGACCAGAAGACATGGTAGGAAGCAAAGATTAATTTCTTTTAACTTATATTTAAATACGGATCTGCTTTGAGTAGGTCCGTTTTTTTTGTGACTAATTTTTCAAGGATGTAAAATCTTGCATCTCCATGCATTTGAAATGCCCTTTAGGACATTCGTTGTAGCCTATTTTTGAACACGGTCTACAGCGCAAATCGCTGAGCTCCATAATTTGGTTTTCTTCACTCAAAGGATGGTTCCCGTAATACGGACCCATGCCAAATTCTGGTATGGTATTGCCCCAAATAGAAACAATTGGTTTTTTCAAAGCAGCGGCAATATGCATCATGCCGGTATCATGGGCATATACTTTTTCAGAACCTTGCATGAGCAAAGCACTTTGGTCAATCGACAACTGCCCACAAAGGTTAATGGCATTAGTGGCCACATTTGCTAAGGCAATACCAGCGCCTTTGTCTTCTTTTCCCCCGATTAAAACCACGGGATGGTTAATGTTTTGAAGAAGTTCTCTTTGTTTGTTTAAAGGAAGTTTCTTGGTGTTGTGCTGCGCACCTAGGGCGTATACATGGTAAGATTGAGGTAAGTTGAATTCAGAAATGCTGCAATCCGGCTCAATAAAATAGTCCAAGCCTTTTCCATCGTTGTGAACTCTGAGTGCCAATGCTGTTTCCATGTAACGGTCTACAATATGTTCGTAGGGCAACATGTTTATTTTTAAATTTACCATCAGCCATTTCTCCCAATTTAATTTGTCGAAGGAGTGGGTTTTAACCCTCAGTTTAGTGCGGATAATGCGTGTTCTGAGGTTTCTGTGTAGGTCGAGTATTAAATCAAATTTCTCTGCTTTAAGTTCAGATATAAGCGCGTTGATATCTGTGTCTAAACAATGGATTTTATCAATATATGGATTGCGGATTAAAAGATTTTTGAAATTCGCTTTGGTGGCAAAATGAATTTGGTGTTCAGGAAATTGTGTTTTGATGCAGCGCACTACAGGGCTGGTCAATACAATGTCGCCAATGGAGCTAAACCTTAAAATTAGTATTTTCATAAGCTGCGCTTTCTTTTGTTTTCAAGGTGCAGGATAAATGCGTTAACATCCAAGGCATTCAAACATTGCTCTGGTTTTAAATAGCCTTTTCTCGCCACATTCACGCCGTATTGCATGTCTGACAAACCTTCTTTTTGGTGGGCATCAGGGTTGATGCTTATCATTCCTCCTTTGTTGAGGGCATAGTCTATCCAACGCCAATCGAGGTCTAGTCGATAAGGATGTGCATTGAGTTCTACCACCACATGGTTGGCGATGCAGGCATCGATAACATAGGCATGGTCGATAGGGTAGCCGGAACGCATCAATAGCAAGCGTCCTGTTGGGTGACCCAATATATTGGTGTAAGGATTTTCTATGGCCTTGGTCAAACGCATATGCGCCTTTTCTTGGTCCATGCTCAAATTGCTGTGCACACTTGCCACCACAAGGTCGAAGAGCTGCAGAATGTCATCGCTGTAATCCAAACTGCCATCCGATAAGATATCACTTTCTATGCCCTTGAAAATTTTAAAGGGCGCCATTTTTTCATTTAATGCATCAATTTCCCGCATCTGTTCCAAGACCCTTTCTGGTCTTAATCCTCCTGCATAAGATGCAGTTTGTGAGTGGTCGCAAATACCGATGTATTCTAGACCCATCATGCGGGCTTCTTGGGCCATTTCTGCCAAGGTATGCAAACCATCACTATAGGTGCTGTGGTTGTGCAAGGTGCCTTTTAAATCTTTATAGGTAATGAGTTTGTCTTGCTCAGCAAGATGCTGCAATTCATTCAGTCCTTCGCGCAGTTCAGGCAAGACATAGGGGAGGTCTAACGATTTATAAATGGATTCTTCATCCTCAAAATTTCCAGCCCTCGATTGGTATTTAATCAGGTCAAGATGGGTTTCCGTTGCGGTGTTTTCGAGCAATGAATTCCCCCAGCGCTCGTGGCTGCTGTTAATCAAACGGACGTGCAGGGCTTCTAAATAAGTTAGAGTGTATGAGTGCTCGTCGCAATCGAACAATTCAAAGTTTTCGCTCTCGCACAAATGTTCCGAAATGGCCTCTAAGTTTTCAGTCACCAAAACATAGTCAACCGAGTGGACTATATCATTGAAGCGTCTGAATTCGCCAAC
>JBILHX010000226.1:0-2932 GCA_044350285.1 Chitinophagaceae bacterium | reverse complement strand
TAAGGAAGGAAGTAGTGAATTGTACATGTGTAGTTCTTATCCGATGATGAAATATTGGGGAGATACTTTCGAAAAAGTTGATATAAAACAGGGGCAAAAAGACCGAAAAATTCGACCAGATATGGATAAGTTCGGGGTTTATTTTCATGAAAGATTCATCACTGATTTTAAGAAAGTAAAGTTGGTGGTGATGATTGAAAAAGTATCTAGCATTGCAGCTGTATCGACAAGGAAATTAGCAGGTATTGATTTATTTCAGCGCCTTGAACGCAATGCTTACAGGGGGGAATATCTAGGTTTTACTGGGCTGCAGAAGGAGCATTTTACACTGTTTACTTGTATCGCCACTACAACAAAAACAGTCTTAATATCTCGACCGGTTTCGGAAAATAGCATTGAAGGCGTTCTTGATGCCATCTTGGGTGAATTGCATTGATAGGGGAGGATTTCATTCTTTTTTGTTTACTTTTACAATGAAAATACATCTATTAAATTATGCCGGGTACATTGACATTTATCCAAAACGCTGAGATTATCCAATCAAAAATAGGAGAGGAGGTTGTCATGTTAGACATGGAATCGGGTTTTTATTTTGGATTGAACTCAGTTGCCTCAATTATTTGGGGAAAGATGAAGGATGGCATTACTTTCGAGGTTCTATGCAATCAATTGATGGAACAGTTTGATGTAGAAAGTTCATTGTGTGAGGCAGACACGCAAGAACTCATCGATCAGTTGCTGGAGAAAAAAATCATCAGGGTTGTTGAATGAAAACGATTTCACTAATTGATTATGTGAATTTCATGGAAGCATGGATATTGCTTCATATTTCAAAATTGTTTATTCTTTTCATGCCATTCAAAAAGATTGCAGGAAAAATTGGCAAACTACAAGTTGAAAGTTCAAAGTTTCCAATAAATTCTGCCAAGATTAATGATGTTGAGCAAGCCGTAAGAAGGGCATCTAGATTCAGCTTGCATAAGAGTAAATGCTACGATCAGGCTTTAACAGGTAAATTCATGCTTAAGCGAAGGAATTTACCGGCAACGATATATTTTGGGTTGGCTAAGGATGTTCAAAATGGATTAAGTGCCCATGCATGGGTGCGGTGTGGGAACAGGATTGTTACAGGAAAGAAAGGAATGGAAAATTTTACTGTCATTGCTGCATTTGGCGATCCTTTTTAAGTTATTTTCTATTTATATTAAGTGGATTCTGCAGAGAGCTAAAACCATTTCCGAAATAATCTTAACTGTTTAAGTAATAACTTTAATGAACAATTAAGCAGTCTTTCATGCTAAACTTTAAACCCTAAACTTTAAACTAAATGAGTGGTTTCTTCGGCATATTCAGGCCCCAGGGTGGTCCAGTTGACCTTGAAGCATTCGAGCAGATGCGCAAAGCTAGTGAGCGCGAGGGCTTTGATGGAATGGAAACCCATGTTGAAGAAAAAATAGCCATGGGGCATCTCATGCTGCGTGTTTCACCAGAATCTAAATACGACAAACAACCGCTAAAAAGCTCATGTGGTAATTATTTATTGGTTGGGCATTTCAGGTTGGATTACAGAGATGAGTTAGGGGATAAGCTCGGGTTGACACAATCAGAATTAGAAATCACTCCAGATTCTCAGTTGGTGATATTGTCATATCAAAAATGGAAAGAAAAATGTGTTCATCATATTGAGGGTGATTGGGCGTTTGCATTATTTTCAAATATTGATAAGTATTTATTTTTTGCAAAAGATAAAGGAGGTTACTCAGCTCTTTTTTATAGAAATTTTCAAGACGCAATTTATTTTTCTTCAGACTTAAATGCCTTAGTAGATTCTCATATTTTTCCAATAGAAATAGATGAGCATCAGCTATGTCGAGTTGGTATTACAGGAGTGGAATTGACCAACGGGAAAACCTTGTTTAAGGATATACTTCATGTCAAATCCGCCAATTATGTGTGTATTAATACTAAAATTAGCATTACCGAAAAAGAATATTGGCGGTTAACATTTGAGCAATCTATACGCTATAAACATGATGTAGATTGTTTTCAAGATTTTCAAAGCCTATTGGCAATGGCAACATCCAGTAGGAGCAGAACAATACAGGAAACTGGTGTATTATTAAGCAGTGGTCTAGATTCTACGACAGTTGCATACTTTTCAGCTTATGAACTAAACGTTCGAAATAAAAAACTGATATCTTATACATCTTTCCCTAAATATTTTGAATTTGAAGGGATAAAAGATAGCTATAGGTTTAGAGAAGATTTGAATGTAAAAGAATTCGTAAAAGAATTTCAGAATGTAGAAGGTGAATTTTTGGATTTTCCTGACTCAAAATACTCGGAACTTTTCTTAGACAGTCGTCATATTGATTATTATGCACCATTTCTGACAAACAATACATTTTGGCTGAATGGTATTTGTGGAATGGCCGTGCAGAAAAATGTTAAAAACATCTTGAACGGTCAACTTGGGAACTACATAATTTCTTGGAATGCGCCGGGGCTTGACTTATATTTTTTACTAAAATTTAAATTCAGAAAACTTCTAGAACGGATTCTGTTTGCATCTGCGAGTGAAGATTTTTTGTGGGTAGATTATGTAAAAAGAAAATTCTATCGTCCATTAAGAAATTTTTTGATATTGACTGTTCCACGGATTGGAAGTGGAGAAAATGATAAAATTTTAAGCAGGAGCATGATCAAAAGAACATTTAATAAAAATTTCTCCTTGAATAAGGAAAAAAAACATTTTGGTTTTCTTCCTGGAATAACAGCGATACTTAATCCCAGACAATTACGTTTTGAGATTTTAAATAAAAATTTCGCAAATATTGGAATGAAATGGTTTGGATCAAGTCATTCATACGCCGTACAATCGGCTGATCCAACGGCAGATTGCAGGCTTGTCAATTTTTCTTTTTCCATTGAT
>JBILHX010000224.1:0-2942 GCA_044350285.1 Chitinophagaceae bacterium | reverse complement strand
AAGATCTATTTGTTTCAGATAAGTTATCCTTGCGGGAATTGGCTCTTGTAGAACCGCTTACAGTTGGATTCCATGCAGCAGCAAGAGGCAGAATTTCAAGTGAAGATAGTGTTGCCGTCATTGGTTGTGGTATCGTTGGGATGGGAGCCATTGCATCGGCTGTAAACAGAGGAGCCAATGTAATTGCAATTGACATAGATGATGCAAAATTGACAATTGCAAAAAAAATTGGGGCTACACATACCATCAATTCATCCAACGTTGATTTACATGTTGCGCTAAGTGAAATCACCAATGGAGATGGTCCCGATGTAATTATTGAAGCAGTTGGTAATTCATTTACTTACCGTGCCGCAGTTGAAGAAGTTGCTTATACAGGCAGGGTTGTTTGCATTGGATACTCAAAATCTCCGGTAGAATTCAACACGGGACTTTTTGTTAGAAAAGAAATTGAAATCCTTGGTTCAAGAAATTGTACCAATGAATTTCCAGAAGTAATCGCCTATCTTGAAGCAGGCAAATTCCCTGTTGATGATGTAATCAGCATGGTTGTATCGATTGATGAGGCAGGTGCTGCTTTAGAAAAATGGGCAACACAACCTGCAGGCATCACCAAAATAATGGTAGACCTCGACAAATAAATTTTTATGATTAAATCTTGTGTAACCATAGCGCTTGTCCCACAAATCAAATCTGGTCCATGGATTTTTTGGAATGACCTAGAAAACAGCATGGCAAAGGCTGCTGACCTAGGGTTTGATGCCATAGAACTTTTCACCTCATCCGCTGACGCAGTTGACGTTTCACTTTTATCCAAACTTTTAATCAAATACAACCTAGAATTAGCCGCGGTGGGCACAGGTGCGGGAAAAGTACTTCATGGATTGACCTTGACTGATGTTAATCAGGAAGTAAGAGAAAGGGCCGTTTCATTTATCACAGATATGATTTCCTTTGGAGCGAAATTTGGAGCACCCGCCATTATTGGATCAATGCAGGGAAATGTTGCTGCGGGAATTGAGAGAAATCAGGCCATGGATTGGTTTTCAGAGGGACTAATCAACTTAGACAAACATGCACAGTTAAATGGGGTGAAACTAATTTACGAGCCATTAAATCGATATGAAACAAATCTCTTAAATACAACCGCAGACGGCGCATCATTTTTAACCTCTTTGAAAACAACAAACACCACCTTGTTGGCAGATTTATTTCACATGAATATTGAAGAAACTGATATTGCAGAAAGCATCAATAAATTTTCAACTTTGATTGGACATGTACATTTTGCAGACAGCAATCGAAGGCCCATTGGATTCGGACATACAGAAATGGGAAAAATTGCACAATCATTGATCAATTGTAACTATCAGGGATTTATATCCGCCGAGGCATTCCCATGGCCTGATGAGGATGCGTCAGCAAAACAAACCATGATTTCGTTTAAGAAGTATTTTAGAAACTAATCACGTAAATTTAATCTCTTCAACTAGAAAAAAAACAACATGCAACGTTTCTGCTTAGCCCTCGACCTTGTAGATGATTTAGATTTAATCAGCGAATATGATCAGCACCACGCGCCAGGAAGTGCTTGGCCTGAAGTAACCCAGCATGACCTGGATGCAGGAATCGTAAACATTGAAATTTACCGAACTGGAAACAGGATGTTCATGATACTTGAAACAGATGATTCATTCACCTTCGAAAAAAAGGCTGCCATGGATGCTGCAAATCCCAAAATTGCAGAATGGGAACAACTGATGAGGAACTATCAATTGCCATTGCCATGGGCAAAAGATGGCGAAAAATGGATTTTGATGAAAAAGATATTTAAATCATAAAATCGTCAGATAAGGCAAGCTTTGTTAATCTTGTGTAAAGTAATCTCTACAAAATTTAGTAGCAGTACTTTCTACAACCATGACACCTTGAATCCTAAAAGAAGGAGCTGGATTGGGATCGACTACAATAATTTCCTTGTTATAATTCAACGATGTTCTCAAAATGCCTTCTGTAATCCCTACAGAATTTGAGGTTCCCATAAAAATCACTGTATCGGCAGCCAAAACCCATTCGATTGCTTGTTCATATTCATATAAATCACTGTAAAACTCGTCGAACAACAACACATGAGGCCGATAGGATTTTTCATAATCTATGACACCGGTTTTGTCAATATTAAACAGTTGAAAAAGAGAATGTTCAAGGTCATTTTCATCTACCAAATCCCAATTTGCTTCTATTAATGAGGACCTAAGGATTGAATTCACAATTCTCTTTTCCGACAAGCATCCATGAATTTCAATCAATTTTTCAGAAGGATGATTTGCCTTTCGATGAAGTCCATCGATGTTCTGTGTGATAACCTTCACTTCCTGTAATGCCAATAATTGATGGGCCGGATTGGGCATTGCATGCCTACAAGAAACAAACCGATGGTAATACCACGATAAAAATACAGCGGGCTCTTCTGAATATTTTGCAAATGTTGCCATCTCCATCGGATTCTCTTCCCATATTCCATTTGCCCCTCTAAATGGTTGAATTCCAGATTCAACAGAAATTCCAGCACCCGTAACCACAACTATTTTATTATCCTTCATAAATTATTTTTTTTGATACTCATACCTAACCCAAAATGGCGTGCATTTTTTTACATGAACCCAATTATCATAAAATTTGAATTTAAAAAAAGCTGTGTTCAAGTGATAAGTGCAACAGGTACCTTCTTCCGTAAAAATACTTGATTCGCCGATAGGTAACCAAATTTTCTTATTGGCCTGTTATTTATTTCATTTTCCACCCTTTTTACTTCAATTTCATCAATGAGATTGAAGTCAGTTTTTTTGGGAAGAACAGTCTTATGACGCCATTTCTATTTTCAATAGTTCCTTTATCTTGGGATGTATAAGGTTTGGTGAAATATGTTTTTATTTTAAGTG
>JBILHX010000223.1:0-2957 GCA_044350285.1 Chitinophagaceae bacterium | reverse complement strand
TAGAAGTAAAACTCATTTTCCACTTAACTCTTTTATCGTTTGAGTCTTTTTCATTCATCACCCAAAGAGCATAGTATTCACCCTTGGTCCATTTGTCGACAAAATTATCATAAAACTTACTTCCCGGATTTCCATCTTGTCCGCCTGGGTAAATTCCATACGCATGAGTGGGGGTTGTCAGTTCTATAATCATTCTCCAACTTGGTCCATGATCATGTTGAGAAGCGTTGATAATACCATTTCCACCGCCGTTCATCAAGCCTGTTCGTGCAAATGCCATGGCATTTGTTTTGAGCAAATGATAAACAGTTGTATTTTTATATTTAGCCCACTCCAGTTTATCTTCTTTTTCCAATTTTTCAAGTTGCTTAGCAGCTTTTTTAAGGGCGCTTGTAACTTGCATGGTTAAGTTTTCTTCCATCGGAGTGTTGATGTTGTCGATGAATTTAAAGGCAGCATTTTTTTCGAGTGCTTCAAGCAAAACAAATTTTTCAGGCTTTAACAACGGAACCTTTCCTTGATTGAGTTCATCGTTAAAAACATTGGCATGCAATGAATCCCACCAAGCTATGAAACAAACTGTTCCTTTTTCTTTGGGATTATTCATAAGATTCCATGATTCAACCATGCCTAGGTAATTTTTTTCTACCTTTGTGAGTGTGCTTTTATCGATGTATTGCAAAAGAATAGGCCTTGCTTCTTCTGCAAAGACGTTATAATTGTCATTTTGCAATGCCTTCATGTCGTCTGTTGTTGCGTCAATAACATCGGCAAGCTTTCTGTTGATGGTTATCGCCCTATAAACTTCATAGCTTCCAGGAATAAAGTAAGGATAAGTAGAATCTGCCGCTCGCTGGTTTGCACTGCTTATATATCCTTCGGGAGGATTGACACTGTGCGGATTTTCTTCACTTGGTATGTATCCCTTCCACATGTAACTGCTATCGGTTCCTGGCATTACAAACAATCCTTGATCTTTCCACCTCAAAGGGAAACTTGCCTGTTGCCATAACGCAATATCACCTGATTTTGAAGCAAAAATCATGTTTTGCCCAGGTACATTAAAATAACCAATGGCATTTTTGTAGTCGTCATAATTTTTAGCCCTGTTTAACAACAACCACATTTTCAAAATATTGGAAGAATCATGTGCAACCCATCTCAGCGCATAGGCTTGGCTTTCAGTTAAATCAGTTTTGAAACTTTTGTCGTAAGTAACCGGACCAAAAATGGTATAAGACACAGTATCCTTAACCAATTGGTGGTTTTTGACTTTTATTTGTTCAATACGCTGATTTGCAAATTTCCATTCATTGTCAAACCAGTATTCTTTTCGTTGGTCATTTTTGAATTTGATTTGATAATAATCTTTCACATCTCTTCCTGCATTTGTAAAACCAAAAGCGATGCTGTCATTGAAACCAATGACGACTCCAGGAATTCCAGGAAATGAAACACCGTAAGAGTTGTATTCAGGGGTATGGATTTGAATTTCATACCAAATCGAAGGAAGTGTTAATCCCAAGTGAGGGTCATTGCTTAAGATTGGTTTACCACTTTTTGTTTTGCTGCCAGCGAGTACCCAATTGTTGCTGCCATTTGCAGGATTGGGCTTAAATTCCTCAGCAAGCTGTATGGTGTCTTTTCTCTTAAAATATAAAGAATCTGCTGATTCTGGAGCCGTCAAGGCAATGGCTGGTGTTTGATAAACAGTGCCCTTGGGAATAACAGGATAGAGAGAATCCGCCAAATCAGAATATAAAATTTTAAAATTCTCTTCACCCAATACTTTCAGTGCATTTGTAAATTCAAAGTCGCGGTCGTATCCAGCCAAATTATTGGTCATCTGTTTGGTAAATAACGCCGTTTTGAGGTTTGTCCATGCTTCAGGTTGATAACCCAACAATTTATATTCAACGGGAAGTTCACTTGCCTGAAGGCTGTTGATGTACTGGTTGATACCAGAAGTATACGCGTCAACAGCAGCTTTAGACACAGGGTCTTTTTCAATCTCGCCCAAGGCATTTTCAGCAGCAAAAACCATTCCGATTCTGCGCTGTGTTTTGTCGAAATTGATGGCTTTCTCTCCAACAATTTCACTTATTCTTCCTGCAGCCGCATGTGTTTGAAATTCCATCTGCCACAACCTAAACTTTGCATGAAGATACCCCTGCACATAATAAGCGTCATTTTCCTTTTCTGCAAATATGTGGGGAACGAGTCGTTCATCAAAATAAACAGTTGCCTTTCCCTCCAACCCCTCAAGCTTGATGTTTTCATTATAAGAGGCGTTGACAGGCTCAGCATTTTGCCAAATTCCTTCTTGCACGCTTAAAAATTTCCCCAAGGGAAGTGGAAGAATTGTTCTGCTGTCCAACACAAAAACCAAGGCGGAACTTAAAAGCAGAAAAAATATAAATCGTATATATTTCATGTCAATGTATATTACTTAAAGTTAATCAAATTAGTTGAAGTCAATTAGTGAAAAATTCTTTTTCAAATTGAAAATTTAAAGAAGGGAAACGATGCGACAATGAATCAACCATTGAGCCAAACTTCGCCAAGAATTTTTTATGCTCTTCAGAATTTGGGTGAAGTGGCCTATGTTTCACGGCATTGTTAAGCTGGTCGAGTTCTTTGAAAATCTCCCGGTTTTTTCCATCTATGCAAGACGCTGCAAACTTTTCCCATACGTATTGAGTAGCCAAGTAGTTCGGATGAACCATGTCTTCTGCATAAAAACGATAATCGCGCAAATCATCAATAACCAATTCATAAGAAGGGAAATAATGGCAATCAGGGTAGGTTGCGATTAGTTTTTCAATTGATAGTATCAAGACCGATTTGCTTCTGTTGTTTTCAACAAAACCCTCACGGGAATGCCTAACTGGACTTACTGTAAAAATGATTTTCAGGTTGGGATTAAACTCTTTTAATTCAGTTATGAGAGACCCATA
>JBILHX010000123.1:0-8828 GCA_044350285.1 Chitinophagaceae bacterium | reverse complement strand
TTTTTAAAATCTCAGTGACTGTTTTGGAAAAAAGCCTTGAAAATTGGAATGAATTTTCTGAGAATGGGATGAAAGATGCATCAATATTCATCTCACACTTTTTAGACAATGAGACAGACAAGGATGATGTTTTGTTTGAATTAGAAAAAATTAAAAGAAGTATTTGGATTGAGATGAATGATTATCTCACTCCTTTAGAAGAAGTTAATATCATTAATAAAATCCTATTTTCAAATTTTAGGTTTAGTGGGATTAAAAGCAAAGAAATCGCATTAAATGAATTTGATTTTAACAAATTACTGCTTTCAAAAAAAGGCAACCGCTTTGCTATGGCTGCATTGTATTCAATTTTATGCGACATGTTGGGATTGGAAGTGAAACCAGTTGATATACCAAACCAAAATCTGCTTGCTTATTTTTCGAACGATAATTCAATAGTGGAAAAATCTGGTGATACCATTCTATTTTTTATTGATCCCATGAGCGGTCAGATTTACACACACAAACATATCTTGGAATATCTCAAGAAGACAGACAATAATTTACAAATTGACTTAATTGGGCCAATCACACCTAAAAACTATATCAAGAAATGGTTATACGGTATTGCCAATTTTTTCAAAGGAAAAGGTGAATTAGCAAAGTATTCTTCAATTGTGCAACTAGCTGATAAATTTGTAGAACAATAGGATTATCATGGAAATAAGTTGGGAAGACTTCGAAAAAATTGATATCCGAACTGGAACGATATGCAATGTAAAACACTTTGAAAAAGCCAAAAAACCTGCCTACCAGCTTGAAATAGATTTTGGGCTGTTGGGAATTAAAAGGTCATCTGCACAAATCACTGAGCATCATTCAATCGAAAGTCTAATTGGCCGTCAGGTCATTGCAGTAATGAACTTTCCTGTTAAACAAATTGCCAATTTTTTCAGTGAATGTTTGGTGTTGGGTGTCTATGACGAAAACAACAAGGTGATTTTGTTACAACCATCTTCACCTGTAAAAAATGGAAGCAAAATTGGATAATCCATGTTTTAGCAACATAATCAAAACACCATTAGGGGAAATGATTTCTTCCTATAGCGATACACATTTAATTTCACTTCATTTCTTAGATGCCCTACCTGTTGATTTAAATAATATGTCGAAATTTGTTCAACAAAACAACGAAAATGAATTGTCAAAGGAATTGTCAGCTCAGTTAAGTGCTTATTTTTTGGGGACATTAAGAACATTTTCTTTACCCTTGGAAGAAAAAGGATCATTGTTTCAAAATCAAGTTTGGAATGAGTTAAAAAAAATTCCTTTTGGGGAAACCATATCTTATAGAACCTTGGCTGAAAGACTCGGTGATGTAAAAAAAATAAGGGCTGCAGCATCTGCCAACGGCAAAAATTCATTTATGCTGGTTATACCCTGCCACAGGGTGTTGGGAATTGATGGTAAAATGATAGGATATGCAGGTGGGATAGATAGAAAAAGGAAGTTGATTATACATGAACAATGTAATATTGTACAAAAAGGACTTCTTTTTTAATTTTTTAAGGGTTTTTATGCAAGTTTAGAATATAAAAAAACATCTAATTGTCAAATTGTTTAGAATTTATTAATTTTAATTCGTTTTTTCTATAAAAATTCTAAGTTTTTAAAAAAATTAATCCAAATCCCTTATTTTTTTTTAGGTTAATCTATTTTCGTTTATTATGAAAAAAGTCCTTGTTTCACTATTAATGTCTCTTGTATTATTTTCTTGTGAAAATAAAAAAGATTCAAAACAATCCAGTAGTCAATCCAAAAATGGACCATTAAAAGTTGAAGCGATTGTTGTTCAACCTTCTACCCTTTCAAATAAAATTGAAATTGCGGGGAACATCCTTCCTTTTGAGTTGACTGAAATCAAATCAGAAATTTCAGGAAGGATAGTTCAAATCAATTTCAAAGAAGGAACTAATACCCCAAAAAATACTGTTTTGGTAAAATTATTTGATGGTGACTTACAAGCTCAATTAAAAAAGCTAAAGGTCCAGCTTCAAATTGCTGAAAAAACAGAAGAAAGGCAAAGAGAGCTTTTGAAAATTAGTGGAATAAGCCAGCAAGATTACGACCTAAGCTTGCTTCAGGTAAATAATATCAAGGCTGACATAGAATTAATTCAGGTGAGCATTTTAAAGACCGAAATACTCGCTCCATACGCAGGAAGGATCGGTTTGAGAAACATCAGTTTAGGTGCTTATATTACCCCGTCCAATATTTTAACATCAATAAGCCAGGTCGATAAAAAAAAGATCTCATTCAGTGTTCCTGAAAAATACAGTTCAGAAATCAAGCAGGGGATGAAAATCCAGTTTTCTATAGAAGGTAGTCCGAATGTATATACAGCAACAATTTTAGCTTCTGAAAGTATCATTGAATCGGAAACAAGGAATTTAAAAATACTTGCTACCATTAACGACGCAGATTCAAAATTGGTGCCAGGCTCTTTTGCCAAGGTCAGTTTAGAATTGGGTAAAAATGATTTAGCTGTTGTTGTGCCAACACAAGCCATAATCCCCAGTGCAAGATCCAAACAATTGGTATTGTTCAAGAATGGTGAACCTGAGTTTGTGAATGTAACAACAGGAACCAGGGGCGTTGAAAACGTAGAGATAACAAGTGGTATCAAAGTTGGAGATACTGTTGTAACAACAGGCCTGTTATTCATAAGAAAAGATTCAAAGCTCGTAATTTCCAAGATCCAGTAGACCTCTCAAATAGACATCAATGAATTTATCTGAACTTAGTATTAAACGGCCAGTATTTGCTGTTGTTTGCTCAATAGTAATCATCATATTTGGTGTTATTGGTTATTCATTCTTGGGTGTGCGAGAATACCCAGCGATAGACCCACCAGTAGTAAATGTTAGGACTTCGTATGTTGGTGCCAACGCTGAAATCATAGAACAGCAAATTACAGAACCGATAGAAAAGGCTGTCAATGGTGTTGAAGGGGTTAAAAACATCACATCATCAAGCTCACAGGGTAGCAGTAACATAACTGTTGAATTCGAATTGGGGGTTGATCTTGAAAGAGCGGCAAATGATGTTAGGGAAAAAGTGTCTCAAGCTTCTGGAAGGTTGCCTCAAGATATCGATGCCCCTCCTACTGTAGCCAAGCAGGATACTGATTCAGAGCCCATCGTTTTCCTTCAAATGCAAAGCAATAAAAGGACCTTGCTTGAGTTGTCAGACTTGGCTGAAAACATTGTACAAGAGAGGCTACAAACAATTCCTGGGGTAAGTGGTGTAAATATATTTGGACAAAGACCAGCCATGCGTATTTGGTTTGATCCCGTTAAATTATCTGCATACAAACTCACCATTCAAGATGTAAAAACAGCTCTTGATAGAGAAAATATTGAACTTCCAGGAGGGAAGGTCCGTGGAAATGTGACTGAACTAACGGTCAAAGCTTACGGAAAATTGACTACAGAAGATGATTTCAATAACCTGATCGTCAAACAAACAGAAGGCAATATAATTCGGTTAAAAGACATCGGTTATGCCATTATTGGTCCAGAAAACGAAGAATCAGCAACCAGAAAAAACAATGTAAGTTCTGTAAATGTTGCAGTTGTTGCACAGCCAGGTTCAAATCAAGTAGCCATCGCAGATGAGCTGTACAAGAGAATTGAGGTTATTCAGAAAGACCTCCCACAAGACATTGTGTTGGAAGTGGGTTTTGACAAAACCTTGTTTGTAAGGAAAGCAATTACAGAGGTTAAAGAAACATTGTTTATTGCAATTTTACTGGTTGTTCTCATCATTTACTTATTTTTCAGAGAATGGTCCATTGCATTCAGACCCCTCATAGATATTCCGGTAGCGTTGATAGGTGCATTTTTTATTATGTACGTTGCTGGTTTTTCGATCAATGTCTTGACGCTGTTGTCACTTGTTCTAGCCACAGGTCTAGTGGTGGATGATGGGATTGTTGTTACCGAAAACATCTATAAAAAGATAGAGCAGGGAATGGATAAATGGAAGGCTGCCAGAGAAGGATCGAAAGAAATATTTTTCGCAGTAGTATCAACATCCTTAACACTCGCTGTAGTATTCTTGCCCATCATTTTTTTACAAGGATTTGTTGGAAGGTTGTTCAGGGAATTCGGAATTGTAGTAGCAGGTGCCGTTCTTATTTCTGCTTTCGTTTCGTTGTCCTTAACGCCAGTACTTAACATATATCTTACAAAAAAGGATGTTCACAAACATTCATGGTTCTATACCAAAACCGAACCTTTCTTCAGAGGCATGGAATCAGGATACAAAAGATGGCTTGAGGCATTCATGAGAAAAAGGTGGATTGCATTGATTCTTGTATTAGCTTGTATCAGTGTTATTTATCTAGTAGGAAAGGGATTGCCCAATGAGCTAGCACCAATGGAAGACAGAAATCGACTTCGTGCAAGCATATTGGCCCCAGAAGGAACTGACTTCGATTATATGGACAAGGTTGTTTATGATATAACCCAAAAAGTGATGGATTCTGTTCCAGAAAGATCAGTTGTGTTGTCTTTTGCTCCCAATTATTCTGGCGCAGGCGGAGCAAATGCTGCCTCTATAAGCATGGGGTTGGTAGATGCTGGTCAAAGAAAAAGAAGCCAAAATGACATAGCCCAACAGATGAACAAGATGTTTAAGGACTATTCAAACGTGAGGGTGTTGGTAACGCAGGAACAAACAATTTCGGTTGGACAGTCATCTAGAGGGTCTTTGCCTGTACAATATGTTATTCAAAACCTGGATTTCAACAAGCTGAAGGAAAAAGTACCTGAATTCATGGATGAAGTGGTGAAAAGCTCTGTTTTTCAGGGTAATGATGTGAACTTAAAATTCAATAAGCCAGAAATTCAAATAACCATAGACAGGTTGAAAGCAAGTGAATTGGGTATTTCCATTTTGGATATTTCCAACACCCTTCAGTTGGCATTAAGCGGTCGTCGATTTGGATATTTCATTAGAAATGGCAAACAATACGAGGTAATTGGACAAGTAGACCGCAAAGACAGGGATGCTCCATTGGATTTAAAATCGTTTTATTTAAGGAGCCGTGCAGGACAATTGATTCAATTAGACAATCTTGTATCAATCAATGAAACAGCAAATCCACCCACCATTTATCACTTCAATCGTTTAAAAAGTGCGATTGTATCGGCAGGATTGGCACCAGGGAAAACAATAGGCGACGGTATTGCTGAGATGAAACGGATTAAAGAAAAAGTATTAGACGAATCCTTTACCACAAGTTTAAGTGGGTCTTCAAGGGACTTTGCAGAAAGCTCCTCAAATACCCAAAATGCATTTTTATTGGCATTGGTGCTGATATTTTTGATTCTTGCAGCACAATTTGAAAGCTTTGTTGACCCTTTCATCATTATGATTACTGTGCCACTTGCCTTGGCAGGTGCTGTATTAAGTTTATCGCTGTTTGGACAGTCAATCAACATCTTCTCTCAAATTGGAATTATCATGCTGATAGGTTTGGTAACCAAAAATGGGATTCTAATTGTGGAGTTTGCCAATAAAAAAAGAGAAGAAGGATTTAGCAAAATAGCATCGGTTATAGATGCTTCAGCTGCTAGACTTCGCCCTATTTTAATGACCACGTTGGCAACAGCGTTAGGAGCCTTGCCTATTGCAATGGCATTGGGTTCTGCAGGAAAAAGCAGGATTCCGTTGGGTATTGTTATAATAGGTGGACTTTTATTTGCATTGGTACTTACACTTTTTGTTGTACCAGCATTGTATTCATATATTTCCAGGAAAAAAAGAGATACCCATGAAATTTAGTTTTATCGTTATTATTAGTTTATTGAGTAATGGTGTATTGGCTCAAGACAGCATTTTTACATCCAAAGATGCAGTGAATTTGGCATTGCAACAGAACCTAGAGATTCAAATAGCCCAATCTAATCTTGAAATTGCCTCAATCAATAACAATTGGGGAAATGCTGGTAAATGGCCATTTATTACTGCAAATGTTAACAATACCGAAGCGCTATCAAATATCAATCAAAAACTTTCCAATGGAAGTAGCATTGTAAGAAACAATGTTTCAAACAATAACTTCTCTACAAACCTTGCCATTTCTTGGCGTGTTTTTAATGGACTTCGCGTCAGATCAACAAAAGAAAGGTTTGAGTCGATAGAAAAAATGGGAAGTATTTCTCTACTTCAACAAATTGATCAAGTTATTTTTGATGTGCTGAATATTTACAACAACATCATCCGATTAAAAAAACAAATCAATGCAACAACTGCCATAATTGATTTATCAAAAGAAAGACTTAAAATAGCTGAAACTAGATTTAACGTTGGAAGTGGAGCAAAAACTGATATGTTGCAAGCAAGGATTGACTTAAATGCGCAAGAAGTTAATTTGCAAAACATTTATAAGCAGTTGGAAAATACCAAAGCAACCATCAATACTTTGCTTAAAAGAAAGCCTGGTGCACCATTCTATGCCAAAGATGAACAATTTCTTATTCCAAACATAGATTATGTAACGGTTCTTGAGAAGCTTGAAAAACAAAACTATCAACTTCTATTGGCTGAACAGGAGAAAATAAATATCCTGATAGATAAAAAAATCATTAATTCCCAACGCATGCCAACAGCTACGGTCAGTTCGGTTACTAATTTAACCAAAACAAAGGCTGGAGCAGGTTTCTTCCTTACAAACCAAACCTTTGGGCCTAATTTGGGATTAGGTATTGGCATTCCTATTTTTAATGGCAACATCACCAAAACACAACTAAAGGTTAATCAGGTTTTACAAAAACAACAAGATCTGCAGTTGGATTTGATAAGATCTACTTTACAAAGGGATCTATTAATATCGTTTCAAGAGTACCAGAATGCAGTGTCTGTCTCAAAAATAGAAGAAAGCAATGTGAAATTTGCCGAAGAAAACAACATGATTTCAACTGAACGATTCAAGAAATTGCAAAGCAATTCCATTGAACTAAGGCAAGCCCAACTGAGCTTGATTGAAGCGCAAGATAGGTTTATCAATGCACAGTATCGTGCTCAAATTGCGGCCTATACCTTACAGTATATTACGGGAGAAATAAGTAAGCAGTAAAATAAAATCCGGTTATTTGCCCAGATTTTCTGCTTTGAAAGAGAATGGTAACAACAGTGAAGCCGAATCAAGTTCGTATACTTCTCCACTTGAACCAGAAAGGATTAATCTCAATGGTTTTTTAAATCGGTTTTCAAATTCAACGAGCGCTTGTCGGCACATTCCACATGGAGCTACTGGATAGCTTGAATCAACTTCATTGCTAAAATAACTTATTGCCATTGTTTGGATTGACGCATTGGGCGATATACAGGAAACTGCTGCAAGAAGTACCCTTTCTGCACAAATCCCAATTGGGTATGATGCATTCTCTTGATTAGAACCAACGATAACACTATTGTCGGCCATCAACGCTGCAGCCCCTACCATGAAACCAGAATAAGGGGCATAGGCATTTAAAGCGGTTTCACGTGCCCTTGACAACAAGTATTGGTCACTTTCTGCTAAGGCTGAAATGTCGTTATAAACAGCATATTCAAATGCTAATTTTTTTTCCTGTTTTTGCATCGAGTTAATTTAGTGAATTGGACGGAAAATCCTGTTCCAACGTGGCCCGTTCTGCCAAGAGAACCAAATAAGTGAAGCCTTTCCTACAACATGATCTTCTGGAACAAATCCCCAAAACCTTGAATCCTGTGAATTATGTCGGTTGTCTCCCATCATCCAATAGTAATTCATTTTAAACTCATAAGAATCTGCTTTTATTCCATTGATATAAACAATACCGTCTTTCTGTTCCCAATTATTATTTTCATAAACTTGAATCAATCTTTTATACAGGGTTATGTTGCGGCTTGACAACTCAATTTTTTCTCCCTTTTTAGGAACCCATAATGGACCGAAATTATCTTCACTCCACTTAAAATTAGTGGTATCATAAGGAAAAGTATTTCCAAAACCACTGGTGTTTAAGTCTGGGCGAATTGAACTTTTTATTACAAATGGAAATGCTTTAAGTTTGTTAACCTGGTCTCCAGTAAGTGTAATCTTATAAGTGTTAGGGGTATTGTTGGCTGCAATCAAATCACGTTGTTCTGGATCTTGTGGATCAATGTTTAATTCATTTTTCAGAAATTCGTCAGGAAAAAATCCCTTGCCATCAAGTTGAACAATGTAAGGCATTTCAGATGCTGGAGGAATGGAATTTTGCAGATTGTTTACATAAAGAATACCATCGATGATCTTTAAGCTATCACCTGCAATGGCCACACAACGCTTGATAAAATTTTCGCGCTTGTCAACCGGGCGAATTAAGATATCTTCTCTTTCTGCAAAAAGCATTTCTCTTGTACCGCCACGCGATTCATACGCTCTTAGGTAGTCATAATAGTTGATTTCTGATTGGAACTCTTTGATTACTGTATCCCCTACTGGATAATTAAAGACCACAACATCATTGCGCTTCACCGGCTCACCAAAGAAACGTCTGTAGGGTAGTTTGATCCACTCTAGGTAAGAAACTGAATTGCTGATTGGCAATGTATGGTGAACAAAAGGAAAAGCCAACGGAGTATTTGGTATACGAGGCCCATAACTTGTTTTGCTAACAAATAGAAAATCGTTTACCAGCAATGTTTTTTCCATCGATCCTGTAGGAATCACGTATGCTTCAAAAATAAATGTTCTGATGATTGTTGCGGCAACAATTGCAAATACGGCTGCATCAATCCATTCTCTAGTTGCTGATTTGGTGTAATTTTTTACA